>JBBJMB010000025.1:0-19713 GCA_037719755.1 Pyrinomonadaceae bacterium
TGCTGCCCGAGGAATTGGAGAACGACGGCCTGGTCGTGACGGACGCTCTCGAGCTGCGCGCCATCGGTAAGCACTGCTCACTGGAAGAGGCCGTGCGCCGGGCCGTGCTCGCCCGCGAAGACATGGTGCTCATCTGCGCCAAGCCCGATTTGGTGCGCCGGGGACACGCCGCGCTGCTCGCCTCCGCGCGAAATGGCGAAATCTCAATGGAGAGAATTCACGCCTCTCTTCGCCGCATCGCTCACTACAAGGAAATGACGCTTGCCCCGCCCACCTTGATCTTCATCGCTTCCGAGAGCTTTCGGCGGAAGTGGCTGACTTGAATAAAAACTGAACTACACCTACGGAGGCAAATTTTAGTGCGTTTCCGCCCGCTTCTTTCGCTGCTAGTGGTTTTCACTTTTGTTTGTTCCAGCATGCACTCATCGTCAGCAGATTTTAGCGTCGCCCTTGAATCCGACCCGGAGACTCTCGATCCGCTGCGCGGCACCGACGCAGCGAGCGAACGCGCCGCTGATGTTTAATACGCTCGTCAAGAAAAACGAGCGCTTTGAATACGTGGGAGATTTAGCCTCAAACATTAAAACCTCAGACGACAACCTCGCGTTCACCTTTACCCTGCACGACCGCGTCACTTTTCACGACGGCCGGCCGCTCACGGCCGCCGACGCCAAGTACACCCTTGATACGCTGCTCTCCTCAGACTCGCGCAAAGCCGCTTCCTTTTTTGATCTGAGCGGAGGCGCGCGTCAACCCTACATCACAAAGACGGAAGCGCCCGATGCGCGCACGCTCGTCGTGCGCTTGAGTAAGCCGTGGCCTCAGTTGCTCGTCAACCTCGTCGCCATCCCCGTGATTCCGCAAGGCAGCGAAGCCGCGCAGAAAACCGCCCCCCTTGGCTCCGGCCCTTTTCGCTTCGCGCGCTACGACGAAGCTCAGCACTTTGTGGACCTCGCGGCTTACGACGATTACTGGCAGGGCGCGCCGCCGATCAAAACCTTGAGAGTGCGCGTCATTATCGAAGCCAATACTTTGCAGGCGGAACTTAAAAGCGGGCGGATGGATCTGGTGCCGCCGTTTGCGACGCTTTCGCCCGACGCTTATCGTGCGATGTCAGAGGACGCGAATTTTAAAGTGGAAAAGTTTCCCGGCGCCAACATCGTATTTGCAGTTCAACGTCGAGTCAAAGCCGCTCGATGACGCGGCGTGCGACAGGCCATCGCTTATGCCATCAATCGCGAAAGCATTGTGCGCGATCTGCTGCTCGGACAAGCGGAAATCGCTCATTCCATTTTGCCCAATGAGTCATGGGCCTACAGCGCAAACACACAGTATCCTTACGACCCGGCGCGGGCGCGCACTGTTGGACGCGGCCGGCTTTCGTCCGCGCGCTGACGGAATGAGGTTTGCGCAAGCAATCGTTTTCAAAATCTCTTCGGGCAACGTCGCCACGCGCCAATTCGCCGGAGTCATTCAAAACTCTTTAAAAGAAGTCGGCATTCCCGTCGAGATCGAGACGCTGGAGCTCAACTCTTTGCTCGATCAATTGCGCAACGGTCAGTATCAGATGACCACATCGCGCTGGGTGGGAGGCAATCAAGACCCCGTCTTTTTGAAAGATCTGTTCGCTTCTTCCGAAATACCGACGCAACAAAATCGCGCGCTGCGTAATCGCAGCCGCTACCGCAACGCAGAATTGGATGAATTGCTTGAGACGGCCACCAACACCTTTGACCGCGAACAGGCGCGCTCGCTTTACGCGCAGTCGCAAGCGATCGTCAGCCGCGATTTGCCGATGCTTCCGCTCTGGTATCCGGCGCAGATGGTGATCGCGCGCCGCGACCTCGCAGAAATCAAAATCGACGGCAGCGGCGATTGGAGCTTCGTCCGTCACATCACAACTGAGCGGTAAGCCGTATGTGGGAGTTAGCTCTTTTCCTTTTGACAATCTGCGTTTTCCGCAATTCGCCGGGCTTGAGAAAAAATCTCAAGCTTAAGTTCACTTAACACCGTGCGTTTTTGTATTTCTGTAAACGTCTCGACGCTTTTTCGCAAGTCTCGGCAAAGACCTTCGTGCGCCTGGCTCGGGCGAGAGATAAATTGTCGGGTTTACCCGAGTTTGAAATAAAGCTGTGCGATTTTTATTTGCAGCTCATAATTTTCCGCAAGTGAGTTCAAGCGTTCCTCAATCAACAACCCGCGGCGGTACGACTCCAACGCTTTAGTAAAATCCTGTTTGGCTTTTGAAACATCGCCGAGTCCTTCCAAGCTCAGCGCTAACGTATGCGCTACCATAAAGTTTTCAGCATCGGCGTGGTGAAGTTTCTCCAACATGGCCACGGAACGCTTGTGCTTTGTGAGGGCATTTTCTATTTCTCCGTTGGCCTGCAAAGCGTGTCCGAGTTTGGTTAAATCATCGGGCGAACGCATTATAAATTGTTAGCCTGTCAGAAATTTGAGCAGATAGTCGTTGTCCCAACCCGCTTTGTTGCGTTTGATCTTCACCCCACCTTCGCCGCCTTCTCTTTTCAGCAGATTCACCGCGATGTGTCGTAACATGGCGAAGTTTTCTGCCCCATGATCTCTGCGGATCTGACAATCGTCTTCGCCAAACGCCACATCTAAAACCCAATGCAGTGAGTTCTCTATCGCTTGCGTCGCAGGCGCTCATTTCCGGCGCGTTCTCGATCACGATGCAGGCGGTGCAACTCGGTTTTGCTCCGCGCTTGCAAATCCTTCACACGTCGCCGACCGAGTACGGGCAGATCTACATTCCGGCAGTCAACTGGGCGTTGATGTTCGGCTGGATCGCCATCGTCATCGGCTTTCACTCCTCGACTGCTCTCGCCGCCGCTTACGGCATCGCCGTCACTTCGACGATGGCGATCACGCCGATCACATTCTACGTGGTCGCGCGCAACCAGTGGCGGAGGAGCCTCGCCTTGGCCGGACTGCTGACCCCGTTCTTCCTCGTCGTCGATCTCGCGTTCTTTGGCGCGAACGTTCTGAAGATCGGAAGTGAAAGTCGAAAGACGCTTTCAGGAAAAGCTCGGATGAGCGAATGACCGCGCCCCGATCGCTCATTTTTCGATCAAAATTTTCCGCGCGAGTTGATGGTCAAGCGCGTGAGACTCTTTGCCGATCTGCACCGTCACGGGTCCGTCGAACGGTTCACGGGCGACGACTTGCACGCGCGCTCCCGGCACCAGTCCTAATCCGGCGAGGTAGCGCAAGCGTTCAGTATGCTGGTCGCAGACGCGTACGACGCGCCCCCGCGTTTTAAGCGGGAGGTCGGCGAGTGTGTGCGTCGGGTCGGTGGGTAACGCGCCGTCGAGCGTCGGGATCGGGTCGCCATGCGGATCGCGCACAGGGTTGCCTAAGTGAGCGGCGATGCGTGCTTCGAGTTTTTCCGAGATGACGTGCTCTAACACTTCGGCTTCCTCATGCACTTCGTCCCACGTAAAACCTAGAGCTTCGACGAGGTATAGTTCAATTAAACGGTGGTGGCGAATCACTTCGAGCGCGATGCGTTCACCGCTCGGAGTCAAATGCACGCCGTAGTACGGCTCATGCTCCACCAAGCCCATCTCCGCCAATGCCTTGACCATCGCCGTCACCGAGGACGGCTTGACGTTCATGCGCTCAGCGAGCAACACGGTTTTTACTTGCATATGCGCCCGCTCCATCAAATAGATGGCCTTCAGGTAATCCTCCACCACCGGTGTTACGGCTTGGGCTAAATTCTCTGCTGTTGTCATCTCGGTCGTTACTTCACACGTCTCTTTTCGTTATCTTTCGCCGCAGTATAGCCGAGACTTGACCTGCTCACAAACGCGGTGTATAAAGAGCGGAATTAATATTTAGACCAGTCTAAATATTAATTCCGCTCTAAAAACTATCTACGAAAAGAGTCTATATGTTCACTGTTCGGCAGTTCGTTGGATGCGCTTTCCATTTCCTGCTCATCATCGGATGCGCTGCGTCGGCGTTCGCCCAATCTTCCGGCGTTGTGCGCGGGAGCGTCGCGGACGAGAGCGGGGCGGCAATCGTCGGCGCAAGCGTCAGGCTTGTGAATGCGACGAACGGTTACGCCCAAGAGACGACGACGGGCGACGACGGGCGCTACACGTTCTTCAACGTGCCGTTCAACACCTATACGCTCGCCGTGTCGCAAGCGGGCTTCGCCGCCGCGACGCGAGAGGTCGCGTTGCGCTCAAACGTCCCGCTCGAAACGAATGTGCAGCTCGTAGTTGCCGCCGTCGGTGAGCAAGTCGAGGTCACTGCTCACACGGAGTCGAGCATCGAACCGACGCGCAGCGAGATTGCGGTTGATACAGTGAGCATTGAGAATCTCACGAGCGCATTGCCTAGTCGCCAAATTGAAAGCCTGGTGCTGTCTGTCCCCGGCATCGTCCGCGACGGGAAAGGAGTTTTCCATGCGCGGGGAGCGCATAATCAATCGTCATTCGTCATTGACGGCATTCCTGTTAGCGACCAACTCTCGGCGATTTACGCAAACAACTTTGATGCGCGCAACATCGAAGGGATGAGCGTGCAACTCGGCAACATCGCGCCAGAGTTCGGCAACAAAGCGTCCGCCGTGATTCAAGTCACGACGCAATCGGGGTTGGGTCGCGGGCGTTCTGTTTTTGGCAATATCAACATCGGCGGCGGTTCATTCGGTTCAGGCGAAACGTCATTCAAGTTTGGCGGTGAAAATTCTTCGCGGACGTTCGGTTACTTCATCTCGGCGGCGAACAGTTTTACGTCGCGCTACCTCGATCCGCCATATCAGAACGCGACGGCTGACTTCAGCGGCGGGCGCGTGGTCACGGCGGGCGGCGCGGGACTCAATAACTACGGCAACGGGCAAAGCCTCTTTATGCGCTTCGACTATGTGCCGAACGACCGCAACTTTTTCAAGCTCAATATCGTCGTCGCGCGTTCGCGCTTCAACATCGCCAACACGCCGTCGCAAGAATTGAGCGGGCAACGCCAAGTGCAACAGAACCGCAACCTCGCCGTGTATCCGTCGTGGCAGCACGTCTTCAGCGACCGATGGGTGATGACGATTGCGCCGTACCTGCGTTTTTCAACTGCCGTTTCGCTGCCGAGCGCGGGTGATATGCCCGTCACGTTCAGCGTATCACGCCACCTGCCGACTTTCGGCGTGGTGGCCAACGCCGCTTACGCCGGTAATGGTCATGGGCTCAAGCTCGGGATTGACGCTTTCGCGTTCCCGTCAAGCGAAGCCTTCAACTTTCAGTTTACAGACTCGACCTTTAACCCGCTTCCGCCGAACTCTGTGGCGACGATTAACCTGGACGGAACCGTCAATTTCGCTTTCGACCCATCGCTCACGCAAAACGAAATTAACCGCTTGCTGATCAACTTCAACCCGAACCTGATTCCTTACGACCGCACCATTCTTGCCCAAGCTGCCGCAAATAACTCAACTATCACCGGCGCGCCGCGCCCCTTCAGCACCGCGCCGCAACGCACAGGCAGACAGTTTTCGGCTTACATACAGGACGCTTACACCTTCCGCCACTTGACCATCGGCGGCGGTGTGCGCTTCGACCATTACGGCTTCCTACGAACGGAAACGGCACTCAGCCCGCGCTTAGGTCTTGCGTATCGCATTCCGCAAACGAATACAATCTTACGCGCTTCATACAATCGCATCGTGCAGACGCCTTCGACGGAGAACCTGCTCATCTCCGGCAGCGAACCCGCCGCCGCGCTCGTCAACCCGCTCACCATCCGCCTTTTCGGTTCGCGCACGCGGCAGATTCCAGCGGAACGCTCACACTGGTTCGAGGTTGGCGCACGGCAGCAAACCGGAAAATTCGGTCGTCTGGATGTCGCTTACTATCGCAAAAGCATACGCGATTTGCACGACAACGATCAGTTTCTCAACACGACGATCATCTTTCCGATTTCGATTTCGCGCGGGCGCGTGCAAGGACTGGATTTGCGCTTTGATACTGCGCGCCGGAGCGGATTCGGCGGTTACTTCAGTTTAGGTTTCGTGCGGGCGTTGGTAACGCCGCCCTTCTCCGGCGGACTTTTCTTAAGCGGCGCAAGTGTGGACACCTTCGGCGGCGAGGAGTTCGTGATAGATCACGATCAGCGGCAGACGATGCAAGGTGCGATGCAGTACAGCAATCGGCGGCGTGGAGTTTTCGCGCAATTCCTCGTGCGACACGACGGCGGATTGGTCACGGGCGTTGTGCCAACGGATGCGCCCGCGCTCGCCGCTAACCCGGATACCGCCGCCGGACTTGCGCTGTTGGAGTTGACCTCAGAAGTAGTGCGTGTCAGACCACGTACCATCTACGACGCTTCTTTCGCTTACGACTTCATTCGCCGTGAACCATTGAGAGTCGGCGTGCAGTTCGACGCGCTGAACCTGACGAACGAACCAGGACTCTATAACTACCTCTCAGTCTTCGGCGGTACTAACTACATCCCGTCGCGCTCGTTCAACGTGCGACTTAAAGTTGACTTTTAAGCACCGGAAGCGCTGGCTTCAGAGTATGCTCGGCGCTTCGGCTGCGAGCAGGGTTTCCGCGACGCCAAAAGGCGGCTGGGATTGGCTGACGCCCGAGTGCAAGAGATCACGGCGTGGTCACGGTTCTTCGCCTTGTTTGCCATTGCCTTGTTGGTGCTGGCGACTTTGGGCACGCAACTCCTATGAGGTGGCGGGCGGCGTGCGCGCAGACTTGTTGAGGCGCGTCGCCTCACGGCGGCGCGGGCGGTGTGAGTTGAGCGTGGTCAACGCTATCCTCAGCTTACTGGCTCAAAAGCGGAGTTTGTATCAACATCTCTCAGGACGCACCAAACTCGACTGAGAGGGTCGTTTAGCTAATGTGTCCTGACATCAGTTCAAGACCTATGTTTTCGATTTTATCTAACTTCAAACATCGCCAGGAAATGCGCGAAAGCAAAGATGAAATTTTGGTCGGCGAACTCGTGCGCTAACTGATTCATGTTTATTCAGGATAACTCTCCGAGTTTCACCGCGTAGCCTATGCCGTCACCGAACGACAGGATGACGGCGCGCAACTGCGCGTGCGTGGTGAAGTAATGATTGAACGTGCGGAGCGCTTCGGTCGAGGCTTGTTGATCCGGCGAGCGCGCCCCGCCGGCGACTTGCCCGCCCCAGAGCACGTTGTCCACAATCACTACTCCGCCGGGCCTGAGCAATGGCAGCGCGTTGTCCAAGTACGCCGCGTACTCTTGTTTGACCGCGTCGAGGTAAATCAAATCGAACACTTCATTGAGTTGCGGCAAAATCTCTAACGCCTGGCCGCGCTCAATTCTCACGCGGCCGAGCATCCCCGCCCTGTCCAGGTAATGAGTGGTCAGCCGGATCATCTCTTCGTTTGGCTCCATTGTGATTAACAAGCCGTCGTTTGTGAGCGCGCGGGCGATGTGAACCGCCGAGTAACCGATGGCCGTTCCGAATTCCAAAACCCGGCGCGCCCCTATCGCGCGCACCGTGATTTCCAAAAACAGCGCGACCTCGCGATCCGCAATCGGCACTTGATGCTCACGCGCGTAAGCCTCCATTTCGGCAATCAATTGGTCGCCGCGAGGATTGATTTGTTCCAAATATTCGGCCTGTTCGCGATGAATGATCGAGTCGATGCTTGATTTCATGATTGATCACCTGTTTCATTGAAGTCTCACGAGACACTAAAATCCGCTAACCGCGCGCCAAGCGCAAACACAATCAAACAATCGCGCTCGCCGTGCGCTCCGTTGTCAGATTACAATACTTCCAGTTAATCACTTTGAAGTAACTCACGAAGTCCGATTATTTGATGATGCCAACTTATTTTTTAAATTCGCACGTGCGCCGTTATCTGTGTTTAGCAATTGCTTTCGTCCTCCTACTCGCCGCGGCCGCGTGCGGCCAAGAGGCGTCCGACGCCGCGCAGAAACGCTACAACCTCGTTGGGAAAGTGGTGTCAATTGATAAACGAGGCAAAATGGTGACCGTTGCCCACCAAGAGATCCCCGGCTTGATGGCCGCGATGACCATGCCCTTTATGCTGAAAACCGAATGGGCCTTAGATGTCCTCAATCCGGGCGATCAGATCAGCGCCGCGCTCATCGTTGAAGGCAGTCGCACCTGGCTCGAAGAACCCGTCGTCACGCGCCAAGAAAACACGGCGTCCGCACCGCCAGCAGCAGCAGCAGCAGCAGCAACAACCTCTTCCCCGCTAACAACCATTCGCAGCGCGGGCGACCAATTGCCGAGCTTTAAGCTGGTGAATCAAGATGGAGTCGCAATAGATACGCAACGCTACGCGGGCCGCGCGTTGTTGCTCACGTTTATTTACACGCGCTGTCCGCTACCGGATTATTGTATTTTGATGAACGACAATTTTGCCGAAATCAATCAGCGTTTGAGCGAACGCCCCGGTTTGGAAGCGAAAACTCAGCTGCTCTCGATCAGCATAGACCCCGAGCATGACACGCCCCAGGTGATGCGTGAACACGGACTTAAGCTGTTGAAAAACAATTCAAAGAAATTTGAACGTTGGGAGTTTGCGACCGGAACCGCGCGCGAGGTGCGCGCGGTGGCCGAGTATTTCGGGCTTCATTACGAAGGGCAGAACGATCAGATCATACATTCGCTGCGCACCGCCATCATCGCTCCCGACGGCAAAATCTTCAAAATCTACCACGGCAACGAATGGACCGCCCCGGAAGCGTTGCGAGATTTGGAGGCGGCGCTTTCCCTCCATCGTGAATCGCTTTTAGCCGCGTAGTTTTTTGATTTCTTCGGTGAGGGCGGGCACGACTTCAAAAAGGTCGCCGACGATGCCGTAATCGGCGATGTCAAAGATCGGCGCTTCCGGGTCTTTGTTGACCGCGACAATTGTCCCGGCGTTCTTCATGCCGACCAAGTGCTGTATGGCGCCCGAGATGCCGAGGGCGACGTACAGCTTCGGCGCGACCGTTTGCCCCGAAGAGCCTATTTGGCGATCAATCGGAAGCCACCCGGCGTCGCAAATCGGACGCGATGCGGCGAGCTCGCCGTTCAAAGCTGCGGCCAAATTTTCGGCGATGCCGAGGTGCTCTTGCGCTTTAATGCCGCGACCGACGGCGACAATAATTTCGGACCTGCTCAAATCGACGGCCTGTTTGACTTCCTGAAAAGCCGGCTCCGGTTGCATGCGCACTTCGCCGACTTCAACGCTTAGTAACTCAAAAGCCGCGCCCTCGCCCTTGACGGCATGATCCGAGCGAAAAGCGCCGGACTGAAACGTGGCGAACGTTGGCTGAGCGCCCTGCGGCACCACATCCGCATCTATTTTTCCCAAAAACACGCGCCGCGAAAAAACAACAGTTTCGTTTTCAACTTTGAATCGCAAACAATCGCTGATCAAGTCTTTGCGAAAGCGAGCGGCCAATTTCGGCGCGAAATCTCGCACCAAATATGTGTGCGGTAAAATTACATGTGACGGGCCCTGTTGTTCTATCACGCGCTGCATCGCGTCGGCGTAAGCGTCGGGCGTGTATTCCGCCAATTTGTCGTTTTCGGCGTACACGACTTTCGCCAATTTATAAGCGGAAATCTGACGCGCCAGCGGTTCGACGTTCGAGCCGAGCACAACGGCCGAGACATCTTGATTAATCAGCTCGCCCAACTGCTGGGCGGCGGCGAGAGCTTCAAACGTGGTTTTGTTGAAAGCTCCGGCGCGATGTTCCGCAAAAACTAAAATGCCGTTGGCCATAAGGAAATGCTTTGTCAGGATTTTTTGTGCGCCCTGCCGTATCCGAGCGCGGGAAAGATGTGCGCCTAAATAATCCGCGCCTCTGTGCGCAACGCCTCGGCCAGTAAACGTGCGCCGACTTTGGCATCTCCGTCGCCGAGAAAGCGCGTTTGCTTGATCTTCTCCGGAAAGTAAATCTGCGCGATTTTTTGGTCGGCCGCGGCCTCAAGCGCGGCGGCCGCGGGCGCCACTTCTTTGATTTCTTTCTTTTTCGCCGCCATGATTCCTTTGAGCGACGCGTAACGAATCTGGTTGATGCCTGATTGAATCGTTAACAGCGCCGGAAGTTTCATCGTGTACCATTGATACCAACCGCTCTCCAATTCGCGTTTGACTCGCAATTGCTCGCCCGATGCGTCGACCTCAATGACAATCGTCGCGTGCGGAAGCCCGAGCAACTCGGCCAGAATCACTCCGGTTTGAGCGTAGCCGTAATCATCGGATTGCAGACCGGTCAAAATCAAATTTGCTTGCTCGGCTTGAACGGCGTCAGCGATTACTGCGGCCGCTTGAAACGGCGCTACGTGGCCCAAGTTTTCGCCGACGATGTGAATCGCTCGGTCGGCTCCGCGCGCCAGCGCGTCCTTGATGATCGCCTTCACGCGCTGCGGCCCCAGCGAGCACACAATCACTTCGCC
Organism: Pyrinomonadaceae bacterium; assembly: GCA_037719755.1. Classification (GTDB taxonomy): domain Bacteria; phylum Acidobacteriota; class Blastocatellia; order Pyrinomonadales; family Pyrinomonadaceae; genus JBBJMB01. The sequence goes on from JBBJMB010000025.1 coordinate 10,430, forward strand.
GCCGTGCTTTTCCTTTAAGCGCAATGCTTCTTCAAGAGCATAAGCGTCCGATTCGTTGACTTCGTGCGAGAGATCATGCTCCTCTATCCAAGTGCCTTCTTTGTTGATGCGCAGGATCGCATCTTTATTCGCCACCTGCTTCATCAAGACAATGGTCTTCATCGCCGCTTAATCCTCATACCGCTTAAAGAGCAACGCCGCGTTGGTGCCGCCAAACCCGAAACTATTTGATAAAGCGTAATTGATGTGCGCTTCGCGAGGCTCGTTCGGCACATAATCCAGATCGCATTCCGGATCTGGATTAACATAATTGGTGGTCGGGGGAATCACATTGCGTGTAATCGCGAGCACCGAAAAGACGGCTTCAATGCCGCCGGCGGCGCCCAGCAGATGCCCGGTCATTGACTTCGTGGAGCTGACGGCCAAACTCTTGGCGTGCTCGCCAAACGCCCTTTTAATGGCCATCGTTTCAAATTTGTCGTTGTAGGGCGTGGAAGTTCCGTGCGCGTTGATGTAGTCGATGCGCTCGGGCTCCGCGCCCGCGTCGCGCATCGCCATTTGCATCACGCGCATCGGCCCGGAGCCGGTTTCGTCGGGCATAGTGATGTGGTACGCATCGGCCGTCATGCCGTAGCCGACCAGTTCGGCGTAGATGCGCGCCCCCCGCGCGCGGGCCGTCTCAAGTTCTTCGAGGATCATGATCCCGGCGCCTTCGCCGATCACAAAGCCGTCCCGGTCGCGCTCGAAGGGCCGCGAAGCTCGCTGCGGATCGTCGTTGCGCGTAGACATGGCGCGCATCGCCGCAAATCCCGCGACGCTCATCGGCGTGATCGCCGATTCGGCGCCGCCGCAGATCATCACATCAGCGTCGTCGCGTTGAATGATCTTGAAGCTATCGCCGATCGCATGCGCGCCGGCGGAGCACGCCGTCGCGGTGGCCGAGTTCGGCCCTTTCGCGCCGTTGCGAATCGAGACTTGCCCGGCGGCCAAGTTGACGATTGCCGAAGGAATGAAAAAAGGCGAAACTCTGTGCGGCCCCTCGTCGAGCAACTTCGAGTGCTCGCGCTCAATCGCCCAAAAATCGCCGATCCCGCTGCTAATATACGTTCCCACGCGCTCGGCGTTCTCGCTTGTGGTGCGAAAGCCGCTGTCGCGCAAAGCCTCGTCCGAGGCGGCGATGGCGTAATGAATAAAGGCGCCCATTTTGCGCGCCTCTTTCTTTTCGATAAATGTTAACGGATCGAAGTTTCTTACTTCGGCGGCAATGCGGACGGAAAATTTTTCCGTGTCGAACTTGCTGATGCGGTCGACGCCGCTCTGCCCATTAAGCAGGGCCGACCAAGTTGTCTCCACCGAATTACCAAGCGGAGTAACCAAGCCGACACCGGTGACAACGACGCGGCGTTTCAAAATCACACTCCTTCGCTACAGAGTAACGTTTGTGGCCCACCAATGCCGCTCCGGGCGTTCCACGGACTGCCACGGCATTGCTCACGGGCGGCGGCCTTCAGGCGCCCAATCAATTGACGCGCTCGGCATCAATTCGTGTAACCGCCGCCGCGTTAACGAGAAAAAATCCGTCTCAGAAAGCCCTGAAACAAAATCGATTACTTCTTTGAATGCTGATCGATATAGTTGTAAGCGTCGCGCACGCTTTGGATTTTTTCGGCATCTTCGTCCGGAATCTCAATGCCAAACTCTTCTTCAAAGCGCATCACGAGTTCCACCGTGTCCAAAGAGTCTGCGCCCAGATCATCAATAAACCGCGCGTTGGGCGTCACTTCGTTTTCGTCCACGCCGAGCTCGTCCACGATAATCTGCTTAACTTTATTCTCGATCTCTTGATCGGGCATTTTCGTTTATGCTCCTCTGTCCAAATGTTGAGATTGCTTGTTGATTGATATCACGAGCCGCACGACGCGCCCCGCACCGGCGCTCGGTGTGCGGCTATCGCACCAGATGACCGATTGTTAGTTTTTCAAGCGACGCGATGTCTTCCACGTGCTCGCACACAACGTCTCGCGCCGTTTGACGGATAAGGCCTGACAGCACCTTTCCCGGCCCGATTTCGATAAAAGTGTTCACCGCATGCTCGCGCGCAAGCACTTCAATTGTTTCCTGCCAACGCACCGGCGACGAAACTTGCCGAACCAGCGCAATCTTGGCCGCCGCGCCGCGCCGCACCACCGCCGCGTCCGTATTTGAGACAATTGGTCTTTGCAAATCTGCGAACTCGATCGCTTGCAGATCATGGGCCAGCTTTTCCTGCGCCGGCAACATCAGCGGGCAATGAAAAGGCGCGCTCACCTCAAGCTTAATCACGCGCTTGGCTCCGTTATCTTTGAGCCACAAGATGGCCCGGTCAACGGCCGTCGCGTGGCCGGCGATCACGATTTGCCCGGGCGAATTAAAGTTTGCCGGACTGCATTCTTCACCATCTCTCACGGATTTCAAACACGCCTCGTAGATTGTCTCCGGTGTTGCCCCGAGCACGGCCGCCATCGCTCCCGTTCCCGCCGGCACCGCCTGCTGCATATAGCGGCCGCGAGCGCGCACAATTTTGACGGCTACCGCAAACGGTATGCACGCCGCCGCCACCAGCGCGCTGTATTCGCCCAAACTGTGGCCGGCGAAGAAATTCGCCGCGTCATACCCTTCCGACTGCAACACCCGCAAAACGGCCACGGACACGGTTAAAATAGCCGGTTGCGTGTTTTCCGTGAGCTGCAGCGTTTCGCTTGGCCCCGCAAAACAAAGGCGGGAGATTGATTCGCCCAACGCATCGTTTGCTTCCTCAAAGACGCTGCGAGCCACAGCGAAGCGTTCAAACAGCTCGCGGCCCATGCCCACATATTGAGAGCCTTGGCCGGGAAACACAAATGCGACGCCCCTGTTCATAAACTATTTCGCAAAGCGCGAGGCTGCCAAAACAATTCTTCCTTCGTGTCAAACGTCACGAGACCTGGGCTTGCGCAATGCCCCGTTCAATTCGCCCCGCCGCACCGTGTTCCGAAAATTCTTTGACGTTTCTAATCGCGTTGCGAATCGCCCGCGCGTTCGAGCTGCCGTGGCCGATCACCACAATTTGTTTGACGCCGAGCAGCGGAGCGCCGCCGTACTCCGAGTAATCCAGCTTTTTCTTCAGCCGTCGAAACGCCGGACGAGCGAGCATCGCGCCGGCTTGCGAAACAGCTGTCATCTTCAGTTCCCTGCGAATCATCGCCAGCATCGCTTCCGACAAGCCTTCGCTCAGCTTGAGCATCACGTTTCCCGTAAAGCCGTCGGTCACGATGACATCAACCGTGCCGGTAAAAACATCTCGCCCCTCAACATTGCCCACAAAGTTAAGGTTCGTGAGGTCACGCAACAACCCGAACGCCTCTTTGGTTAATTCGTTACCTTTGCCTTCTTCTTCGCCGATGCTCATCAGTCCGACGCTCGGACGCGCAATGCCGAGCACGGCCCGCGCGTAAGCGTCGCCCATAATCGCAAACTGAGCGAGATGGAGCGGCTTACAATCGGAATTGGCGCCGACATCAACAATCAAAGTCGGACGCGCGCCTTTAGTTGGAACCAGAGCGGCCAAAGCGGGGCGGTCCACTCCGGGAAGCATGCCGAGCACCATCCGCGCGGTGACCATCACGGCTCCGGTGCTGCCGGCCGAAACAAAGCCATCACCCGCTCCGTCGCGCACCAGCTTTGCGGATACTCTCAAAGAGCTGTTCTTTTTTCGCCGCACGGCCGCCGCAACCGGCTCACCCATCGCGATTGATTCCGCCGCCGCAACAAACTCCAAACCCAAATCACCGTCCTCGCGCCAACCGCAACGCCGCAGCTCAGGTAACACCACCTCCGGCTTGCCCACCAGCGTCACCCTCACGCCCAGGTCATGGGTGGCGGCCAGGGCGCCGTCGATTTCGACATGCGGTGCGTGATCGCTGCCCATCGCGTCCACCACGATCTTGCCGGTCAGCTGAATTTTTCGCCGCTCCCTGTCAGCCTCATGCGCTCGCTCATTCGCGGCCCACCGCTCAGCGCGGAAGCTGCAAGCGCTAAACGCGGAAAGGCTCGTTCGCACACGCTGCTAAGCTTCCTGCTGCACGGCGATGATTTCGCGTCCTTTGTAGAAGCCGCACTTCGGGCAAACGCGGTGCGGTAGCCGCGGCTCCTGACAATTCGGGCACTCGGAAGTTTGCGGCGCCCGCAAAGCGTCGTGAGCGCGCCGCTGACGTGTCCTGGATTTGGAGTGGCGGCGTTTCGGATTAGGCATAATAACTCCTCACATGAAAATCCGGTAGTGTGCCCCTTAACGGGGAAACGGGTTTTGCGTATCCTTCTGAGAGATCAATCTCCCACAAGAGGTACGCAATGGAAGCAAATCAACAGCACTGCGGCAACTCTGCATGCCCCGATTTTGGCAAGACCAAGCATGGCAACATTAGAGTCTACAGCTATACAGAGCACCGCTATTACTGTACTTCCTGTAGTCAGAGATTTCGGGCATCACATGATACCGTTTTTTACCGCCTGCACGCAGACCGCCAAGATTTTCTCGAAGCAGTTGCGATGTTAGCCGAACGCAACAGTGTCCGAGGTATTGCACGTGTCAAAAAGCTGAGACCCAAAACGGTCTTACATTGGTTAGACATTGCTGGTCACCAAGCTGCCACTGTAAGCGGCAAACTTATCCGGAATCTGCATCTGACCCAGGTGCAGATCGACGAATTATGGACCTTCGTCAAAAAAAGTCGCGCCACATCCAGGAGGATGAAGCAGGTGAAGGCATCGGAGATTATTGGGTCTGGACCGCCATCTCACTACCCAGTCGTTTGCGCATTACCAGTTACATCAGTCAAGAACGCAGCGAAGCGGCAGCCACCACTTTTATCCAGCAAATACGGGCCAGAAGTGATGGGCGCGCACCATTCTTTACCAGTGACAAATTGCCTGCGTATGTTGAAGCCCTGGTCGCCAACTACAGTGCGATCAAACCACCACCAGCTAAACGCGGGAGGGGGCGACCACGCCTCACACCCAAACGCATTGTTGATCCCGAATTACGCTATGCGCAAGTTGATAAACAACGCCAAGGCGGACGAGTAGTAGAAGTACGACGCCGGATTATCTTTGGCACAGAGGGTGATATTCGCGTCATCCTCAAAGCGTCGAGTTGTGGAACACAGGTCAACACCGCCTATGTCGAACGCAACAACCTAACGATGCGGCAGAATGTTGGACGACTTGTCAGAAAGACACTTTCATTCTCAAAGAACGTGCACTATCTAAGACGGCATATCTCGTTGGAGGATGCCATTTATAATTTTGTCAAACCACATCGCTCACTACGGCAACGAGTGCGTAGTAATAAAGCTAATGATCGCAAGTGGGAGCAACGTACCCCTGCAATGGCAGCAGGTCTGACCGACCATATCTGGTCAATAGAAGATTTGCTGGAATTCTATGATTAATGCATTTCCCCGTTGAGGGGCACACTACCGAAAATCCCAATTAGTCAATAAAATCATCTGCGGGTGCGTCTTTCATGACCGCGAGCGCGCTCCATCTTGGGTCAATCGCCGGTGTCTCGCAAGCGCACTGTTGCCGATTAAGATCCGTGCCGCACTCCGAGCACAAGCCGCGGCACTCGGCCGCGCATAACACTTGCACAGGAACGGACAAAAGCATTTGCTCACGCACCAACTCGTCTAGGTCAATTGTTTCACCGTCGAAAACCGAGTAATTGAGATCCTCGTTTTGCAGCTCAGCCGTTTGGTCACGGTAATATGATGCGGCCGGTATTAAGTGGGCCTCAAAGCTTAAATCTTGGTAAAGCGGCGTCCATCGCAAACACCGATCACACATCGCTTCGACTTGGCCCCGCATCACGCCTTGCACGTAAATCTCTTCTCTCTCAAGAGACGCTTCGCCGCTCACAGTAAGCGGCGACGCCAACCGCACACTGTCTTCGTCTAACGAAAGCTCCTCAGATTGACGCACATAATCAAAGCTTTTCTTTCCCTGCTGAAGGTCTCTGATATCTATCCGCATCGCCATCACCCGCCACAGCTCGGAATGCCGCAATTAACCGGCGCCAATGCAAAGGGTTTAATTACCATTACCGGAACGCTTGTGTCAATTAGTGAAGCTCTGTCACGAATCTCCGTCCAGGCTGATGGCATCTTCGTATATCGCGTCGGAAATGAACTTAGCTCGCTGCGAGAGTTTAAGCCGCGGCTTTGTTCCGGTGCCCACAAAGAGTTCGGGAAGCGAAGCGGTTTTCAGGGATGGTCGCCTGGCCGCCGCTCTGTAGAGCGGACACCGCGCATCGAGGACGAAAGCCAAATTCAGCCATTCCTTGGCCCGACGCGGTTCTCTGAGCTTGAGGAGCACGATTCCCCTCAAGTATGCGATCACTCCTTGGTCGGCGGCCAACTCGCCGGCCCGCTCAAAAGCTTTCAAGGCGGCGCCGTAATGGCCCCCGTCGTAGTATGAGAAACCCAAGAGAAAAAAACTCGCGGCGCCGGGCTTCACGGCGTGCGCGCGGCGAAAGTCTTTGATCGCTTGACTCCACTGGCCTTGCAAACCGCGCAAAAGACCGCGCGCGCATTCCAGAGCGAACAATCCGCGCTCACGTTTGAGATCTTTCACCAGCAGTTGGTCGGCTTTATCTAATTCGCCTTGTTCGGCGGCGATTAGTCCGAGCAGCAAAACAATGCGCGAGTTCTCCGGCCGCACGCTGTGCTCGCGCGAGACATTCGCGGGCGCTCGCGAATTGTCTGGCGGCGAAAAGCAACCTCCGATGGTCAAGTTGAGCTGCGGATTCTGCGCGTCGAACAGCGCGGCTGTATTGAAGGCCAGAGCCGCGTCGTGCACTTCGCCGCGCGCGATTAACCCGATGGCTTGATCAAGCTGCCGAGCGAACTCTTCCTGCAACGGCCCGCGAAATTCGGCCAGCATGTTTGCCCGCGTCGTCTGCCACACTTTCTCCAGCGGCTCAGCAAACGATTTGTCACCGCTGCGTTCGTGCCACGTCGCCCGCAATTTGCGGCCATCGATCAATTTCGCTTGCCCCAAAACGTCGATCAGCGATTCCAGCAAAGTTTGATCGAGGTGCGCGGTCTTGGCTTGGCGCAACAGTAAATCAAGCGTTTCGCCGACTTTATCTCCGAGCTGAGAGAGATGATTTTCGAGCACGGAGATCCGCTCCAGCAAATGCTCTTCGTGAATGTAGCGCGCGGTGTTGTCTTCGTGCCGCGCAATGGTTGAGGTCGCAACCAGCATCAGGCGCGTGCCGCACTGCACGCACAGCTCGCGCGCAATTGAGTTCGCCGCGCGGCAATTTTGGCAGAAAACTTTATTGACGGTGTTCGACATTAACGGCCCTTCAAGGACGCCTCCCGGTTGCTGGTCTCAATACTCGTAGAAACCGCGTCCTGATTTGCGACCCAGCCACCCGGCATCAACGTAGCGCTTAAGCAAAGGGCAGGCGCGGTATTTAGGATCGCCCAATCCCTCGTGCAAAACATTCATAATGGCCAGGCACACATCCAGCCCGATAAAATCGGCCAGCGCGAGTGGGCCCATCGGGTGATTCATTCCTAACTTCATAATGCCGTCAATTGCGTCGCGCGACGCCACGCCCTCGTGCAGCGAAAAAATCGCTTCGTTGATCATCGGCATCAACACTCGGTTAGCCACGAAACCGGGAGAATCCTGACACTCTAAAGCAACTTTGCCCAGTTGCTCGGATAAGCTTCGCACTCACTCGTACGTCTCATCCGAAGTCGCCGCTCCGCGAATCACTTCGATTAATTGCATCACCGGAACCGGGTTCATGAAATGCATCCCGATTACTTTCTCGGGCCGCTTGGTGGCGGCGCCCAACTTGGTGATGGAAATCGAAGACGTGTTGGAAGCCAGCACTGCGTCGGGGCGCACCGTGCGATCAAGAATCTGAAAAACTTCGCGCTTCACTTCGTAATTTTCCGTCACCGCTTCCACCACAAACTCTGCGTCGGCGAGCGACTCCCATGCGACGCTGGTGGTGATGCGATTAATAATCCGTTGCTTTTCCTCAATGGTCAGTCGATTTTTGTCAACATCTCGCGCCAGGCTTTTCTCAATCGCGCTCATCGCGCGCGCCAGTGCTTCCTCGCCGACATCACGCATCACCACTTCGAGGCCGGCACGGGCCGCCACTTGAGCGATGCCGTTGCCCATTGTACCCGCCCCGATCACGCCAAATACTTTCATTGTTGAGAACCCGCGATTAATGGCAACGTTTGCGGCGCCGCTCTCGGGCGCTCGCGCGGAGGTTAATCCGCATTTATCTTTCCACTGTGAGAGCGACCGCGTTTCCGCCGCCCAGGCACAGGGCGGCCAAACCTCGCCGAGCGTTGCGGCGCTTCATTTCATAAAGCATCGTCGTCAGCAGTCTTGAGCCTGATTGTCCGATCGCGTGCCCGAGCGCCACCGCGCCGCCGTTCACATTAACCTTTTGGGGATCTAAATCCAATTCCTTGATAATCGCAATCGCCTGCACGGAGAAAGCTTCGCTGATTTCGATCACATCAACTTCGCCGAGCGACCAATTCGCCTTTGTGAGAGCGCGGCGAATCGCCTCGATGGGAGCCATCATCACCAGTTCCGGTTGAATGCCTGAGGTCGCCTGAGACACGATGCGGGCCATCGGTTCCAGATTCAATGATTGCGCGCGCCGCTCGGAAGTAACCACCAACGCAGAGGCGCCGTCGTTTACTCCGGGAGCATTTCCGGCCGTCACGCTGCCGGCCTCTTGAAAAGCGGGTTTGAGTTTCGCCAATGCCTCCAGAGAAGAATCCGCGCGCACCGACTCGTCAGTGTCGACGATCAAGGAAGGGCCTTTTTTTTGCGGCACTTCGAGCACCAAAATTTCGTCCTTGAAGCGCCCGGCTTTGATCGCCGCGAGCGCTTTCCGGTGAGAGTTGAGCGCATATTCATCCTGCTCTTCTCTGGAAATACCGTAACGTTTGGCGATCACTTCGCCGGTGTTGCCCATGTGGTAGTTCTCAAACGCGCACCACAGTCCGTCGTGGATCATCGCATCCACTATGACGCCATTGCCCAGACGATAGCCTTCGCGCGCCTGCGGCAAAAGATACGGAGCATTGGTCATAGACTCCATGCCGCCCGCCACCACAATTTCGGCGTCGCCCAACTGGACGGCTTGCGCCGCCATCATCACCGCTTTGAGACCCGAGCCGCAGACTTTATTAATCGTCACCGCCGAGACGCCCAAGGGAATG
>JBBJMB010000233.1:0-6070 GCA_037719755.1 Pyrinomonadaceae bacterium
GAAGTGGTGAGCGTGCTGTGGCTTTACAATCGCACCGGCGATAAATCTTTGCTCGAACTGGCCCGCAAAATCCACGCGCAAGGGTTCGATTGGCGGCGCCACTACGAGAATTTCCCTTTCATCGCGAGAACCACGAAAGAGCAACTGAAAAAAGAACCCGGCGCCACCACCAGCACAGCCTTGCGCGCGCATGGCGTCAACATCGCGATGGCGCTCAAGACTTCTCCCGTCTGGTCGCTCGTCTCCGGCGATCCGGCGGATCGGAAAGCTCTTGCTCAGCAGTTCAGCGAATTGGATAAATATCATCTGCTGCCAAACGGTATGCACAGCTCCGATGAGCATTTATCCGGAAGTGATCCGACGCGCGGAGTGGAGCTTTGCGCAGTGGTTGAAGCGATGTTTTCTCTGGAGCATGCGATCGCCATTCTCGGCGACCCAACTCTCGGCGATCGTTTGGAGCGAATCACCTTCAATGCCCTGCCCGCCACGCTTTCCGGCGACATGTGGTCGCATCAATATGACCAGCAGCCCAATCAAGTGCTGTGCAGTCTGCATCCGCGCGATTGGGTGAGCAACGGGCCGGAATCGAATCTTTTCGGCTTTGAACCCAACTTCGGCTGCTGCACAGCCAACTTGCATCAGGGTTGGCCGAAGTACGCGTCAAGCCTCTGGATGGCCGCTCCGGATGATGGATTGGCCGCCGTTTCATATGCGCCAAGCGATGTGCAAACGACGGTCAAGAACGGCGTGCGCGTTTCCATCACGGAAGAAACGGATTATCCTTTCGGGAGAAAGTTAGTTTCACCGTGAATCCGGCCTCCGCCGTGGCTTTTCCGCTGCAATTGAGAATCCCGTCGTGGGCCGCGGGAGCAACGATTTCAGTGAACGGACAAGCGATGGCCGGCGTGCAAGTTAACACATTTCACAAAATTGATCGCACCTGGAAAAAGGGCGACCGAGTGGAACTCGTGCTTCCGATGCAGCCGAGAGCATCACGCTGGGCGCAAAACTCTGTGGCCATCGAGCGCGGGCCGCTCGTGTATTCACTGAAGATCGGCGAGGACTGGCGCAAGCTCACGCAAGGAGTCAAGAAGCCCGCCCCGTCGCCGGCCGCGGACTGGGAAGTTCATCCGACCACCGCCTGGAACTACGGCCTGGTCTTCGATCCGGCGAGTTTGAAAAATTCGTGCGGGTCATCGAAAAACCAATCGGCGACGTTCCTTTTTCTGCTGGGGCGCTCCCGTCGAACTGCGCATCAAAGGACGGCGTCTCCCCCAGTGGGTAATAGAGAACGGCTCGGCGGCCCGCTGCCGCCGAGCCCGGTCACCAGCCGGGAGCCGGAAGAGACGCTCACGCTGATCCCTTACGGATCGGCGAAACTTCGCATCACCGCCTTTCCGCAATTAGCGGGGCAATGAATTGAGGTCTTCTCTCTGTGTCTTCTCTCTGTGTCTCTCTGTGTTTAGGTGTGACTTACTTAAACGAGAGAGAAACACGGAGAAAGAACACCGCAGAGACGCAGAGGGGCGCAACACATTTCCATCATCACATCGGTCAGATGATCTATCTCGCAAAAGAGCTTTCCAAGTGATCCGCGGCCGCCGTGAAACAACTTGCGTGCTCAATCCTGCTCAAATCCGATCGCCTTGAGAGCCGGTTCGATCTCAGGATTCGACATAAAAAGCTTCCACATGAGCCCTGAGCGGTGGTTTTCGATCATCACGACGATGGGAGCTTGGTTCAACCCCATGTACACATCTTCAAACCAATTCTCCGTTTCATTGAAGCCATCCCGGAAACCGTAAATGCCCCACAGTTTACCGCCGAGCCCGCGATAGAAATACTTCAGCGCCTTCATTGATTCATCGGGCGTGTACGGGAAAGAAGCGAGCGCCGCCATGCAGTTGATGGTTCCGTTATCATCGCGCGGGTAGGCGCGGCCTCCGCCGGCATTGATACCCGCCGAACGCCCCCAAGAGTTATCGCCATAGCCGACATGCCGGCGCGGGTTGGCCACGCTATACGCGTGATTAATTAACGCGATGTGACGGTTGTTCTTAAAGTAGTTGGTGTAACGATCTTTCTTGTGGCGGGGGTCGAACCCCATGAATGAGAAGTGAGTGAAGAACAGCTCGCCCCCGTTTCCGACTCCCACATCCAGCTTGATTCCGTAGTAGGTATTGCCGTTCACGTAATGATCGCCTTCCTTCGTTCTGCTCCACCCGCGACGATAACGCACGGCCATCTCCGACTGTCCGGCCCAGCCCGTGTGATACATCTTGGCCGGCACGGAATGAGTGGGTGAAGCGATGGCGAGCAGGTAAATGATCATCGCTTCGTTCCACCCTATCAGCGGATGATTAAGGTAAAAGCCGTGGTTCGGCGACCAGTGCCAAAAGAGGAAGTCGCTTCCGGGTTCTTTCCGGTACCAATCCCATTCGACGGACTTCCAGAATCCGGTGATCGTGTTGCGGATCTCTCGTTCGGCTTCGCTGTTGCGGTCGAAGTATTGTCTGGCGGCGAGGAGCCCTTGCATCAGAAACGCCGTTTCGACGAGATCCCCGCCGTCATCGTATTTCCCGAAGTAAGCGGTGACTTTGCCCGTTTTGCCGTCTAAAAAGTGCGGCCATACGCCGTGAAAGCGATCCGCTTTGGCGAGAAAGCGCGTGATCTTCCGTAGCCGCTCGCTCGCCTGCTCGCGAGTGATAAAGCCTCTCTCCGCTCCGACCACCAGCGCCATAATTCCGAAGCCCGAAGCACCCACAGCGACCAAGTTGTTGTCGCCGGGAAGAATCTCAATGGCCATTCCGGCTTGCGTGTGCGCGGCCTCCCAGTAATATCTGAAACAAGCTTCCTGCACCATCGTGAGAAGCTCTTCATCCGTCATGGCGCGGGTCATCGCCGTGACTGCGCCTGACAGCGGTGACTCGCGATAGTTCTCGTCAACCGCGCTTATCTGGTAGAACGCCGTCTTGCCGCTGGCGCCAAGAAAATCCACGTACCGGTTGAGGTATCCTTTTTGGATGCCAATCGGCGCGTATGTTTTTCCGTCGAAAGAGCGATAGATTTTGTAGTGCTGCAAATCAGGCGCGTTTTGCGGCTGCCACGCCAGATCTATGTGACGGTCATAAGCTTTTGCGCTCAAGCCGGCCGGTGCCGCAAGAGCTTTCGCCGCGGGAGCGGCGGCGGCGTCCGGCGTCTCATCGCTGACCTTGATCTCATCTATGTAGAGCGCGTGCGGTTTCCCGTCATCGAGTCCCTGAACGAAAGTAATGTCGGTGAGGCGCCTCGGCTCAAAGCGTGCATCGCGCGTAGACTTCACAGAAGGAACGAAAGACGAGAAAGGCAATTGAACGCGAACCCACTTGCGCGCGGGAATCTTATCCACAGATCCGATGAGACGAATCGAGGGCGTGCTTCGCCGTTCCCGTCTTTGAGATGAACAAGCGGCGACTCGTCGGCGGTGATGCCCGTATCTGAGTAGCACCAAAAAGATAAAGCGCTGCCGGAGAAATCAACGGCCCCGTAAGGCCTTCTGAGCTTGAGCGCGAGCTGCCAATCGCCGCCGCTCTTGGAACGCCATTTGAGGCGGAGACAGTTCGGCGGGCTGACACAATGCGCGTCTTCAATTGGAAACTTGCCGTTCACAAGTTCGAGTTCGCTCGGAGCCACGGAGGAGCCCTGACTGTAGTAATGTGATTTGTCTGTGAGGCTGTTATCGAAAGCGACGTGGCGCTCATAATCTGTTTGTGCCAAGTTTGTGCCAGGCATGAAAATAATAAGCGTTAGTAAAGCGGCGTGTATTTTCATCCGCAGATCTTTCTCCTCAAGGTCGAGATGTGCGATTAACGGCCGGGCGGTTTGATAAGTTAATGCTATGTATTCGGTGATCGACGGTCTTGAACATGAGACCTCTGGCAAAGAGAGGTCAGTACCGCCTGCGGTAGCGGGCGGGTCGTCCGCGCCTGGAAGAACCCGCCCAGCTTAAGCAGGCCGTACTGACAAAATTTAATACGCTATCTGCTCGGGTTTGTGAAGGTCAGCATCAACTTGCTAACCCTTGTGAGTTTATCTCACTTCTCATAATTCTTGAAAAATATTCAACTCGCTGTGGCAGCGCCGATCCGCACGAGCGCGCGCGGCAGTTGACCCGGACGACGGTGATGCTGTTGTCCTGTGAACCGGCGGAGATGTACCATAGCTCCCGACAAAGACGCAGCACACAGAAAATAATCAAGAATACTCGGGCGTCGGCTGCGCTGGCGGCACAATCATCCAAGCTCTGCATATTAATTATGACAGCTCCAACTTCAGTGATGGGCGGCGCCCTGCAAACCGAGCAAGACAAATTGCTGTCTTGCGTGCACTGCGGTTTGTGCCTTGAAGCCTGCCCGACTTACATTCACACCGGCGATGAAAACGACAGTCCGCGCGGACGCATCTACCTGATGCGCGCCGTGGAAGAAAATAGCTTGCCCTTGGAATCTCCGATCTTCGCGCGACACATCAATCGTTGCTTGGGTTGCCGGGCGTGCGAACAAGCGTGCCCGGCCGGCGTGGAGTACGGCCAATTGCTTGAGGCCGCGCGCCACGATTTGCACGCGGCCGAGCGGCCTCACACGCCAACCGATTCACTGCTCAATTTCGTGCTGCGGCACGTCTGGCTGCAACCGCGGCGTTTACGTTTGGCGTTTGCGGCGGCGCGCGTTTTGCGAGACTCGGGGCTTCCCCATTTACTTCTCAAAAGCCGATTGCCGCAACTAATCTCGCCGAGGCTGGCTTTCTCACTCGCAATGCTCGAGAGCTCGGCGCCCGGCGATATTGATGATGCGCGCCATGTCAACTCGGTTGATGACGCGAACGCGGCTCTGGCAGGCGCCGCGATAAAAGTCAGGCTCTTTACGGGCTGCGTGACCGAGGGACTTTTCGCGCGGGTTAATCGGGCCACGGCGCGCGTGCTGCGCGTCAACGGATACGAAACCGCGGCGCCGAAAAGTCAGGTCTGCTGCGGCGCTTTGCACGCACACGCCGGCGACCTGGAAGGCGCGCGCGCTCTGGCGCGCCGTAATATAGAAGCGTTTGGCGACGATCATCATCACATCGTCACCAACGCCGGCGGCTGCGGCGCGATGCTTTCTCTATCATCACCTTTTGGCGGACGATCCTGATTACGCCGCGCGCGCTCGAGCTTTGAGCGCGTGCGCGATGTCAGTCAGCAGCTCGAAACCGCAGAGATCGTGCCGGGCGTGCCGCCACCGAGCAGCGGACGACTTACGACGCGTCGTGCCATCTTCTGTACGGCCAACGCGCCGCGCTGGCTCCGTTGCGAATGATTCGGGCGGCGGCCGGCGAGCTCAACTTCCAGCCGCTCGAAGGAAGCGACGTGTGCTGCGGCGGGGCCGGCATTTATAATCTGCTGCAACCGGAACTGTCGCAAAAAGTTTTGCGTGAAAAACTAAAAAACATTCAACAAACAGGCGCCCGTGTTCTCGCGACGGGCAATCCGGGCTGTCACATGCAACTCGGCGCGGGCGCACGCCTCACTGGTCTTGAAAGTCTGGCCATCTGTCACCCGGTTGAGCTGTTGGATTTGTCTTACGCGAAGTCCGGACGCTACGAAAGGATGAAGGATGAAGGATGAAGGATGAGGGATGAAAGATAAGGATTAAAGAATTTTTGAATTCGTTGAAATCCTTTCTCTCTGCGTCCCGCGGCTTTGCGCTGCTTGCGTTTAAGTCAGGCTTACCTCAACGCAAAGCAGCGCAAAGGAAGACGCCAAAGGACAGAAGGGGATTTCCTACAGCTCAGATTTAGCAACTGATGTCACGAACTTAAAGCTTTAGCCAAAACCCTTCAAGGAGCCTGCGTGAGCAGGCGAAAGAATGCAGCCCCGTGCGTCCGAGCACGGGGTCCGCACGCCATCAAAACACCAAGCCCGCGGGAGCGGGCGGCAGAGGTAATGGCTCCTACCGCTATGGTTCGTGGCAGCATAGCGCGCCGCCCACGTCTGTCGCCAGCGAGAGCGAGAGCGAGAGCGAGAGCGAGAGCGAGAGCGAGAGCGAGAGCGAGA
>JBBJMB010000026.1:0-19451 GCA_037719755.1 Pyrinomonadaceae bacterium
GCGCTCGTTTCGCTGGCCGCGCGCAAACTTTGCCGCGTTTGCTCGACGACGCCTGCCGACGCAACTTCCACCACTTGAAAGTTGGCGAAGCTGCGCAAGAATTCGACGAAACTCGCGCCCGAACCGCCGTCCGCCACAACGGTCGGAAGGTTAAGTTGGGCCAGAGACCGCAGCGAATCGCGAAGCACGGCCGCCTCGGCCTCATTGCGCGCGAGGGTCATGGTCGCGATAGCGAGATGACGGCCGCCGTTCATGCTTCATTACTCCGAAGGGTAATTTAATGTGAATGCGATGTCAGCGGATGGCCTGCAAGCAGATGTCCGACAATCTTCTCGATTGTCGCTTCGGCCTGTGAGAAATCAAGCTTGCAGCTTGGCACGAGCGCGACAATCGAGAAGATTGTCGGACATTTTGGCAGCATTGCTGTCGGTCGCAGTAGTCGCGCTTCACGCACAGTGAAGAACCATCCAGCTCACGTTAGTTTATTGCTTCAGCGTCACGACGGTGGCGCCGGCGCCGCCTTGCTGCGGCGGGGCCGGCGCGTAGCCGGCCACATGCGGATGGGTGCGCAAGAATTTGCGATCGCGCGGCGGAGCGCTCCGTGCCGTGGCCGTGAATGATGCGCACTTGGCCGTAGCTGTGCAGGTAGGCTTCATCTAAAAATTGTCGACCGCGTCGACGCCTCGTCCGGCGGCGACCGATGAGATTCAGTTCGGCGTCGGGCTCCGCTTGAAGCTCGCAGATGAATTCTGTGCCGCGCGCCGAGTTTTGCCTCGCGCGCGCCGCGCGTGCTTTCCGGTGGCGGTGCAGCAACGCTTGGAAGCAGTTCCAGGTTGTGGATTTTCTTCGAAAGCGAAGCGAGCCGACGCGCACCTCAGCCTCGCCGTCGCCGACGCGCTCAACTACACCCGCGCCGCCAACTGTGATCAGCCGCACCTGATCGCCGGCCTTGATCTCGCGCCGCTCGGCCGACGCTTCCGGCGCCTCCTGCGATTGCCCGCGCCGTATGACGCGCACATCGCCGCTGCGAGTGCTCGCCGGCTCGCCGTGCTGCGGCCGCGGCTGCGCCTGCTGCTCGCGCACAGCCTTTTCGATTCGCGGCGCAACTCGGCCGCTTTGCCTGGCTTCGCGCTCGACTTTGGCCCGCAGAGCGCGATCCTCTATGTTTGCGTAAAGCTCGCGCGCGCGACGGTCGAACTCCTCTGTGGCTTTGTGCAAAGCGCGTTCAAAATTCTTCTGCCGCTCGCGCTCGGCCGCGCGCGCCTCGGCGTCAAGTCGGCGTACTTTTCGGCCACGCCGCCGCTCTTCTTCGATCGCCAAGCGCTGCGCGTGGGCCTCGTCGGCTTCACGCTTGATGCGCTGCAAATACTTTGCGGCTTCGCGCGTCGCGGCGGCCACACGATTGGCGGCAGCGGCGATCACCGCCGGAGGCAGGCCGAAGCGGCGCGCGATCTCTAAGCCCGAAGATGATCCGGACAAACCCACTATGAGTTTGTAAGTCGGGTGCTAAGTCTTTTCGTCGAATTCGACGCTGGCGTTAAGCACGCCTTCTTCGCTCGCGGCATACATCTTCAAGCCGCTGTAGTGCGTGGTCGCGATGATGTGGGCGGCGCAGGCGTGGCGGAAATGATCAACGATGGCGACGCCAAGCGCGGAACCTTCCTCGGGGTCCGTGCCGGTGCCGACTTCATCGAGCAGAATTAGCGCCGGAGCTTGGCAAATCTCGATCATCTCTCGGATGTTCGCCATGTGCGCCGTGAAGGTCGAAAGGTTGGCGGCCAGCGATTGGCGGTCGCCGATGTCCGCGAGAATCGAGCGGTACAGCGGAAAACTCGCCGCGCGCGCCGGCACATGCAGACCCGAGAGGGCCATCAGGGCGAGCAACCCGGCCGTCTTTAAGACCACCGTCTTGCCGCCGGCGTTGGCTCCCGAGATGATCATCACGGGGCGCGCATGTTCAAGCGTGAAGCCGATTGGCACCACCTCGTTGTGGCCCGCCTGACGCAGATTCTCCTCCAGCAGCGGATGACGCGCTTCGCTCAGCTCAAGGGAGCCTTCGTTTGTCACCTTCGGCTCAATGCACTGAAAGCGCGCGGCGAGCGTGGCTTTGGCGCCGATAAAATCAAGCTCTGAGATCACGTGCACGGCCAGCTCGATAATTGGCAATTCGCGACGCAGCTCGTCGGAGAGCCCGAGCAGAATCTGGAAGATTTCTCGCTCCTCTTGCTCGCGCAGCAGTTGCAATCGTTGTTGGAGTCGATTGTCTCAAGCGGCTCGATAAAGACGGTGGCGCCGGATGACGAAGACCCGTGCGCCACGCCGTGAATGCGGCCGCGGTGATCCGACCTGACGGGAATCACAAAGCGGTCGTTGCGCACCGTCACCAATTGATCCTGGATCGCTTCTTCCGTACGGCGCATCAAGCGCTCAAGCGAGCGGGCGATGTCGGAGCGCAAACGATTGATGCGCGCTCTGATCTCGGCCAGCGCGGGGCTCGCCCGATCATCGAGCTCGCCGCCGGGCAGAATCTTTTTGGCGATGCGTCCGGCCAGCTGTTGCAAAGTGTCTTGCGAGAGCGGCCCCACGATGCCCCACAGAATAGGACTTGACTCGCGCTCAACCTGCACGGCGGCGCGCGCCGCGGCCGCCTGTGAGCAAAGCCGGGCGACCTCAAGCAGCCCGAGCGGCTCGACGGCCGCGCCCTCGATGCGCAAGCGCGCGACGAGCTCGAACGGCTCAGCCAATTCCGCGAACGACCAACCGGCGCCGCGCTCGCGAAGGTTGACGCTTTCACTGACCACGGAGAGCTCACGGCGCAGCGCATCAAGGTCGGAAAATGGCACAAGCTCTGCGGCGCGCGCCCGTCCCATAGAGGTTTGCGCGCCGCGCGCAAGAAGCACGCGAATGCTGTCGTACTCAAGCGCCGCGAATGCTTGGTCAATCATAAAATTATTACTACGCACCTTTCTCTCGTCTCTCTGTGTTTAAGTAGGTCTTACTTAAACACAGAGAAGCTTTGAAAAGACACAGAGAGAGACGCAGAGGAAGATGAACTCTCGCTTATGAATTAACTTGTGAATTCAATTTTAGTGGCCGACAGCGCTGACGGCGCGGGACTTGGCCGGACTGCGCTGGTGCTTGGCGCAGGCGCCCGCGAGAGCTTGTTCGATGCGCGGCTCGACTTTACATTCGGGCTGCCGACAAACAACTGACAATTCCGAGAGCACCAGGTAGCGAGCACGTTCAAGCATGCGTTGTTCGCGAAAAGAGGGATTTTTGCAGGCTGAGAAAGGTCAGGTTTTGAGCACATCCGCCACCTCAAAAATGTCCCCGGTTCGCATCTTGTCGGAGAATTCTTTGAAGCGGTCTTTCCAATCCGCGGATGCGGTCGTAAAGTCATCCGCCAGATTTCTCAAAAGCATTTCACATTCGGCAGAGGTGATGGGTACCCGTAAACCCACTTCGACTGCGTTAGCGATTGGGACCAGCACCACTGAGTTGGTCGAAGCGAGCCTGAGCGTGTAACAATTAAGCGACTTGCCGGCGCCAATCTGCTTTTGCTCGATTTGCTCGATGGTGCCGATGCCGTGATTGGGGTAAATGACTTTCTGGCCTACTTTGAAGCCCACCGTAGCACCTCCTGCGTGTTATTAAGAACAGCCCCCCGCTCAACCCACATTCCCAGCGGAAAGGCGAACGAAGCTTTAGCGAAGCTTCGAAAATGCAAAATTTTACCGAAATCTCACAAAAGTGTAACAAGCGGTCTTCATGAGCGTCAAGGTTAGTTTAGGTGAGCGCGGGCGCAACGCCTCTTTAACGCGGCATACAGGCGAATTTAATCAGGCGAATTTAATAATGCGCCTGCGCTGCCTCTGCTGACTGGTCGTCAAGGTGAGCGGGTGAAGAAGAGGAAGGATGCGGTGTCGTCTGTGATGATGGCGGCAACGCTGCCGCCGGAGGTGAGGACTGCAGCTCGATTGTGAACGTAGATCCTGATCCGAGCGTAGACGTGACGCTGGCTTCGCCGCCGTGCGCGCGCGCGAGATGCTTGACGATGGCGAGGCCGAGCCCCGTGCCACCCATTTCGCGAGACCGCGCGCGGTCGACGCGGTAAAAGCGCTCGAAGATGCGCTCGATGTGCTCGGCGGAAATTCCGTCGCCGTTGTCGCTCACGCTGATCTTAGCTCTTGCGCCGGCGGCTTCGTGACTGATGCTGACGCTTCCGCCTTCGCGGTTGAACTTGATGGCGTTATCGACGAGATTGGTGAGCATCTGCTCCAAGCGCCTGGGATCGGCGAAAATAAACACGTCGGGCGCGACCGTGTTCTGTACGCTCAAGCGACGCGCGTCGCTGCGCGTCGCCAAAGCGGCGATCACGTCGTTGACAATCGGCTGGAGCCGCACGTGAGTCGGCTCGACCCGCACGGTGCCGGCCTCAATCGCCGACAATTCGAGAATGTCATCGATCAGGTTGTGCATCCGCGAAGCGTTTTTGCGAATCACGCCCAGAAAGCGCCGGTTGTGCTCCGGATCATCAATCGCTCCGTCCTCAAGAGTTTCAACAAAGGCGATGATCGCTGTGAGCGGCGTGCGCAGTTCATGCGAGACGTTGGAAAGAAACTCCTGGCGAACTCGCTCGAGCCGTTCCAGCCGGGTGATGTCGAAGAACACGCCGATCGCGCCGCGCGTAGACGTTTCGCGCTCGAAGCGTAGCGGAACTACGCGCAGTTCGAGCACGCGTCGATCCGTGCCGCTTGTTTCAACCTTCACCTCCGCGCGCTGGTTGTCATTGACCGCCGCCAGAAAGGCCGTATGAATCGCGGAGTTGCGCGTCAACTCCGAGAGGCGCAGCGATTCAATCGGCCCGCTGAGGTGGCGGAAAATACCTTCCGCCGCGCGATTCGAGGCGACGACTTGCAGCTCGTGGTCGATCACCAGCACGCCTTCGCGCATGCTGTTCATGGTCGCTTCAAGCAGCGCGTTGGCGGGCGCAGAGTGTGGCGGCGTGCGTGTGAGAGATGAAGTTTGTAAATCGGGAGCGGAGACATTGGCAACGTTGGCGCGAGCGGCGGGCCATGAATCGCGCTGAAGGGCGAAGCCGAGAAACACACCGGCGATGATCAAGAGAAGCGACGCCATGACAAGATGCGGTGCGCCGATGGTCGCGGGCAACACGAGGAGTGAAGCCGCAGCGCCGGCGCTGAAAATCACGATCATCAACGCTCGGCGGTGCGCGAAAAACGATTTCATTGAGATTCTTGGACCACCGTCGACCCATTCGAGCAGCCGGTGAAGCGATAGCCGACGCCGACCACGGTTTCTATGCTGTCGCCACAGTCTCCGAGTTTTTGCCGCAATCGGCGAATATGCACGTCCAGCGTGCGCGTATCGCCGTAATACTCGTAGCCCCATACGTTATCGAGCAATTGCTGGCGCGTGGCCACGCGCCCCGCGCTTTTGGCGAGCATTGAGAGCAGCGAAAACTCTTTGCGCGTCAGCTTGATGATATTACCCGTGCAGGCCACACGCATATCTGCGAAATCAATGGTTAGTTTCGTGTCCTCGTAGCGCGTCGCAGTGTTTTCATCGACGCGGCGCATCACGGCGCGCACGCGCGCCATCACTTCGCGCACGGAAAAAGGTTTGGTGATGTAATCATCGGCGCCGAGGTCGAGGCCGGCCACGCGCTCGGCTTCAGCGGTTTTCGCGGTGAGCATGATAATCGGCGTGCGACGAGTTAACGGCTCTCGCCGCAAACGCCGGCACAATTCGGTGCCGCTCATTCCGGGCAGCATCAAATCCAAAATGATCAACGCCGGAGGGTTCTTCGCGTCGAGCGCGGCTTGTAAACCCAATTCCCCGGTGAGGGCCACCCGAGGCTCAAGGCGGTCGCGCTCAAGGTTATCCCGCAGACTCTCGGCGATGTCAGGATCGTCCTCAACAATTAAGACTGGCCTTACCATAAAATTTAACGATGAACGCGGAACGAGGAACGATGAACGACCGGAGCGATGATAGAAATCTTGTTCTTAAACTTCATCGTTCCTCGTTCCTCGTTCCTCGTTTAGTTTTGGTGTTTGATAATGGCGGCCTCGGTTAAGTAGACCGTGACTCGCAGATGTCTGTGACGTAGTCGCCGATGCGCTCGATGTGTTTGGCGACGAAGAGCAGCGCGCGCCCGCGGTGTGATCGCCGAATCGGTGACCATCATTTCGATCAAGTCTTGAAAAATACGATCATAAAGTATGTCAACGTCGTCGTCTCGGTCGATAATGGCGCGGGCGGCGGCCGCGTCGCCGGAGGTGAACGAGTCAAGGGCGCTGCGCAGCATGCCGGAAGCGTGCTCGGCCATGCGCGGCAAATCGACATAGGGTTTGAGCTGCGGCTCGTCATTGAGGTCAATCGCGACCCGCGCGATGTTGCAGGCGTGATCGGCGATGCGCTCAAGGATCGGAGTGATCTTCGCCACCGAAATGACAAAACGCAAATCGCGCGCGGCCGGCTGCCTGAGCGCGATGATGTCTATGCAGGCGCGATCTATTTCCAGCTCCAGCTGGTCGATGGCGTCGTCGTGATCGAGCACCTCGCGCGCCGTCACGGTGTCGCGCTCAATGAGCGCGAACATCGCTCGCTGCAGGGCCGTCTCCGTTTCGCCGCCGAGCAGCAGCACGCGGTCTCGCAAGCGATCAAGATCGCGATCAAGATGTCTGTGAATCTCCATCTTCTGATAAACCTTTTGTCCAAACCTTGATAATGCAAGCAGTATCAACCAAAACGCCCGGTGATGTAATCCTCCGTCAGCTTTTGGTCGGGGTTGTAAACATTTTCTCCGTCGAATTAACTTCAATCAGTTTGCCCAGCCAAAAAACGCGGTCTGGTCGGAAACGCGCGCCGCCTGCTGCATGTTGTGCGTCACGATGACAATAGTGAACTGCTTCTTCAGTTCGAACATCAACTCTTCGATTTTCTGCGTCGCAATCGGATCGAGGGCCGACGCCGGCTCGTCCATCAGCAGCACTTCAGGCCGCACGGCCAGGGCCCGCGCGATGCACAGCCGCTGCTGCTGACCGCCGGAGAGACCAAGCGCCGACGACTTGAGGCGGTCTTTGACTTCCGACCATAACGCCGCGTTCTCGAGCGCCTCCTGCACGCGGTTGTGCAATTCGTCTTTGCCCGACACCATGCGGTTGATGCGCAACCCGTAAGCCACATTGTCGAAGATCGACTTCGGAAACGGATTGGACTTCTGAAAGACCATGCCGACCTTGCGCCGCAACTCAACCACATCCGTGCCGGGCGTGTAGATGTCGCGGCCGTCAATCTCGACCTGACCCTCGGCGCGCGTGCCGGCGATGGTATCGTTCATGCGATTAAGCGTGCGCAAGAATGTCGATTTGCCGCAGCCCGAAGGCCCGATGAAAGCCATCACGCGCCGCTCCGGCACGTCAATCATAATATTATGCAAGGCCTGCGAGCGACCGTAAAAGAAGTTCAGCTCGCGCACGCTGATTTTAATTGACGTCTCGGGCGCGGCGTTGGCGGCGGCCGTTTCCGCGGCGGCCGCTGAGCGCTTGCCGCCCAAGTGAAAAGCGGGCGCTGTGGTCGAAGTTGGCATTGACATAGCAAATCCGTGAGCGGTGGCCGATGAAAGATCAAAAGCGCCGTTCGGCCGGGCGCCAGGCACCGCCGAGCTCCTAAAACTTCTTTCTCGTTAAAGTCCTGACGGCGATATTAATCGTCAGGATGATGACCATTAAAACGAGCGTCGCCGCCCACGCTTGGGCGTGCCACTCATCATAGGGCGAGATCGCGTAGTTATAAATCTGAACCGTTAAAGAAGCGATCGGTTGATCCAGGTGATAACTGAAAAACTTGTAGTTGAGCGCGGTGAAAAGAAGCGGCGCCGTTTCGCCTGTGACGCGCGCCACGGCGAGCATCGCGCCGGTGGCAATGCCCGAAGCTGCGGCCGGCAGCACCACGCCCGTAATCACACGCCACTGCGGCGCGCCCAGCGCGAGCGCTCCCTCGCGCAAACTGTTCGGCACCAAACGAATCATCTCCTCTGTGGTGCGCGCGACGATGGGAAACATAATGATCGCCAGCGCCAGGCCGCCCGCGAAGGCCGAAAACTGTTTCATCGGAAGCACAATCAACGTGTAGGCGAAAACGCCGACCACAATTGACGGCACGCCGGTCAGCGTGTCGGCGACAAAGCGCACGATTCTGCCGAACCAATTATCGCCAAACTCAGCCAGGTAAACGCCGGCGGCGATTCCGGCGGGCATGCCGAGAGCGCTGGCCAAGCCGAGCAGCACGAAAGTTCCGAGGATCGCATTGCCGATGCCTCCGCCCTCGCCGACCGGCTTAGGAATATCAGTCAAAAACTGCAAACTCAGTGAGCTGACGCCCTGCATCGCGATGTAGCCGATGATGATAACCAGCACGAACACGGCGAAGAGCGCACACAGCGCGGTGATCGTCGTCATCACTGTGCTGACGAACTGGCGCGATTTCCGCGAACCGCCGCGCGGTGATTCGCTTTCGTTCATCGCCCTCACGCTTTCGCTCCTCCGCTCGTTTGACGAGTCACGCTCCAGACCAGCAATCGGGCCGCGCCGTTAACAACAAACGTCACGAAAAAGAGAATTAATCCGAGCTCAATGAGCGCGCTTAAATAGAGGTCGCCCGTCGCCTCGGTAAACTCATTGGCGATCACGGAAGCGATGGTGTAGGAGGGCTCGAAAAGCGACAAGCTGATTTCGGGCCGGTTGCCGATCACCATCGTCACCGCCATCGTTTCGCCGATGGCGCGCCCGAGGCCCAAAATAATCGCTCCGGCGATGCCGGGGGCGCCGTTCGCCAAAACCACACGCGTCGTTTCCCATTTGGTCGCGCCAAGCGCGAGCGCCGCTTCGCGCTGCGTTACCGGAACCGCGGCCAGCACGTCGCGTACGACCGCGGAAATAATCGGCGTAATCATGATCGCGAGAATGACGCCGCCGGTCAGCATGCCGATGCCTGTGAGGGTGCCCTGGAAAAACGGCAGCCAACCGAAGTATTTCGCAAGCGGAGGCCCCGCATAAACGCGGATGAAAGGGGCCAGCACGAAGATGCCCCAGAGGCCGTAAATGACCGACGGAATCGCGGCCAGTAGCTCGACCAGAAAAGCAATCGGACGGGCGACTTGGCGCGGAGCTTGTTCGACCAGGAAAATGGCAATGCCCAGGGAAAGGGGAACGCTGATAACCAAAGCGAGCAGCGACGAAACAAGCGTGCCGTAGATAAACGGCAGCGCGCCGAATTGATTTTGGATTGATTCCAAACGCGCCCCGTCAGAAACCGCTGCCGAAATTTTGCAGCGACAAAAGCGAACTGGAAGCCATCGCGGCGATCATCGCGACGACGATGATGATCAGCAACACGGCGCTCGACAGCAGCAGCGCGCGGAAAATGGCGTCGCCCGTATTACCCGTTGGCGAGACCGCGCGGCGCCAGTCCCACGCCGGGCGCACGCTGGCGCCATAAGCGGCGGCCGGCGACGGCGTGTTGACTGGCGGGTTCTTCATAACGAATCAAAGGCCCCGGAAGAGGCAGTGAGCCTGCAAGCGAACTGACTAAGTCTGTAAATTAAGTTTTCAGATGTTCAGATTTGCGCCTTCAGGCGCGAGCGTTGAAGAATCACGGACGCAAGCCGCCACTTCGGAACTTCGCCATCATGGTAAAGAACTTAATTTACAAAATACTGACTCTCTTCTTTTCTTCAGTTAACCGCGCAGCGCTTTGCCGCCCGAAGTAATGGAATTAAGGTGCGCCTCGGCGCGCTTCACGATCTCCGCGGGCAGCGGCGCGTACTGCAACCCTTCGGCGTATTTCTCGCCGTCATGGATCGACCACCAGAGAAAGTCAACCAGGGCTTTGCCCTTGGCGGCGTCCTTTTGGTCTTGGTAAATCAGGATGTATGTGTAACTGGCGATGGGGTAGGCGCCCGCTCCGGCCGCATCTGTGATGGAAACGCGCAAATCTTCGGGCGTCGTCGGAACGGATTCGGCCGCGGCGGCCGTCACGGCTTCAAGCGTCGGCTCGACGATATTGCCGGCGCGGTTTTTAAGCAGCGCAACGGGAAGCTTGTTTTGAGACGCATAAGCGTACTCCACATAGCCGATGGTGTGCGGAGTTTGCTTGACTTGTCCCGAAACACCTTCATTTCCTTTGCCGCCCAAACCGACCGGCCAGTTGGGCGATGTGCCGGCGCCAACTTTTTCCTTCCATTCGGGGCTGACCTTCGAAAGGTAATCCGTAAACACGGCCGAAGTGCCGCTGCCGTCCGAGCGATGCACAACCGTCAGATTTTCGGCCGGAAGGTTCACCTCGGGATTGTCCGCTTTGATTTGAGGATCGTCCCAGCGCTTGATTTTGCCGAGAAAGATGTCTGCGAGAACCGCGGACGAAAAGTGCAGCGGCCGCTGAACGCCGGGAAGGTTATAAGTCACCACCACCGCACCGAGGACCGTCGGAATGTGAAGCAATTTTCCCGGCGCCTGCTTCAGGTCGGGGTCGCTCATAGGGGTGTCAGTAGCTCCGAAATCAATTGTTTGCTCGCGAATCTGTTTGATTCCGGCGCCCGAACCAAGCGATTGATAGTCGATGCGCACTCCTTCATTAAGCTTTCCATACTCGCTCAACCACTTCTGGTAAAGCGGATTGGGAAACGTCGCGCCCGCACCTTGCACGCGCACCATGCCGCCACCACCACCACCCGGCCGCGACTCGCCCGATTGATTGCCGCTACAGCCCACAAGCGAAAGGCTGATGGCGAGAAAGTACAACACGAAGCGCTGCGAAGTTTTTCTTAAACGGGACATTTGATCGACTCCCATCGTTGATCCAACGAAGTGTACTTTACTGAAATCATGTTACATCAGTCTGAACTGCGACTTACGCTTGTGTGAACTAAAGCATTGAGTTTTGTTCTTCTCGTGTCTTTTCGCTTTGCGATACTTTGCGTTTAAGTCTGTCGTACTTAAACGCAAAGTATCGCAAAGACAAGACGCAAAGAGACACGGAGGGTAAAGCTCAAGCTTCAAGGAACGAGAGGCGGTAGCCGACGTTGACCATCGTTTCAATTTGAATATTGAACGGCTCGAGTCGGCGGCGCAGGCGATAAATGTGGACGTGCAAACTCTCCGAATTAAAGGGAGCTTGACGGCCCCAGGCGTGGCGCCAAATCTCATCCGAAGCCACGATGCGCTCCGGATTGCGCGCCAAACGCGAAATGATCAGAAACTCTTTGCGCGGCAATTGAATCGGGCGCCCGTTGCAAGCGATGTAGTAATTGTCGTGCTCGACGCGAAAGGTACCATTATCAAAGACATTGTCTTGTGCACTACTGGTGCCATTCGACTTCGGTGTCTCGAAGCCCGTTAGCTCAGTTGGCATAAAGAGACCTCTTGTGTTTCTACGAGATCAAAGTGGCTTTACACAACGAAAAGATGGCAGGTGGTGATCGATCCTGAGTGAAAAGCCGCCCAGGATCGATCATCATGCGGTTTAGAACTTCAGCTTGAGGCCGAACTGCATCACGCGCGGGCCACCAATGGTGTTGCTGATCGTGCCGAAGTCCGTTGTGTCCTGCAAATCGTTGTTCGGGTTAGCGAAGTTGACGTTGTTGAAGACGTTGAAGATGTCCCAGCGCAACTCCAGTCCGACTTGCTCTGTGACTCGGGTTGTCTTCGACAGTCCAAGATCGAAGCGCTTCTGCGATGGCCCGCGCAAAATGTTTCTGCCCAGAGAGCCGAAGCCGCCCAAGGGCGAGCACAAAACAGACCTGTTGAAGTAATCCTCGGTCGGATCGTCGCCCTGCTCGCGCAACTCGTCGAGCGTGCCGCACAAATTAGGCCGCCCGAAGCCGAGACGGTAGAGTCCGCCGGCGCCGGTGCTGAGCGGCACCAGCGCCGCCACGTTTCCGGCCTCCGGCTCGCCCGAGAAGATGCTAAAAGGCGTGCCCGACTGCGCCTGCGCGAAACCGGAAAGCTGGAATCCAGTGAGGAACCGAGACGTCCGGCCGAAGGTCGGGATGTCGTAGACGTAGCTCACGCTCAAGCGGTGCGTGCGGTCGAAGTCAGAGAGCGCCCGGTTAGTCGACAAATTCCGCTGATCGCCCTGCACCACGAAGCCTACGTTCGGAATGTCTGGCTTGCCGCCGCCGGCCGTGCTGCCGGGGTCGGCCGAGTTGTTGTCGATTGACTTCGAGAGCGTGTAGGCCACGTTGAACTGCAATCCTTGCGACAAGCGCTTGGTCACGCTTAGCTGCCCAGAGTGGTAGATCGAGTTGGCTGAGGACTGCAAAAGCACAGCTTCAGGAATGTTAAAGCCGAGGATGGGGCCGCGTGCCTCGAACGGCAGGGTTGTGCCGCCGCTGATCGCGCCCGTGGTCGCGTTCAGTGTGCTCGGCGTGCTCAGGTTAAGGTCTACGAGGTTGCCGGTGACGACGTTGGGAAATCCATACGCCACACCCTGCCCCCGCGCACGCTGCGTCGCCGCCGCGTTGTTGAGCGGCCCGCGTAGCGCGGCCGGATTGCCACGTTGCGCAGCCTGATACGCGTCGTTAAAGCGCTTGAAGATGTAGTCCGGCGTGTTTGGGTCATTGAGGTCGTAAGACTGGTTGAAGGCAGTCGCCTGCAACAGTTTCGTGCCTTTGGTGCCGACGTAGCGCACTTCGATAAGCAAATTCTTCGCCACTTCGTACTGCGTGCCGATGTTCCACTGCTGGATGTACGGGGTTCTCAAGTCGCGGTCGATGGCGCGGAACTCGAACGTCTCAGCGTTATTGCCAAGCGTCGGTCGCCCCGTCGCCAAGTCAATCGGGTTGGCGGTGCCGTTGGCCTGCAAAGCGACACCCGTCGCATCGCGGATGGTATAGGCGCCGTTGGCGCCGTAGACGACGCGGTTCGGCAAATACTGGTTTAAGGGTTGGCGCGGGTTCTGCTGCGAAAAGGCGGTGGCGAAGGGCACGCGCCCTGCTGGCGCCGTTACTTCCACTTCGCGCAAAAACGGGTAGTCACTAAACACCGTGTTGATGAAGGCCGCGCTCGGGCGGTCGTAGAAAATACCATAGCCGCCGCGCACCACCATCTTGTTGCTTGTGAACGGAGAGTAGGCGAAGCCGAAGCGCGGCGCGAAGTTGTTCAAGTCGTAGCCGTTCAAGGTGTGCTTGTTGTCGGCCCTTTGGCTGGTGGCGATGGCCGCGTCGATGGCGACGAAGCCCGTTTCGCGGGCGTTGCTTGGCACGATGAAGCCGCCGCCTGGACTCTCCGTATTCAGGTTCGCGAAGTCGAAATTGCCGATGCGCCCCTGCTGCTCCTCGGGCCAGCCGAAGAACTCGTAGCGCATGCCGAGATTAATTGTCAGCTTGCGGCCGATCTTGAAGTCGTCGGCAAAGTAGGCGCTCGCATCGCGGAAGCGAAAGCTCTTGTCGGTGATGCCGAACTGCGTGTCGGCTTCGCTGGTGAAGCCGGCGAGGAACTGCGTGAAGTTCTCCATCTTCTCGAACTCGGTGGCCTGCTCTTCAGGCAGATTGGTGTCGAAGCGGTGCGACTTGTAGTCGCCGCCGAAGCGCAAGGTATGACCGCCGCGAATCAGCGTGACGCCGTCAGAGACGCTGCCGGTTTGCTGTGTGCGGCGGTTGAACGAATCGTTCGGGCCGCCAAAGGAGAGGCGCGACAAGTTGTTCCTGAAGATGTAGTGGCCGAGACGAGTCGTGGCCACGCTTTGGTCGAAGAAGTTAGCCGGGTTCGTCACGCCGACCAGGGCGTTGGTGATCGGCAAAAACTCGTCGCTTAAGCCGCGCGTGTTGTTGAGCTTGTAGAAGCCGAAGCGCAACTCGTTGATGAGGGTTCCGCTAAAGATGTGAGTATCGGTGATGGCCAGGGTGCGGTTGCGGTCATCGCGCTTGAGTTCGACCGGCGAAGCCAGGCTCGACGGATCCGGGAACGGATCCAGTGCCGGGAAGTTGGCGTAGAAGATGGTTCCGCTCAGGCGGTTGGCCAATGTGATCTGGCCGTCCATCTTGAAGTTGATCTGATCTTGCTGGAACTGAGCCGGCACCACATTGCGCTGCGACACCAGCGGGTTGCCGCCGAAGAGTCCGGGAGCGGTCAGCGCGCCGGATGAGCTCACGATGTTGCCGGGGTCGCGCGTGCTCGCGTCGGTGACGACAGCGCCGCTACTGCTTCTGATCAGCGCGGCGTTTGCGGCCGGCGACGGAATGAAGAAGTCGCCCGTCTTCGGGTTCATCAAGTTGAGCAAGTTGAGCGAGATGGGCGAGATCTGTGCCGGCGTCAGGCAAAAGCCCGACTGCGGAATGTTACTGGCATTGCGCACGCACGGGTTCAGGCTGCTAAAGGCGGTGACGATGTTCTGGGCCGTACGGGGGCCGCCAATGAGCCCCAGCGCCTGCGGCAGCCTGGTGATGCTGCTCGCCGTCGGCACAAAGCCCGTCGTGGCGTCGGTGCGCTGGTAGCCGGCGAAGAAGAAGATGCGGTCCTTGAGCACGGGGCCGCCCACGGTGAAGCCACCTTCGTGGCGCCGTGCTTTGGGGCGGTCGATGCCGTCACGGTTGTAGAAAAAGTCGTTGGCGTTCAGCTTGTCATGCTGCAAGAAATAGTAGAGAGAACCGTGCAAATCGTTGGTGCCGCTCTTGGTGATGAGCTGGAAGTTGCCGCCGCCCGAGCGGCCCGTCGAGGCGTCGTAAAGACTCGTCTGCAATTTGACCTCGGCTAGCGTCTCGGGCGCGGGCGAGATGTTATCGTTCAAAGAACCTTCGTTGGAGGTGATATTGGTCGCATCGACGCCGTTAAAGAAAAGGCTCGTCGAAGTCGTGCGCGTGCCGTTGACCGATGGCGAGAGGTTGCCGTTGCCGTTGGTGGCGACCGGCGAGAGATCAGCGCTCACGCCGGCGTCGGACGAAAGCAGTTGCGTGAAACTGCGCGTGGAGGTGGGCACGGCGACCAATTCTTCGGCGGAGAGCTGCCGGAAGGTGGTCGAAGTTTCCGGTGTGATGAGCGCCGCGCCGGAAGTAATCGTGATTGACTCGGCGACTTCGCCGATCTCCAATTTATCGTCGAGCGTGCGCGGCACGCTGGCTTCGACGGCGACGTTTGAACGCACCAGCTTTTTGAAGCCGTTTGCTTCGTAACTCACTTCGTAGCTACCAACGTTGAGAGCAGGAACGGTCCAGCGACCTTCGCTGTCCGTTGTGGCGGTACGGACGACGCCAGTCGTCACACCCCTGACCGTAACGGTGACGCCTGGCAAAACGGCGCCGTTGATATCTTGCAGGGCGCCACCAATAGTGCCCGTCGAACTCGCCTGAGCAAAAACGGACGTTGGGAGTGAAAGGCCAAAAGCAATGAGTAAAAGCAGCATGAGTTTCGTTATTGTGCTGCATCTCTGGCCTGGGATTTCTTTTCTAGCGGATTGCATAATTATCTCCTGATGAACTTTCTTGACGCGTATGCGAGAGAAAAACAAATGCGCTGTTATATGCTGGATAGCAAAACCACACTAATTTCCTTCAAGGGAATAAGGTATAGAGGTTAATCAAGCGGCAAACTACACCAGCTTAATTAAAAGCGAGTGAACGGTGTCTTAAATATGTGTTAACTGCGGTTGGAATCGCCGCACAAAGGCAGGGTAAAGTGGCAAATCAAGTTTCAGGTTCGCTTCAGGCGACCTCTTCCCCACGGCCACAGATCGCGAACGTCATGCCGGGAGTCTGGACGTTGACGAAAAGCGTTTGCCCGTCTGGGGTCGCCGGATGCCGGCACATACTCCCAGATTTGACCCCTCTTGGCATTGCCGCCGTTAGTCGTGCTAAAGCAAATGCGCGCGTCGCCATAACCAACAGCCCTCCAGTCGGGCGAAGGTAGTGGCTTCCTGCGCGAAGCCTTTTCGATAGATTGTTTGGGCGTCGGCGTCTTCGGGGTCAGGGTTTTTGATCTCCACTCTTGACACGGCAAGCGGTCGCCTTCGATAAAAGGGGTAGACTAAAACACATGAAACTACGATTGTCTTCGCCGCGCCACGCGCGACACTCAACCCTCTGCCTGCTCGTCGCCTCGCTGGTGTTGTTCGTCGTGAACTCGGGCGACCGGCAACAACATGTTGTCGCGCAAAGCCGGCAACAAAGCCGGCAACAAAGCCGGCAAGGCGTGCCGCTCGCCGCGGAGCGCGTGAATTTGACGACACCCTCCGAAGTCGGACTTGAGATAGATGCGCGTGCGCCCGCCGCGTCTTGGGCAAAAGCGGGTGCGGAGGCGGCCGCGCTGACGATTAGCGTTGACGGCCAATACAACCAGGATCTGATTCTGTGGGTTGGCGATCGCGACTATACGTACCGCGTCACGCTCGGGCGATTGCCGCGGGGGCCGCACAAAATCGCCGTTCGATTAAACGAACCGCGTTCTGCGCCGGGCGCGCGGCGCGCGCAGATTAAAGCGCTACGCACAATTGTCGCTGCGCCGAACGCCGGCGCGGATGCGGATGACGCGCTGGCGCTCGCCTATTCGCCGATTCTTTACGCGCGGGCCAACACCATCGACCGGTTCACAGACCTTCCGGTGCTCATGTACTACGAGATCGAAAGCGAGCCCTCGGGCGACAAGCTTATTCGCTACAGCACCATCTTTACGCATGAGGACGGCGGCACGCCCGCCGCCGCGCTGATGTCGCGGTGGGGACGCATGACCGACATCGAGTGGACGTACGAACTGCGCTTGCGCGGAAGGCGCATTGTCGCAGAGACTTTCCAGGGCATCGAGCATGAAACGAAAGACTTTCGTGGAGAGCGAGCTTTGGGCTCGCATCCGCTTCTGGCCACGGCGTCGGACAACAACAATTTCTCGGATCTGGCCAGCTCGGTGGTGCGCTTCGCCCCGCTGCCAACGCGCGTGCGCCTCGATGCTTCCTCACGAGAGATCATCATGGATGAGCGCCCTGAAATTTACCGCGTGATGGCCGAAGAGCTGCAAAGAGAAAAGCGGATCGCCGAAACGCCAAGCGGCGTCAATGTGATCGCCGATCCCCGGCGATATCTTTACTTGGAAGGTTACGCCGAGCAGCAAGCGACCACCGTCGCCTTTGAGGTGCAACAAAAGCAAAATCTGCTCAGCTCGGACCACGGCGACCCCCGCCTGCGCATAGAAAGAAGCGGATACTTTCGCTCAACCATCCTTTTGCCGGCGGGTGCAAACGTTGATCGCATCTCGCTTCGCTGCTACGCGCGAACTGGCGGGGCGCCCGGAGGATCATGTCACAAAGTGAAACTCAACAAAGCGTTTTTCTTAAACGACGAATACACGCCGCAGCCACTCAAGTTCGAGGCCTCACCCGAGAAATCACTTGCGCCGGGGCAGGCCGCGACATACCGCATCAATAAATAAACTTGATTCCTAAGATCTCTTTGCGCCCCTTTAGCGTCTTCCTCTTTGCGATACTTTGCGTTTAGGTGAGACTGACTTAAACGCAAAGTATCGCAAAGAGGAAGACGCTAAAGGGGCACAAAGAGGAAGAGGTTAGAAATAAAACTTTAATGCGAACTGAATTTGCCGCCCCGGAAAAGTGCTGCGAATGGTACCGAAGGCGCCGCTTGCTTATACTTTTCGGTCAACCGATACCGGACGATTCAGAGACGTGAGGGACGAGATGCGCCACTTCATTTACGAGCTCGGCGTGGACGCCGTTTTCACCGACAATCCCGATCATTTTCCGCGCGCCCGTTGAAGGCTGATGCAACAAGCGTTCATCCAAATTATAGGTCATGCTCAATCAAGCTGAAGGCATAACTTCGGGCGCCGGGATGCGTTTTCACCTTTGAGGTGTTTTCATCTTTGAGGTGAATCGAGCTGCGGCAGCCCCACACCGCCCACCAGGTTGGCATCCCACAGCAGCCAGTACCGGCGCTTCTTGCCTGCTGCTGTCGGCGAGTCTCTCACAAAAGCGAGCCGCACGATCTTGGTCGGAAACGCGCTTCTTTCCATGCCGGGAAAGGCGGCGAAAAAATAGTCCGCGCGCTCCGCTAAGCCGCATTCGCGGCGCATCAGATTGATCAACCTTTCGCATTCGCCGAGTTCGCCGATGTCTTCCGCGTCGGGCAAGTCGCGGACCACATGCGCGATCTCGTGCAGGGCCGCCCACCCGGCGTTGAAAGCCTCGCGGGCGCTTTTATCGCCCGCCACATACTTGAAGTCCGCGAAGTCTATTAACACAACATATACGCGAGCCTGCGACGGTGATGGCCGCATCCATCTTCCGGGAACCACGCGCCCGAACACCACGTCCGAGCGCTCGCTCGCGTCTTCAAGTACGGAAATATTGGATCCGCTCATCGCTCCAGTAATAAGCTCACGGGCCGTTGGCGATCCTCCAACGGCCGTGCCCCCATATTTAAGCGCTCCGTCAAGAGCGAAATGTAAATCGCTCCAGCCGGTGATTTCGCGCAAGTGCCCGCTCAACTGCTCACGCCGCTCAGGCGAAAGTTCCGGCCGACAATAAATTTTATCGCTAAAACTTTCAGCAGCACGCGTTTGGGAAGCAGCGACGGTGATAACAGAGAAACACAGGCAAAGAAAAACGAAGCGCGCGGCGAGAAAGCGAGACAAACTGGATATGGTCACTATCGTTCCCCTTCGAAAAATAAATTTGAAAGCACCGGCCACAAAAGGGGCACCATGCGAGGGGAAAACGATGTTACCAGAAAGTTAACAAAATGTGTATAGCGTGTTAATTAATGCGAATGCGCTATCAAAAGATCGGCTCTAAACGAACCGTCCGACCATCTTCTCGATTGTCACTGACACTCTCAGACATCAAGCTTCGTGGTTTGGCACAAGCGCGACAATCTGAAGATTGTCGGATATTTTGGCAAAACGAATGTCTACCGGGTCATCGCGCGTGAACGCTAAGGAGCGCATGGAGCGCAAAGAGAGCGCGAGAAAGGCTCATCTCGCATGTGCGGTTGGTGACTATTGAGAGGTGAAGCGGAGGCGGAGATTAGCGAGTGCGCTATTTAAGCGAATCGGCAATAGCGGTTGGGAAGTGCTTTTATGAAGAACTTGGCTTGTTAAACGTTTTCCGTCGCAAAGTTTGGACGTGGCAAGGGTCACTCAAGTTTAGTGGAAGTTGAGCGAGGAAGGGGCGTTGGAGATCGCTCTGACATGTGTCTCGCTCGGTCGGCGCCGCTCATCCGCGTGGAGGCGGCGCAACGTCTGATGCACCGCCAAAAATATTTGCGTCATCTCTTGCGGATCAATCATGCCTTTGTTTTCCTGGCGCGTGAGCACGGCATTGACAACCTCACTGCATAATTCGTTGGCGATTGACATAAAGGGAGCTTCCTCTAACTCGAGCATATGCTAAATGATTAAATTGGGAAACCGAAATAGTACCTCCGGCAA
>JBBJMB010000234.1:0-6025 GCA_037719755.1 Pyrinomonadaceae bacterium
TATGTGAGTAGGCGCGCGTTTCGCGTCCATCGCGCGAGCGCCGCCAATCTTCAAGAAAAGAGCAGGTACATACACGAATGACGGATAGGCATCTCCCGAACGTACTGATCATTTTCGCCTGTTTGATGATGTGCGGCACCATCGTTTCTTCGCAAAACCAATCGGAGCTGCGCGAAGAGCTGCACAAAACTTTGGTGCTCAACCCGGACGGGCGCCTGAGCCTGGAGAACATCAACGGCGACGTGCAAATTAAGGTGTGGGATCGCAGCGAACTGCAACTCGATGCCGTGAAAATCGCCGGCTCGCCCGAGCGATTGGCGGAAGTCGAGATTGACATCGACGCCACGCAGCAAGCCATCAATATCCGCACGCGATACCCGCACGCGATAAATAATTGGAAAAGAGGCTCGCATAACTCAGCCGACAACCCGGCGAGCGTGCAGTACACGCTCACCGTGCCGCGACGCGCGCAACTGCAAAAGATTGAACTCATCAATGGCGCGCTTGACATCGACTCGGTTGAAGGAGATGTCAGGGCATCGACCATTAACGGGCGCTTAACGGCGCGCAAGTTAACGGGCGACGTGAGGCTGTCGACCGTGAACGGCCCCCTGTCTGCGATGTTTGAAAAATTAAACGACGCTCAGCCTATCGCCCTCACTTCCGTCAACGGAAGCGTTGAGCTCACGATTCCTTCGGACGCGAGCGCGCAAGTGACGGCCGGCACCGTCCACGGCCAGATCGCCAATAACTTCGGCTTAAGCGTGCGACGCGGCGAACACGTCGGGCGAAGTTTGGCCGGCAATTTGGGCCAGGGAGCGAGCCGCATCAAGATCAACAACGTCAACGGAAAGATTTCCATCAATCGTGCCGATGATCATCGCCCGATGAGCCCCGTGAGCGACTCGCAGCCACAAGCGGCACAGGCGGAAGAAGAAGGATCGGCCCAAGAATTGGGGCTCGCCCGGACGCGCGAAAGAGCGCTCGCGGAAGCGCGGCGCGAGGCCGCCAGAGCCCGGCGCGAAGTTGAGCGCGCGATGAAGAGCAAAAGCGCGGCCAGGAATTTGGTGAGCGCCAGACAAGCGCGATCCGCAACAAGCCCGGTCAGAAATCGAGGGCGCGCTTGAAAACACGCCGCCGCTCGCGAAGCGGTGAGCGCGCGATGACAATCCAGAGAATCGCGCGCTGCCGGGGTCAGTCCTTTAATCGAGCGCGAATCGAAAAGCTTTCCGGTGGCGGCGGCGCGGTCATTGCGTCGCGGCCGAGACCTTGACGGTGCGGTCACAGTGCGCTCTTGACAAGCCCGGCTAGTTACACGGCCCAGAAAAGAGCACACGCTGCTGAGGACGAGCTGGATGATGATCCAGGCCGAGCAGCGTTGGGCGAAGGTTACGCCCGGCGCGGCCGTTTGCGCCCGACGCGAACGTTCACGGTTCGGTGCAATTTGAGTTTATGCTGCGCAACGCCAACCCGTGTTGATTCGGGCGACGGGTATTGATGTGGAAGGCGTGAGCGGCGATATGCAATTGAAACCGGCGACGGCGCGATTGCATACGGGAAAGCGGCATCGTGCGCGCCACGACTGGCGACGGCAGAATCACGCCGACGGATTCGATGGCGCTGCCGAAGCTGACCGAAGATGTGGCCTGGTTGCGCGGCCGCTTTTCGCGGCTTGATGCGCGTAATGGCGACGGCGCGATCTGCTGACCTTCCATGGACATGGACGCCATCGTCGAAACCCACGCCGAATCGGTCGCCAGCGACAATTCTTACGCGGCCGAAGATCCGGACGAAACTCAAAGAGTTCGCCGCTGGAGAACCGGACGCGGCGGCAACGTGGTGCTCATGCTTCGCACCGGCGACGGCCGCATCGTTCTCGGAAGAAGCGGCGGCGCCCCGGAAAATTAAAGATCGCTTCAACAAACTACGGAAGAAATTCATCACGGCCAGCGTCTTACTTCAAGCGGCCGGTTTCGTTCGTTAAGATAACCTGAGTCTATCGAATGGGTCTTATGTCAAGCTCCCGCGACACGGGGCTCACCGCTTTCGACGATAATATCTTGACGACGCGCGCCACTTACCAATTTACGCGCTTTCTCTTCGCCCGCGGCCGTCTCGATTACGGTTCGCTGGCGGCCAACCTGCGCGGCCAATTTCTGCTCGGCTGGACGCCCAATCCGGGCACATCGCTGTACGTGGGCTATAACGACGATCTCAACTACAACGGCTACGGAGCGTTCACAGAGCGCCTCGAACCCGGCTTTCGCCGCCAGGGCCGCACCTTCTTTATCAAAATGTCTTACCTCTTTCGGCGCAGCTTCTGAGACGAAGCGGCAATTCACTGCAAAAATTTAGATCGCTGGCAGTGGCCCGAAATAAAAGAGGCCCGAGCAGAAGAACGGACCTCACGGCGGGCGGCGGTTTCACCCCTCCCGACGGTCCGTTCTTCGTCCACTCTCCGCGGTAATTTGCTTCTCAGTTCCGTTGGGTCGAATATTTCTTGAAGTTGCCTGTTAAAACTGTATAATTCCGACCTGCATCTTGTAAGTTGCCTGCAAGGACTCTGTGCCCCCGGAGTTTCGGGCCTCATGTCCCAAGAAAGTCTGACTGTCCTTCTCATAGTACGTTCATCAACGTCTCGCGCTACGGAGAAGGCGCGTCACGCCTGCCGCGGCACATGATTGCATTTAGTGCAAATAATTCTTTGTCGGTACGTACTCGCTATCTGAAACCATCACCGTTTAGTCTTTATTGAATCGATTAAGGAGAAGTTATGGAACGCATAGTTCTCAGACATTTGAGTGGGTCGAAGGCCAACCAGGTGGAGGAATTTCCCCTCAGCCATGTCAAGGAACTGATCCTCGGCAGGGACGACACGGCGACCGTTAAATATGATCCCGAGCGTGATGATCTCGTCGGCCGCCAGCACGCCAAAATCGCCCAAGATCCCGCGGATTCCGCGCAGTTTATCCTCACAGATTTAAACAGCCGCAACGGCACGTTTTTAAACAAGCAGAGAATCACCGGCACGACCAGGGTCGGGCCCGGCGATGTGGTGCAGCTTGGGCCGGGCGGCCCCGAGTTCGTTTTTGACTTGGAGCCGCGCCCCCCGCAAGCCACCAAAGCCACGCGGATCGCGACCGTTCCGATGACCCCCGGCGCGACGGCCCCGGGGCCGCCCCCGACGCGCATTCCCAACGCCGGCGGCTCTCAACCTCCTTACGGCGCGTCGCCGCCGCCGCCGGGAGGTGCGCCCGGCTCCGTGGGTGCGACCGTTGAGCGGATGATCAACCAAAGCGTTTCGCAAACCAGCACGTCGCAAAATTTATTTGATCGGGGCGGCCTTCGTCGCCGTGCTGGTGCTTTTTGGCAGCGTCGCCGGCTTTTTGATCTGGCGCAGCAAGTCGGCGAACGCCGAGTTGACCGGTCAACTCGGCACCGTCAAAAAGCAGTTGGAGACCGACAAAGCAACCGCCTCGGCAAACGCCTCGATGAGCGCCGCCACGATCAACGACAAGTTCGGCAAAGCCGTGGTCTACATCGAAGTGGCCTGGAGGCTCATCAATACGCAAAACCAAGCGCGGGTCTTTCATCAATACATGCCCAACGACCGGGCCGCGCTGACGCGGTTTTTGCGCGTTAATTATGGCACCGGCCCGATTGATGCGTCCGGCGCTCCCACCTTGCCGGTTTACGTGCAGGTCGGCGACACGTACGAGCCGCTTTTAACGTACACCCAACGAGGAGAACTCACCCAACCGGTCGGCGGCCGGCACACCGGCACGGGATTTATCGTCACCAATGACGGATTCATCCTGACTAATCGTCACGTCGCGGCCACGTGGAAAACCAGTTACCAGTTTGCGCCCGACACGCCGAAGGGCATTGTGCTCACGCAAAGCGGCATTCACAATCAACTCGTCGCGCCGCCGCGCGATTGGGTTCCCGCCAACACGCGGCAGGAGGGGCGCCAACTGCAAGGCGACTTCAAAGGCGTCAACGATACGCTTGACATCACGCTGCCGCGCAAAGAAAACCGCATCGCCGCGCAGTTAAAGCAAGTCTCGGATCGTCACGACGTGGCGATGGTCAAAATCGATGTGCCCGGACAGGTGACCAAAGTCGAGCTCTTCGATAATTATAATGAATTGAAAAAGGGCGAAATGGTGACCATCCTGGGCTACCCGGCGGCATCGCCCAGAGTGTACGGCGTGATTCAATCGCAGGATGTTTTTAATCGCACCGCGCAGCTCAAGATCATTCCCGACCCGACGGTGACGGCCACCAACATCGGCAACATCATTCGCGACGAAGACGATCCCGCCAAAAGGGACAAAACCGTGAGCGTGATGGGCGACGTGATTCAGTTGGCCACCGGCTCCACCGGGGGGGGCAATAGCGGCGGGCCGGTGTTTGATGACCGCGGACGAGTGATCGGCATCTTCTTCGCCGGCGATCAACAAAACGCAATCACCTACGCGGTTCCGATCAGGTACGGCAAAGAGTTCCTTGCGGGCGAGTAATTACGCGTTACTCTGTGACTCTGCGGTGTTCTTCTCTGCGGTGATTCTCTCTCGTTTAAGCAAATCTTACCTAAACACAGAGAATCACCGCAGAGAAGAACACCGCAGAGTCACAGAGAAAGAATTCGGCAACAGAATCGCGATGAGCAGGTCGGCGCGCTTAAATTCAACAATCGGTGAATATCGCCTGATCGACTTTCTGGGAGCGGGCGGGATGGGCGAGGTCTTTCGGGCCACCCATCTGAAGATCGGCCGCGTCGCCGCGATTAAGATTTTGACCGAGAGCGCGAGCGGCGGGGAATTTGTTGAAAGATTTTTTAACGAAGCACGCATTCAAGCCAGCCTACAGCATGCCAACATCGCCACGCTCTACGACTTCCTTGAATTTCAAGGAATGCCCTGCATTGTGATGGAGTATGTGGACGGCGTCACGATCTCCGATCACCTCAAGCAATTCGGAGCGCTGCCGCTTCCTGAAACCATACGCATCTTAAAGCCGTGACTGCCGCCATCGCTTACATTCATCAGCACGGCGATTCATCGCGACATCAAATCAAACAACGTCAAAGTCAGCTCGCACGGCCACGTCAAGCTGCTCGACTTCGGCATCGCGAAAAGCCAAATGAGCATGAGCCTGACGATCACCGGCGGAGTCATCGGCACGCCGAATTACCTTTCCCCGGAGCAATTAAGAGGCTCCATCGCCGACGTGCGCACGGATGTGTGGGCGCTCGGCGTGCTGCTCTACGAAATGGTGACGGGACGGCTTCCCTTTGAGGCGGCGACCCTCGGCGAATTGTGCGACAAAATCGGAAGCGCCACTTATCCACGCGCGGAGCGTTTAAATCCTTCGGTTCCGCGCGAAGTGGAAAACATGATCGGGCGCTGCCTTAAAAAGAATCCCGCGGAGCGTTACCAATCGGCCGACGAGTTGCTGCGCGGCATTGAAAGTCTGAGTATCTTCGCCACCCAGGTGTCCGCGCCGGCGAAGAGCAAAGAGACCGTCAAGCTGTACCCTGATTTAGCAGCTACGGCTGAAGAACAGCAACACATTTCTTGGCTGAAAAGAAACTGGAAGATAACCGCCGCCGTTTCCTCGCTGTGCGGAGTGATAACACTCTTTATGGCAATTGCGGCCGCCATTTGGTACTTCGATCTGGGCGGCGGCTCCGCTGAGTCCGCAGAAGGTGGGGGCACGGCGGTAGTAGCGCCGGCAAACAACACCGGCCAGCAGCAGCAGCCGGGCGCGCCGCGCAAAGTCGTGACCATTGACATCGACGAAGGCCGCGCGGATGTGTACCTCGACGCGCGCAAAGTCGGAACGACGCCTTACGAGCTTGATGCTCAAATCGGAGACAGCGTGAACATCATGCTGCGTCGCGAAGGCTTCGCGGATAAGCCGGTCGATCTCCACATCAGTCCCAACAAGCGGGTTTACACGATTAACATGAATGCGAATCAGTAGTTGAAATTTATGTTTGTTGAAAACAAGAGACTTACGG
>JBBJMB010000235.1:0-6012 GCA_037719755.1 Pyrinomonadaceae bacterium
ACCCG
This sequence comes from Pyrinomonadaceae bacterium, assembly GCA_037719755.1. Classification (GTDB taxonomy): domain Bacteria; phylum Acidobacteriota; class Blastocatellia; order Pyrinomonadales; family Pyrinomonadaceae; genus JBBJMB01. The sequence continues at coordinate 6 of JBBJMB010000235.1, forward strand.
AGTCATATTAGCACAATCATCACAAGCGGCACGTCCCTTTGGAGCTCAGGCTCTAAGATCAATCTTCTCAGAATAGAAATGCGCGTTCGGCGACAAGCCTGCTTTTGTTGAATACCTCTCAGGCATCTTCATCGGTGCGCACCGGCTCGCGCAGAATGAGAGAAGCCGCGTGGGCGGCCGTGTGCGCTGCCGCGGGATGAGCATCGCGGAGGTGGCTGATTTGCAGCAGAGCCTCGCCGGCGCGTGAAAGCATGCGCACCAAATCGCCTTCCTCAGCGCGCGTTTCGCGCACCAGGTTGTTCCACTTTTCGCCTTCCGCCCAGCGGGTCGCTGTGCCGGCCGCGGAAAGATTGATTTCCGGCGCGGGCTCCAAGTCGTTTTTCCATTCTTCGGAGGCCACGTCGTACGCAACGTATTCATAATGGGCAAGCGCAGTGACCAGCGCATCGTCAAGCGGCAGCTCGCCGTAGTCGCGCTCGGCATCGGAGGTGAGCGCGGCCACCAGCCCGGCCGTCCGCACGGCGTCGAGTTTGGCGAAGAGTCCGCGCGCCAGCGCTTCGCCGACAAGTAGCGGGCGGTCTACGCGCAAGTCCGCCAGCCACTTGCCCTGTGCGGTAACTTTTTGGCTCGCGATGTCCAGATAGTTGAAGCGTTCGAGCACGCGCGCACGCTGCTCAAACGGCAGCCACGCTTCAGCCCGCAAAGCGTTCAGTTGCCGCTCGGTGCGGGTCATCGCTTCAATGTCCTCCATCGCGGACCAGAGCACGCTGGTCGCAGATTCTTTCTCCTCGGCGCCGCGCGCGCTCGCGCACAACCTGGTCCATTAAGTCGTTTAAAAGCGATGTGGCCGCTTCGAGCGGCGCTCGCTCTCCGGCCAAGCGAGACTCGCCGAGAGCGGTCATTCGATTGGCGTGCAAATCATCAAAGGCGAGATCCGCATCAGAGAGCGAATACGTCGAGTCGTAAACTCTGCCGACGCGGTCAAGCGCAATGGCCGCGCGCCGCCCATCTTCGCGCAACCCGATTAAGTTGCCGCCGCGACGATCCGTCACAAACAGATGTCTCTTTCCGTTTCTCCCGATGCGCACCACGCGGCCGGGCACGACTTCGCGGTCAAGCCAGTTGAGCATCACTTCGCCCTGCGTTTGCGGCACCTCCTCAAGCAACCGCGTGCGGGCGCTGGCCAACCGCTCAAAGCCGCGGGCCATGTCAATCGTCAGAGTAGGATTGCCGGAGGCAGCCAATTTTTCGGTCACAAGTTGCGCGGCATGTGAGAGCTCGCGTTCGAGTTGGGCGAGCTGTTGGGCTGTCTCGCGGTGCGCAAAGCTGCGTTCGACGATGTCGCGCACGTGGTCGAAACTTCCGTAGGCGTCGAGCAAGTTGAGAAGCGTCGAGTAGGTGGCGCGAAATTGACTGGCGAGCGGATCGGGCGGCGATTTGAGCAGCGTCGCAACGCGCTGCGGATTTTGGTGCGTGCCGGGCGCGACCACGATGAAGCCGACCAGGTCGCGGCCGCGGCGACCCGCGCGGCCCGTCATCTGTTGCAGCTCGGAGGCGGAAAGCGAGCGCCAGCCGTGCCCTGTGCGCACCTCTACGCCGGTAAAGACGACGGTGCGCGCCGGGAAATCAACTCCCGCGGCGACCGTCGCGGTGGCGAAGATCGCGTCAAGCAATCCTTCGCTCATCAAGCGCTCGATCACGAGTTTCCAAATCGGAATGTGCCCGGCGTGGTGCGAGCCGACGCCGCTGCGCGCGACCATGTCCCAGTGGCGGTGGCGGCGAATCTCCGGATGCTGCGCGGCAAACTCCTGCATAACGCGGCGACGCGCCTCGCGCCTTTCGGGCCGCTCATTTTTTTTGAGCGAGGCGGCTTCGGAGGCAGCCTCATCGCAGCGTCTGCGGGTGGGCAAAAAGATGATCGCGGGCAGCAGATTGGATGAACCGAGTGTGTCCAGCAGCATCGCCGGCGGCATCTCGGGCAAATTCATTTTCTGCTGCGGCCGGCGATGCGCCTCAGATCCGCCGAAGCGCGGATGCCGCACAGCGCTGTTTTGAATAAACTGGATGATCTCTGGGTTCAATTGGCCGCTCTTGTCCAAGAGCGGCGCGAGCGCGGCGTTCGGGTAAAGAAAAGCGGCGCGCAGCGGCACCGGACGATTGCCCGGCCTGGTGATGACGCCGCAGCGCCCGCCGCGCACTTCTCCGATCCATGCGGCCAATTCGTCGGCGTTGCCGACAGTTGCGGAAAGCAGCAGCAAGCGCACGCGCGGCGGCGAAAGAATGATGGCTTCCTCCCAGACATGCCCGCGTTCTTCGTCTGCGAGGTAGTGCGCTTCGTCCAACACGACCAAATCGGCGCGCACTTCGCGGCCGCCGCGCAGCGCGTCAAACAGTTGGTTGCGGTAAATCTCTGTGGTGCCGACGATCAGCGGAGCATCGGAGTTTTCCTTGCGGTCGCCGGTCAGAATGCCGACCGCTTCGCGCCCGAACTCGGCGATGAATTCATGATACTTAGAGTTGGTGAGGGCTTTCAGCGGGCTTGTGTACCACGCGCGCCGCCCCTCTGTGAGCAATCGCCGGATGCCTTCGCGCGCGATCCACGTTTTGCCTGAACCAGTCGGCGCGGTCACCAAAACGTCTTCACCCCTGATGCGCTCAAGCGCTTCAATCTGGAAAGAATCGGCGCGGAAAGGCGCGGATTCCGGCGTCCCGATTCCTTCGAGCAGCCGCCGCAGGGCGGGCCCACCCCCGCCGGGTGCCGGCCGTCCCCGATTTCCATCCACGCTCGTTTGAGACTCATGCTTCGCCCCGGGTTTCATACTTCGCCGCCTGCCGCCGGCCCCATGTGGCCGCCGGGCGTTGCGTTCGCCGCGCTGTGGTGACATGTTCCGTATTCTAGCGCAAAAGGCTGTCAAAACGCGGTCAGCAGTGATAATTTAACGTGCGCTTCCGAAGGTCGCCCGCCGTCAGGCGCTTGTTAACGTTTCATGCTTGGCCGGCGTCTCCCAGGTGACGAGGTTGCAGAATTGCAATGAATCCCTCGGCATCTGCGGCACTTTGCGTCTTTTGGTTTCTTTGCGTTTCAGTATGATTCACTGAAACGCAAAGAAACACAAAGAAAAGACGCAAAGTGCCGCAAAGATCATCAATCTATGACTCAGATTAAGTAACAACGCACTGAGGAAACAAAGCATCTTAAGATCTTTTTGAATGCTGTGGCTTCTAAGCTAATGTCGGAACTTTTCGCCAATCATGAAATCAACAGTGCGCCGCGGTGGCCGCGGCTGATGCGCATTGTTATTGGATCGCTGGTGCTGCACGCGGTGCTGGTGGGCACGGTGCTTTACGTGCCGGCGGTGCGCGATATGCTGAATCTGGTGAGCGTGCTGGCCGGCGCCGACTACGTGGATGAAGAATACGGGCGCATCGCGATCGGAGAACGGGCGCAGATTATCAGCGCCGGCGACGGACAATTTCGCTACCCATCCGGCTACTTTTCAAAAGCCGCTTCCGCAAACATTGCCCAACCTGAATTAACCCAGGCGCGCGCGGTGTCGCGACCAAAACCGCGGCCCAAGCCCGTGGTGAAGCCAACGCCTGCTCCTACGCCCGCGCCGACGCCAATTCAATTGGCCGCCGCTCACCCGCCAGCGCCGGCAGCCACGCCGGCGAGCGCCCCAGCGATCCCGGGTCAAACCGCTTCCACGCCCGAAGAGGAAGCTCTTAAAAAGACGGCCGAGGTCGCAAAAATCGAGCGACCTAAGACAATCAACAAAAAGCCTTTCGTTGATTTACTAATCAAAGCCAAGCAAGAAAAAGACAGCGGCAAACTCAACTTGAGCGGCTCCATCGAAATGGAGCTTTCCGCCGATCTCAACAGCGATGGCACACTCAGCAATGTGCAGATCATCAGATTGCAAGGCGATCCCGGATTAGAAAACCTCGCCAAAGAGTTTGTGCAGGCCTTGAGCGCCAGCCGCGGCCTCGCGTTTCTCAAAGGCGCGGAAAGACTGCGTCTGAAAACGATTGCGAATGAAAGTATGATCTCGGCCACCATTAAAACCGAGGTCGAGTCGGATGCGCGCGCCCTGGAGATGTCAAGAGGCTACAGCGGTTTGTTGCTGATCGAGCGCATCAGAAAGCGCGGCCGCGACGAAGGCGTCATCTGGAACAACGTCTCCGTTTCTCCGCAAGGCAACGTTGTCACCGTCAACTTCAAGCTGCCGCGCGCGGCCGGCGAAATGCTATCCAAACAACTTCCGCCGGTTAAAGCTAGAGGTAGCACAGGCTTCGAAGCCTGTGTGTGACGCAGTAACAACACTTCGAAGCCGTGCCCTCTAGCCTTTCCATGCTTGCCCCCAATCGCTGCACTAACTTACAATTGGCGGCGATTTCACGCGCGCGACTGGCGTGGTTTTTACGTTTATTTGTCATCATAATTAGGAATTTAATTCAATGATCGATAAGTTTTTAACGAAGCTCTTTGGCAGCGCCAATCAGCGTTATTTAAAAAGTATTCGTCCTGTGGTGGCGCGCATTAATGAGTTGGAGCCGGAGGTGAAACAGCTTTCGGACGAAGCGTTGCGCGAGCGTACGGTGCGGTTTAAAGAGCGCGTGGCGAGCGCCGTAGAAGGTGTGACGGACAAGGATGAGCGGCGGCGGCGCGAGCGCGCCGCGCTTGATGAGATCTTGCCCGAAGCGTTTGCCACTGTGCGCGAAGCCAGCTCGCGCGTCACAGGGATGCGCCACTTCGATGTGCCGTTGATCGGCGGTCTTTCGCTGCACCAAGGCAACATCGCCGAGATGCGCACGGGCGAAGGCAAAACGCTGGTGGCGACGCTGCCGGCGTACCTTAACGGATTAACGGGGCGCGGCGTTCACATCGTAACCGTCAACGACTATTTGGCCGCGCGCGACGCCGAGTGGATGGGGCAGATTTATCGCTTCCTCGGTCTCACCGTCGGTTGCATTCAGAACGAGATGGACGACTGGGAGCGCAAAGACGCCTACGCCGCCGACATCACCTACGGCACCAACAACGAATTCGGCTTCGATTACCTGCGCGACAACATGAAGTTCGATTTGTCGACCACCGTGCAGCACGGCCACTACTTTGCCATCGTCGACGAAGTCGATTCCATTTTGATTGATGAATCGCGCACGCCCCTCATCATCTCCGGCGCGTCCGACGAAGCGACTGACAAATACTACAAAGCCGACGCCGTGATTCCGCAACTCAAGCGCGGCGAGAAAATCGAAGAGGGCGGCACCACCGGCGACTACATAGTTGATGAAAAGCAGCACACCGCGACGCTCACCGAAGAAGGCGTTGAGCGCTCCGAGCGCTTGCTCGGCGTCGGCAATCTCTACGATCCTTCAAACATGGAGATGCTGCACTGCATCGAGCAGGCCCTCAAAGCTCACACGCTTTACCGGCGCGATCACCAGTATGTGGTGCAAGACGGCGAAGTGATTATCGTAGACGACTTCACCGGCCGCTTGATGAAAGGGCGCCGCTGGTCCGACGGCCTGCACCAAGCCGTCGAAGCGAAAGAAGGCGTCAAAATCGAGCGCGAAAACCAAACGCTGGCGACCATCACACTGCAAAATTACTTCCGCCTTTACGAAAAGCTGTCCGGGATGACCGGCACGGCCGAAACCGAAGCCGCCGAGTTTCAGTCCACGTACAAGCTTGAAGTGATGGTCATCCCCACCCACCGGCCGATGGTCAGGAAAGACGGCTCGGATATGATTTACCGCACGCTGCCTGAAAAATGGGATGCCGTGGTGGAGAACATCAAAGAGTGTTATGAAAACGGACAACCGACGCTCGTGGGCACCGTCTCGGTTGAAAATTCCGAGCTGATCGCGCGGCGGTTGGAAAAGGCCGGCGTGCCGCACAACGTGCTGAACGCCAAGCATCACGCGCGCGAAGCGGAGATCGTGGCGCAGGCGGGCCGTCAAGGCGCGGTCACCATTGCGACCAACATGGCCGGCCGCGGAACCG
>JBBJMB010000236.1:0-5984 GCA_037719755.1 Pyrinomonadaceae bacterium
AGGAGGCTTTGGAAGGATGAAGGCGGAAGGCGGAAGGATGAAAGCTAAGGATCAAAGAATTTAATAAAAGTTCTTCCGTCCTGATGTTCATCCTTCATCCTTCCGCCTTCATCCTTCCGAACCCCTTGCCTTCTCACGTCGCGATGGCAGAAGATACATGGCATGCAGCGGCGGATGCGAGTTGAGGTTGAGGCGCGAAACGATTATTGGCGCAAAGCCATTAAGGTCGAGTGGGAGCATCAATTTCCCGCGCGATTATTTGAAATCGACGCGGAAGGTTACTACCTGATCGACCCCGAGTGGCTCAAAGACTTTCAAGCGGTTGCGAAGCAGTGTTTGTCGAAAGCTATACCTGCGCCTTCTGACCCGGGAAGACGTTTGTGGTTTCGCCGATTGTTGCCGCTGCCGCCCAAAGAGAAGTAGTCCAAAGAGAAGTAGTTGTGCGCGCGCGCGATCAGCCGACTTTGTCTTGACAATTTTCGCCGCACGTCAAATAATTGCCGCGAGCCGGCACAAGGCTCATATTCCCCTTAGATCAAAGTAGCGTTTGCGACCGAAGCCGAAATTGTTTCCCTGTCCGGCCGAGGCGCACCCACCAATTGCGAGGCTTTTATTAAGATGTCTGAAGAGAAAAACGATATCACTCGGCGTCGCGCCCTGAAAGTAATTGCGGTCGGTGTCGGCACGGCAACCGCTTTACCAGTGCTCGGCCAAGAACACGCGCACCATGGCCAGGCCGCCAAGCCTGCGGCCGCAAAGACGGCGGCGGCGCCGGCGAAGCTCAAGTTCTTCAACGCGCAGCAGATGGCTTTGATCACCACGATTTCAGATTTGATTATTCCGACCGACGATCATTCGCCCGGCGCCAAGGCCGCCGAAGTGCCCGCCTTTATCGATCTGATGGTCAGCGAATCGCCCGAGGAAACGAAGGTTTTGTGGCGCGACGGCTTGGCGGGGATCGACAAAATGAGCACCGAAAAGTTTTCGGGCAACTTCAGCGCCGCCAAGCCCGAGCAACAAGTGGCGTTGCTCACCGAAATCAGCAAGGACGAGCGCAACCCGAAGACCGTTGAAGAAAAGTTCTTTCGCGCCATCAAGAATTTGACCATCGACGGCTACTACACATCGGAGATCGGTATTCACAAAGATCTCCAGTATAAAGGCAACACCTACGTCAAAGAGTTTAAGGGTTGCACTCACCCGGAACACCAGACTTAAGTTAATTGGTTGACGCTGCAGAGCGGTGGATGCATAAATAATCGTTCATCACTCTGGAAGCGCGGGCGGTCAAAAGACGCGGGCCCTGCTCAAAAAACTTTGCCGCCGGGCAATTGTTGCAGGCCAGGTGTTCGTGCGCCCGCTCTTTTTGACCTGTAGAGAGATCGAACAGCCAATTGCCTGTAACGGATCACCTGATTCAGCCTGCTGCGGCAGGAAATGAGGAGGCATCACTTGAGCACATCACACAGCAGTATTGGAAATACCAGGACGATTGCCGAAGAGCAGCGCCGGAAATTGTTTATCGCCAGCTGCCTGGCTTTGGTCGTGACGGCCATGATTTTTGTGATTCGCGGCGCGATCACGGATCAAGTTAAAGGTATTTACAATATCAACAATGAGGAATACGGCTGGGTTTCCTCGATGGCGTTTTTTGGGTTCGCCAGCTCAATTTTAGTTGCCTCACCGATGCTCGACGCCCTCGGGATGCGCAATCTGCTGTACCTCGCGTTCGCTTTGCACATCGGCGGCATCATCGCTTTCATTATGGCTCCGAACTACACGGTGCTTTACATGTCTATGCTTTTCGCCGGATTTGGAAACGGTTTGGTGGAAGCGGTGATCAATCCTTTGGCGGCGACGCTTTATCCGGAGGAAAAGACCCACAAATTAAATGTGCTGCACGCGTGGTGGCCCGGCGGTTTGATTATCGGCGGTTTGTTAGCCGTGCTGATGGGCAAGCTGGGCTGGAGCTGGCAGATCCAAATGGCGATTGTGCTGATCCCGACGTTCGTTTATGGATTCCTGATTTTCGGTCAAAAGTTTCCGCCGACGGAGCGCGCCGCCGCGGGCGTAACCACCGGCGAGATGCTGCGCAGCGCCGCCGCTCCGGCCTTTCTTATTTTGCTGCTCTGCATGATGGTCACGGCGTCAATTGAGCTGGCTCCCAATCAGTGGGTCGAATCCGTATTGCGCAGCACCGCCGATATGTCCGGCACGCTGATCTTGGTTTACGGCAGCGCGATCATGTTCGTGTTGCGCTTTTTCGCCGGCCCGATTGCGCACCGGATCTCGCCAATCGGCATGATGTGCGTTTCCGTGGCCATCACCGGAATCGGTTTATGGCTGCTGTCCAATGTGACCACGGCTGCGACGGCTTACGCTGTGGCGACCATCTTTTACGTCGGCGTTTGCTTTATGTGGCCGACGATGCTCGGGATTACTTCCGAACGGTTTCCACAGGGCGGAGCTTTTGTGATGGGCCTGATGGGTTTCGCGGGCCAGTTTATGCTGGGCATTGTGATCTTTAAGATGGGCGGTGTTTACGACACTTGGGGGCCCGCCGCCTCCTTCAGATTCGTCGCCAAACTGGCTCTCATTCCTTTCGCCATTTTCGCCATCTGGTGGGTTAAAGATTACCTGGCGGGCGGCTACAAAGCGGTGCGGCTCAGCCAAAGTCGACCTTAGAGCTGATGCAAAAAAATCTGCTCGCTTAGTGATGTCACAAACCGCCACCAGAGCGCACCATCTCGTGCAAGGACGCAATAAAACATTGATGAAGAGAAGACGTTTCGTGACCTCATCGCTGGCCGCTTCTTCCGGTTTACTTGCCGCCACAACACCGCACACCGCGGCGGCGGCGGCGGCGAAGCATAGCCTGCAAGAGTCGGCGCAACCTCAACCGGAGTATTACGAGCTGCGTCTTTACCATCTGCGGCGCGGGCCGAAAGTTAAATTGGTTGATGACTTCTTTCGCGAAGTCGCGCTGCCGGCGATGCGGCGCGCAGGGCTCGGCCCTGTGGGGTTCTTTAACGTCGCCATCGGCCCGGACAGCCCGACGCTGTACATGCTGATTCCGCACAAAAGCATGGAGTCGTTTGCGACCGCCTCGGCGCGCGTATCCGCCGACAGCGAATACCGCAAAGCCGGAGCCGCTTTTCTGGGTGCGCCCGCCGCCGACCCGGCTTACGTGCGCGCTGAAAGCTCGCTGATGGTTTCCTTTGAGGGCACCAAACTTGAGGTTCCGGCGCCCGCCAACAAGGGACGCATTTTCGAGCTGCGAACTTACGAAAGCCACAACAAAGCGGCCAATAAAAAGAAGATCGAAATGTTCGCCAAATTAGGCGAGATCGCGATCTTTCGCCGCACGGGCCTCCAGCCGGTGTTTTTCGGTGAGACGCTGATCGGCTCGAAGCTGCCGAACTTAACTTACATGCTGACTTACCCGGACATGTCAACAAGGGACAAGAATTGGAGCGCATTCATCGGCGATCCCGAGTGGAAAAAGCTGAGCGCGACGCCCGGATATACTGATCCTGAGATCGTGACGAATATCAGCAGCGCTTTCCTGCGCCCGACTGGGTATTCGGAGATCTGAACTGTGACAACCCCTCTGTCTCTCTTTTGTCTTTTCTCTGTGTTTCTCTGCGTTTAGGTAAGTCTCACTTAAACGCAGAGAAGCACAGAGAAAAGACAAAAGAGAGACACAGAGAAGAAGAAGAGGTGAATATGTCTATAGGAATGAACCGCAGGCAATGGGCGGCGCTCACGCTTGGCGGGCTCGCCGGCGCCGCGCTGGCGCCCGAGTTATTGGCCGCGCAACGCAAAGTCAATTCTAAGTTTAGCGGCGTGCAGATCGGCGCTCAGTCCTACAGCTTCCGCGACCGCCCGCTTGATGAAATGATCACGGCGATGAAGCAGACGGGGCTCGGAAGCTGCGAACTGTGGCAAGGGCACCTTGAACCCAGGTCGACGCGCGAAGCGAGAATACCGCGCGAAGATGTGCGCAAGTGGCGCATGGAAACGCCGCTCTCTTTCTTCCAAGACGTGCGCAAAAAATTCAACCGCGCCGGCATAGATCTTTACGCCTACAATTACAGCTTTCGCGACGACTTCACCGACGAAGAAATCGACCGCGGCTTTCAAATGGCCAAAGCCCTCGGCGTGCGCGCCATCACCGCCTCTTCAACCGTCAACGTCGCGAAGCGCATCGACAAATACGCAAGCAAGTACAAGATTCCCGTCGGCATGCACAACCACGCCAACCTCAAAGACCCGAACGAATACGCCACGCCGGAAAGCTTCGCGAAAGCGATGGAAGGCGCCTCGCCCTACATTCAAATCAACCTCGACATCGGACATTACACAGCGGCGAACTTCGATCCCCTGGAGTACCTGAAGCAGCACCATCAGCACATCGTGACCATTCACTTGAAAGATCGCAAGCGCGACCACGGCGCCAACCTGCCGTTTGGCGAGGGCGACACGCCGATCAAACAAGCGCTCGGCCTGATGCGCGACAATCGCTGGCGTTTTCCGGCCAACATCGAGTACGAGTACAAAGGAGCGGACGCCGTTGTTGAAGTGAAGAAGTGCCTCGACTATTGCAAACAGGCGCTCGCGACTTAAGAAAAGTCGTGTTCCAATTGAAGGTTTTCAGCAACCGGCCCGAGTGTGATTTAGTTGTTACTGAATCACACTTGGGCCGGTTGTTTATCTTTAAGAACTTCTTTGCGTCTTCAACTTTGCGATTCTTTGCGTTTCGGTAGATGGTAACGAAACGCAAAAATCCAATTTGAAGACGCAAAGAAGCGCCAAGGATATACAGATAAAATCTGTACGTTCACGTCAAAAGATGAACTTCGCAACCATCTGCAAAATGCGCGGGTCTCGGGCAACGCTGACCGTGCCAAAGCCGTTTCTGTTTCCAGGGATGAAATTACCGCTAGAGTCAAACGGCAGATTGGTCGGAGTCGGATTGGTCAAGCTGGTGACGTTCAGCGTGGCGTTGACGGCGCCGAACTGAGTATGGTTAAAGGCATTGAAGGCATCAAGGCGCAGCTCAAACCGTGTGGTCTCGCCGAGCGGGAATGCTTTTTGCAGCGAGAAGTCGAAGTTGTTGATGCCCGGCCCGATCAAGTAATTGCGACCTGACTCTAAACCAAGACTTCCCGGCAACGGAGCTGTGAACGCGGCAGTATTGAACTGCCGATAGGGGTCGTCGTTGTTATTACCTACCCCGCTATCTCCTAAAACTCTCGCTCGCGAGCCTTCGGTGTTGGAGCCGGTTAGTTGAATACTTCCGATGCCCGGGATGCTGAAACCGACTCCGTAGGGCGCGCCGCTTTGGAATTGGTAGATGCCGGAAAGCTGCCAGTTGTCTCCAAAGAAGCCTACGACTTTGTTGCCGTCGGCGAAGCGTGAAAGGCGCGGCAGTTCGTAGATCGAGTTAACCACAAGGTTGTGCTTGCGGTGAAATGCCAGGGGACCGTAATTGGCCGCCTTGTGGAATTCGTCAATGCGGACGAAGTCTCCGTCGCTGCCATTCGTTGTGCCCATCGCGCGGCTCAAGGTGTAGCTGACCTGCATAAAAAGTTCCTGCGCGAAACGCCGCTCAAGCGACACTTGCATCGAGTTGTAGTTCGAGTTGCCGCCCATCTGGTGAATATTGATGTGAATCAGTAGTTGAAAACGGGCTTGCTAAATCAACGACTTGCAGACGTGAATTTGCTTGATCTCGAAAAGTTGTGCCCGTAAGTCTCTTGTTTTCAACAAACATAAATTTCAACTACTGATTCGCATCTTGATGTTTCCAAATCCCGGGTAGGGACGAAGGAAATCGGCGGGAAGCGCATTGGAGCCGTTGAAGCTCAAACCGGCCTCCACGAACGGAGCAGCCAAGCTGGACTGAACGCTCGGGATGACGCCGCCGGTGAACCTTGTCGGATCCTGATTCTCCGGCCGGTAAGTTGCCCCATAAGGAATAG
>JBBJMB010000027.1:0-19300 GCA_037719755.1 Pyrinomonadaceae bacterium
CGCTCAAGCTTGATTTTCGGGCCTACCAGTCCGAGCCCCTCTGTGTAGGGCATGCGCCCGACGGCCACCAGCAGCATCTCCGCTTCAAGGTGCACTTCCTCGCCCTTCGAGGTTCTGCCGGTTGAGACCACTCCCCGGTCGGTTTTCTCTAATTTCTCCAACTTGGTGTCGAGCTGAAGCTTGATTTTGCGTTTGCGAAACGAGTTGATAAGCTAGGCCGTGATTTCCTCGTCTTAGATCGGGAGCAAGCGGGGCATCAGTTCGACAATGGTCGTTTCGCAGCCGAAGCGCGAAAACACTGAAGCGAACTCAACCCCGACGGCGCCGGCGCCCATCACAATGAGAGACTTCGGCACATCTTTGAGCTCCAGAATGTGATCGCTGCTCACGACGCGCTCGCCGTCGGTTTCAAAGCCGGGAATCGGGCGCACCACGGAGCCCGTGGAGATGATAATGTTTTTGGTCTGGATGTTTTGCTTGCTGCCATCCTCGCCGGTGACTTCGACGCGGCCCGGAAGCGCCAGCCGGCCGGCGCCTTTAAAGACGGTGATGGAATTTTTCTTCATCAAAAACTCGATGCCCTTCGAGTTTTTGGTCACCACTTTATCTTTGCGCTTCTGCACATCGCCAAACACCAACTGAATTCCCGTGGCCTGCACGCCGAAATCAGCCGCGTGCTGCATGTGCTCGTAAATGGACGCCGATTGCAGCAACTGCTTGGTCGGAATGCATCCGCGCAGCGTGCACGTGCCGCCCAACCGCTTGTCTTTTTCAACCAGCGCCGTGCGCAAACCCACCTGCGCCGCGCGAATCGCGGCCACATACCCGCCGGGGCCGCTCCCGATCACCGTTACATCAAACTTTTCATTCGACAAATCTTAAAACCCCCGTTTGGAAGTCATAACGCGGAACGATTAACGATGAACGACCGGAAGGAAGAATTAACTCTCTTCTGGTTTTAGCGTTCATCGTTCATCGTTCCGCGTTCTAACTTTATAGGCTGTGCTTTTCTCAAAGAGCGGAATTATAATCCCTGTTCAAGTTTTACTCCAATCCCTGGAAGCGAATTTGGCACTTGCTCAAAGGAGAGCGTAAGGTAAGCTGATGGAACATTCTGAAGGTTTTCTGAAAGTGGCGGAAGATGCCAAAAGCCGCGCGCGAGGTGTCGCTCGAGGATGCGGCGAAGCGCGTGGCGGCCTGCGCAGGCGTGCGCTTCATTGATGTGCGCGAAGATAATGAATGGACGGCGGGACACGCGCGCGGAGCGGAGCATCTCGGCCGAGGCGTGATTGAGCGAGATGTTGAGCTCAAAGTGCCGGATAAGGAGACGGAGCTATTCTTTATTGCGGCGGCGGTTATCGTTCGGCGCTGGCCACGGATTCGCTACAGAAAATGGGCTACGAGAATGTTTACTCGATGGCCGGAGGCTGGACGGCGTGGGTTGAGGCCGGGTTGCCGGTTGAGATTAACGAGGCTTAACCGGATCTCGCCTGTGTGATATACAATCGACGCCGATGAAGTCTGAGCGAAGTTCGATCAATGTAGAGGAAGTGGTTAGTTTTATGTCACAGAATGCGACCGAGCAGAAGAGCCTGAGCGCGGCGGCGGCGATGCGCGTGGAAAAGGATTCTTTGGGCGAGCTGCAAGTGCCGGCCGACGCTTACTACGGCGTGCAAACGGCGCGCGCCGTTGCCAACTTTCCGATCAGCGGCTTGAAGCCGCATCCGGCGTTTGTGCGCGCCACGGTGCAGATTAAAAAGGCGGCCGCCGTGGTCAATGCGCGGCTCGGCGAACTGCCGCAAGGTACGGCGGATGCGATTGTCGCCGCGGCCGATGAAGTTTTGGGCGGCCGTTCGGAGATCAGTTGTGGTTGACGTATTTCAAGCCGGCGCCGGCACTTCGCACAACATGAACACCAACGAAGTGCTCGCCAACCGCGCCATTGAGCTGATCGCCGCACGGCAAAACCGAGAGCTCAAGCGGGGCGATTACAAGATCGTCAACCCGAACGATCACGTCAATATGGCTCAATCGACAAACGACGTGATCCCGACCGCGATTCGCTTGGCGGCGCTTGAGCTTTGTGCGGAATTTGACTCTGTGCTTGAGCGTTTGCACGCGCTTTCGCGGACAAAGCGCGCGAATTCGATGCGATCATTAAATCCGGACGCACGCATCTGCAAGACGCGGTGCCGATTCGTTTGGGGCAGGAATTTGCCGCTTATGCGGTTTCCGTCGGCAAGCACAAAAAGCGTTTGCGCCATGCGGCCGAAGAATTAAAAGAACTCGGCATCGGCGGCACCGCGGCCGGCTCAGGTCTGAACGCGCACGCAGAGTATCGCACGGAGATAGTGCGGCAATTGACCGAACAGACGGGCTTCCAACTGACGCCTACGAAAAATACGTTTGAGACGATGCAATCGATGGCCCCGTTTGTTTGTGTGTCAGGGGCGTTGCGCAATCTGGCGCTCGATATGACGCGCATCGCCAATGATTTGCGCTTGCTCGCTTCAGGCCCGCGCACAGGGTTCGCCGAGATCGAACTTCCGGCGGTGCAGCCCGGCTCGTCGATTATGCCCGGCAAGGTTAATCCCGTGTTGGCCGAAATGCTGAACATGGTTTGCTACCACGTGATCGGCAACGACACGACGGTGGCGATGGCTTCCCAGGCCGGCCAATTGGAATTAAACGTGATGATGCCGGTGATCGCGCACGACCTGCTCGAAGCGCTGTCCGTGTTTCGCAACGCCCTCGACGCGTTCGCCGAAAAGTGCGTGCGCGGCATCACCGCGGATGCGGAGCGGTGCCGCGAGTACGCCGAAAAAAGTCTTTCACTGATTACGGCTCTTAATCCGCACGTCGGTTACGCTCGTGCGGCGGAGATCGCCAAAGAGATGCTGAAGTCCGGGCGTAGCGCGCGCGCCGTCACACGCGAAATGAATTTGATGGACGACGCGCAACTCGACGAGGTGCTGAACCTCGAAAACATGACCGGGCCGGAGATTCACACGGGAGAAGAAGGTTAAACGCCGCGAGCGCACATTAAAAATCGCGTTCGCATCTAAGCTCGACTTTATCTATTTTCATTTGAGCCGAAAAGTTAAGCTCAATTTGGCTTAAAAGGCTGTGTGAGCCCTGAAAGGGCGGCATTCAATAGCCGGTGGCAACGCCACCGGTCTGGCCAAGCACAAAGGTTCCGACCCTGAAAGGGTCGCATTAAAATGCGACCCTTTCAGGGTCGAAATCTTGAACTGTGCGATCTCCGTGGGCGTTGCCCACGGCTATTAAATTGCTCCCTTCAGGGAGCCTTTTTAAACAGCATCTGTACCGTAAATCACGACCGTAAATCACGACCGTAAATCACGAAGGAGCAGCCAAAGAAGTGCAAACGCCGACGGCCACGGAAACGCCGCAGAATCCCGCTTCGGAAAGCATGGGCCAGGAATTTGATCTGTCCATGCGCGCGCAGTCGATTGATCCTACGCTCGACTTGGAATCCGAAATTCCGCGCCTCAAGCGCGAGCTGAACGCCGTTATCCTGGCGCATTACTATCAGGACGACATCATCCAGGATTTAGCCGATCACGTTGGCGACAGTCTCGCCCTCGCTCAAGCTGCGGCAGCCACCGACGCCGAAGTGATTGTTTTCTGCGGCGTTCATTTTATGGCCGAGACCGCGAAGATCCTCAATCCAGGCAAATTAGTGCTGCTGCCAGACCTGGACGCGGGTTGCTCGCTGGCCGACCGCTGTCCGGGCGACCTTTACGCCGAGTGGCTCAAGCAGTATCCCGGCCACATTGTGATCAACTACATCAATTCTTCGGCGGCCGTGAAGGCGCTCTCCGACATCATCGTCACATCGTCTAACGCCGTAGACATTGTGCGGCAACTGCCCGCCGATCAACCCATCGTCTTCGGCCGGATCGCCATCTCGGGCGCTGGGTCGAGCAACAAACCAACAGAAAAATGGCGTTGTGGCCCGGCTTCTGCATCGTCCACGAGCAGTTCAATGCCCGACGCCTGATGGCGCTGCGACTTGAATACCCGGAAGCGATTTTGATCGCCCACCCGGAATGTGAGGAGGCCGTGTTGCAGCAGGCCGAGTTTATCGGCTCCACTTTGGCGCTGCTTAAATACGTGCAGACGCATCCCGAGCAGCGTCAATTTATCGTCGCCACCGAGGCCGGCATTCTGCATCAGATGAAGCGCTCGCGCCCGGACGCCGAATTCATCTGTTCGCCGCCAAACTCCGGCTGCACCTGTGCGATGTGCCCGTACATGAGGCTCAACACGCTGGAAAAACTTTACCTTTGCATGCGCGACCGCCGGCCCGAAATCGTGATGGACGAAGCGACGCGCGCCCGCGCTTTTCTGCCCGTGCAGAGAATGCTGGAGATGAGCAAGCACCTCTCAGAGATCAAACAAAAAGGCGATTGACCGGGCGATCAAGGTAGAAGACACCCACCGCGCGCCAGGATCGATTCACTCTTGTTTTTCTCTCCGCGTTTCTTTGCGTCTTCTCTTTGTGTTTCTTTGCGTTTAAGTCAGACTAATTTAAACGCAAAGAAACACAAAGAGAAGACGCAAAGAAACGCGGAGAGAGATGACTCACTTCGCTTGTCTCGCGGCATGGCCCACGGTAAGCTAGCGCTCGTTATTCATAAAGGAGGAAGACGAGCTTGGCGGACCCAGCAGATCGCGTTCCGGAGAGCGTGATGGGCGTATATTATGTTGATTCGCAGTGTATCGACTGCGATGTTTGCCGCGACACGGCGCCCGATAATTTCACGCGTTCGGACGAGAACGGTTATTCATACGTGTACAAGCAACCGGAGACGGAGGACGAGCGCGTGCTCTGCGAAGAAGCGCTCGCCTCATGCCCGGTCGAGGCCATCGGCAGCGACGGTTAACGCGACCGCCGACATGCACTAAATACCAAAAGGCCGCTTTCGTAAGCATTGCTCACGAAAGCGGCCTCTTGCTGCGTGCGCAAAGTTCAGACGACAATTTTGATCATGTCGTCTTCGATTATTACCAGGTACGATTCCACTTCCGAGTCGGAGCGGTCAAGGCAAGCGCCTGTGCGCAAGTCAAAGCGCCAGCCGTGCCAATCGCACTCCACAAATTGGCCGCACAAACGCCCGTGGGCGAGCGGAGCGCCGCGGTGCGGGCAGAAGTTTTCAATGGCGTAGAACGCGCCGCCCACATTGTAGAGAGCCAATTCCGTGCCGTCATCAAGCTCAACCGTGGCTGCGCGACCGGGCGGCACATCGGAGACGCCGCCCACTGTGATGATGCGCCCGTTGCGCCGTGGTTTTTTGTGGTTCTGATATATTCTTGCCCCGAGTGCCATACCGTAGTGGATGGTAACAAAGGGTCGCGCGGAGCGGCAACTTGCGGTCAAAATTGAAATCGGTTGATTGGTACGCGCGGTTGGGTATTACTTCACGCGGGGCGTTAGGAATACGAGTCAGAACGAGTATAATATTTGATTATCCAGTCTTACAAATTAGTAAGGAGTGTTATGTCCAGGTATCGTAACGACAGAGACGACCGCTATGGCGACGACCGGTATGGACGCGAACGAGGCGGCGGTAGTAGTGGCGGCAGTGATCGCGACGAGCGCTTGCGGCGCAACGCTTACCGCGACGGTGAAGACTACAGCGGTCGGGAAAACTTTCGTCACGACGATGCCTCTTCTTTTGCTCCGCGCGAGCGTGAGCGCGGTTGGGGCGGCGATTTCAGGCGCGACGAATATGACGGGCGCGGCCGCTACGGCGGCGGCAACGATCCGCGTGATGAGCGCCCAGATGACTTTGGCCGCGGCGGCACCGCTCGCGAATACTACGGCGAGCGGAGCCGTCCCAGGGAAGAGCGTTACGAAGATTATCGTTACGTCGAACGGCCAACCGAACGCATGATCGAGCGCCGCCCTCCGGCGCGCTCTCGCCTGCGTTGCCGCGACATTATGACGCGCGATGTGACGGTCGCAATGCGCGAAACAACTTTGCACGAAGTGGCTGCGATGATGCGCGACGACGACACCGGCGTGATTCCGGTAATCGAGCAGACGGGCGGCGACGCTGAGGCGACAAGTATTTCAAGCGGCGTTCACAGCGACTACGGGCGCGGCAGTAGCAGCGGTAGTGGCGGCGTCGGTCGCCGTGGACAAGGCAAATTGGTCGGCTTGATTACAGACCGCGACATTGTGTTGCGCGCCGTCGCCGAAGGTAAGGATTCCCGCTTGGTGCGTGTCGAAGAAGTGATGACCTCGGATGTTCACACCGCGCAGCCGAACGACCGCGTGATTGACGTGATTCGCCAGATGGGCGACAAGCAGGTGCGGCGCATTCCCGTGGTGGACAACGACGGAAACTTGCGCGGCATCATTTCGATGGCGGACATCGCGCTCGAAACCGAAGAAGATCGCGAGCTGGCCAATGCGCTCGAAGAGATTTCGAGCGGCTCATCGTTTTGGAGCAAGCTTTACGGTTGATATTTTCATGAACGGTAAAAGTAAATTAGGTAATGGCTCAATAGCGAGAAGCAAGCAAAAGCCCGATCGTGAGGGAGGGCGTTGGATGAACGCCCTCCCTCACGATCGGGCTTCTGCTCGGGCCTCTCTCGTTTCGGGCCACTGCCGTAAATTGAATGACGGCGGCCGTTAGTCGCCCGCCGTCGGTTGTTATGGTTATGGCTGAATCAATTGAACGTTATTTTAGATTAATGCCGGTCGGTCACAAACAGCGACCGTCGACTCGTTTGTGGTGTCCGGCCGCGGATGTGTACCAAACGAAAAACGGCTGGATCGTCAAAGTGGAGTTGGCCGGCGTACACGTCGAAGAAGTGGAGGTGTCGATTCAAGGCGCCAGCCTTCACATCTCCGGTTGCCGCCGCGACCACTTTTACGGCGAAAGCGCAACGCTTCATCAATTAGAGATCACTTACAGCCGCTTTGAGCGGATACTGCGATTTCCCTGCCCGATTGAGGGCGCGCTGTTGGAGCGTGATTATCGCGACGGCTTATTGATCCTTTATCTTCGCGGAGGAGAAAATTGCGAAGAAACGAAGTAACAATTACACAAGGGTTATCGAATTAATATTTCTTTATGTCTAGTAATCAACCTTTAGATACGACGCAAATTGATTGGGCCATGCGGCAGACGGAAGTTTTTGAGGTCGCCGTGTTGCCTTTGCAAAACGCTACTCTTTTCCCTGGCACAGTGGTGCCGCTTGCCGTCGGAAGGCCGCGCTCGATGGCCGCCGTTGAAGCGGCGCTAAACACTGAAGAGAAGCTTTTAGCTTGCATCTCAGCGCGCGGCGAAACGCAGGCCGACGCGGGCTCCTCAGATTTGTACGAAGTCGGGACCCTCGTGATGGTGCGGCGCATGATGCGCGCCGACAACACGCTGCAGATCATTGTGCAAGGCACCGAGCGCGTGCGAATTGAAGGGTGGGTCAAGGAAGATCCGTACCTGCGCGCGCGCGTGCGTATTCTGCCGCCGGTGGTCACCAAAGACGAGGAACAAGTCGAGGCCCTGAAGCGCAACGTGCAGGCGCTTATTCAAGAGGCGCTCGCGATGCTTCCGCAAATCCCGCCCGAAGTGCGCGCCGTCATACTCGGCGCACAAACGCCGGTGCAACTGGCGTATTTTCTCGGCTCAATTCTTAATTTAGGTCTTACGCAAGAACAGGCGATGCTCGAAGCCGACACGGCCGACGATCTGCTGCGTTTGGCTTACAGTCATCTCGCGCGCGAAGTCGAAATCATTCAACTGCGCACCAAAATCGCTTCCGAGGCGCACACCGAAATGGACAAGTCGCAGCGCGACTATGTGCTGCGCCAGCAATTAAAGGCGATTCAAAAAGAGCTTGGCGAAGATGAAGGCGGCGAGCGGGCCGAAGCCGACATGATGCGCGAGCGGCTGGCCGAAGCGGATCTTCCCGACGACGTCAGGAAAGAAGCCGAAAGGGAACTGCGCCGCATGGAGCGGCTGCCGGCGGCCGCGCCCGACTTTCACGTGATTCGCACTTATCTTGAGTACGTTTTGGAGCTGCCGTGGAAAAAGACCTCCGAGGACAAGCTCGATTTGCGTGAAGCGCGCCGCATTCTCGATGAAGACCACTACGGTCTGGAGGACATCAAGGATCGCATCCTTGAGTTTCTCGCCGTCATTAAAATGCGCCCGGACGCGAAAAGCCCGATTCTCTGCTTCGTCGGCCCGCCAGGCGTGGGCAAAACAAGCCTCGGCCGCTCGATTGCGCGCTCTTTGGGACGCGAGTTTGAACGACTCAGTTTGGGCGGCGTGCGTGACGAAGCCGAATTGCGCGGCCATCGTCGCACTTACATAGGGGCGCTGCCCGGCCGCGTGATTCAATCGCTGCGGCGCGCGGGCGTCAACAATCCGGTGATGATGCTCGACGAAATCGACAAACTGGGTGCGGACTATCGCGGCGATCCGTCGGCCGCCCTTTTGGAGATTCTCGACCCGCAGCAAAACAACAGCTTTCGGGATCATTATTTGGATCTTCCCTTCGACTTGTCCAAAGTCTTTTTTATCGCCACCGCCAATCAATTGGCTCCGATCCCGGCGCCGTTGCGCGACCGCATGGAGATCATTCAATTGGCGGGCTACAGCGATCAGGAAAAGCTGCACATCGCGCGGCAATACCTGGTGCCGCGTCAGGTGCGCGAAAACGGCTTGACCGAAGATCAGTTTGAGATCGACGACGAAGCGCTCACGCTCATCGCCGCGCGGTACACGCGCGAAGCCGGCGTGCGGCAATTGGAGCGCTCGATTGGCGGCGTGATGCGCAAGGTGGCCCTCAAGATCGCGCAAGGCGATGCGTCACAAATGAGCGTCGGCGCGAAAGATATGAAGGAACTGCTGGGGGCGCCGCGCTTTTATCCGGAAGAAGCGCGGCAGGACTTGCCGGCCGGAGTGGCGACCGGGATGGCCTGGACCGAAATGGGCGGCGAGATTCTTTTTATCGAAGCGACGCTCTTGCCCGGCGGCTCGGGGCTCACGCTGACCGGCCAACTCGGCGACGTGATGCAGGAATCAGCCCGCGCGGCCCGGTCATATCTCTGGGCTCACGCCGCCGAGTTTGGCATCAACACGGAACTCTTCAAGACTTACGGCGTGCATGTGCACGTTCCCGCCGGCGCGATCCCGAAGGACGGGCCAAGCGCAGGCGTCGCGATGGTTTCCGCTTTGGCGTCGCTCTACACGGGGCGGCGCGTGCGACCCGACACCTCTATGACCGGTGAGATTACGCTTTCGGGATTGGTTTTCCCCGTCGGCGGAATCAAGGAAAAGGTGTTGGCGGCGCACAGAGCGGGCATCCGGCGCGTGCTTTTGCCGCAGCGCAACGAGGCCGATCTGGAAGATATTCCCGAGGATGTGCGAAAGGAACTGGAGGTCGTGCCCGTCTCGCGCATCAACGATGCGGTCAGCATGGCTCTTGAGGCGGAGGCCACCAGCCCCCCTCCGCCTCTCATGTCGCCGCGCGAAGACGATATGAGAAGGCCCGTTGTGGAAGAGACGCAGCTTGAATCCGTCGTCTTCCGCCCACAATCAGAAGTCAAGGGCCCGACTTCGTGAATCAGTAAATATGAATTTCTCTGCGTCTCTCTTGTCTTTTCTGCGGTGTTTCTCTGCGTTTAAGTGTCACTTACCTAAACGCAGAGAAACACCGCAGAAAAGACAAGAGACGCAGAGAAATAAGTAAGCCGGCCTGCTGCTCACTTTTCCGCTTCAATGAATTCCCACAACATTCTGGTGATCGATTTCGGGCAACTTGGCGATGTGGTGCTCAGCTTGCCCGCGCTCGCGGCGATCAGAAGAAAGTTTGCGAAGTCTCACATCGCTGTGGCAGTGGGCAAGCCCGGCGCCGCAGTTGTTGAGCTTGCTCACTGCGCCGACGAAACGATTGTGGTCGACCGCGTGAGTTTGCGAGACGGCCTCAAACTGCTTTCCGTGGCGCGCATCTTCAATCTCACGCGCGACATACGCAAACGCCGCTTCGACCTGGTGATCGATTTGCACAGCTTGACGGAAACCAATTTACTCGGCTTTTTTTCGGGCGCTCCGGCGCGCCTGTTCGCGCGCAGGCCGGGCCGTTCCCTTGATTTTTTGGCCAGCCCGCACTTGCGCCCGCCCGTGGAAGATCGCTCCAAGCACGCGATTGACCGCTATCTGGATGTGCTGCGGCCGTTTGATATTGAAAACATCCGGCGAGCGCCGCAATTGAAGTCACGCCCCGAAGATGATCGCGCCGTCGAAAAACTGCTGCTCAAAGACGGACTGCTTTCCGGCGATGCGCCAATCATCGGCCTCAATCCGGGCGCCGGACATGAAAGCCGCCGCTGGCCGCTGGCACGCTTTGGCGAGCTGGCCGAGCGGCTCGCGCGCAACGACGGCGTGCGGGTAGTGGTCTTCGCCGGGCCGGAGGAGCGCGCTTTAGTGCGTGAGATGCGAGCCGTCTTCGCCAGCTCCGTGGTCATCCTGGACAAATTAACCATTCCTCAACTCGCCGCCGCGCAGGCCCGGCTCGCCGTGTTTGTCTCCAACGACACGGGCCCCATGCACATCGCCGCAGCCATCGGAACCCCGGTCATACTGCTGCTCGATGCTCGCGCTCCGGACGCTTATATTCCAATCGGCGACGGTCACCGCATCGTGCGCGGCGGCGCGATTTCGGATCTCACCATCGAGCAGGTTTACGAAGCCACCCGAGCCCTCCTGGTGGCGGGCCGAACGGCCACCTTGTTTGCCAGCTAAGGAGCTTCTGAAGGATGAAGGCGGAAGGATGAAGGATGAACGTAAGGCTATAAGAACTTTTATCAATTTCTTCTGGCCTTAGCTTTCATCCTTCATCCTTCCGCCTTCATCCTTCAGAAGCTCTCGGGCTTCCATTCCGGCCGCACCGAGCAACACGAGCAGGGCGCGTTTGAGTCCTGTGGCGCGGCGGGCCGGGTCGTACCATTCGTCAAGCGTGTGGGAGTTTCCGGAGTCGCCGCCGGCGCCGAGCGTGATGGCCGGAACGCCAAGCGAGATGGGAACGTTTGAGTCGGTCGATGAGCAATCCAGAACGGGTCGATGCCCGAGCGCGCGCGTCGCTTCCTCGGCGAGACGCACCAGCGTAGCGTGCGGAGGCGTCTCGCCGCTCGGGCGGTCGCCGATTAATTTCAATTCCAGAGTGAGCGGCCCCGTTTGCAAAGCGCGAGCGTTGTTTTCATCGTCCACGGCTTCGCGCACGGCGCGGCGAAAAAAGGCGTCGAGCCGTTGCAACTCCGCGGTCGATTGTGACCTCAAGTCAACGTCCATGCTCGCTTCCTGCGCGATCACATTCGCGCCGGTGCCGCCCGCCACCCGGCCGACGTTGAAGGTGGTGCGCGGCTGGCGCGGCGCCGGGTAAGCGGCGAGCCGAGCGATCGCGCGCCCGAGCGCGTGCACCGGGTTGGGCACGCCGAAATCGCCCCATGAGTGACCGCCAGCTCCCGTTAATCGCACTCGGTAGCGGCGAGACCCGAGCGCGATGTGCGTGATGCGTTCGACGCCGGGCCCATCGAAGCTGACAAAGGAATCGATCTTTCCGGCCCAATCCCCGCGCGTGAAGATGTGGCGCACGCCGCGCAGATTACCCTCTCCCTCTTCGCCCACGGTGGCCGCAAAAAGTATTGAACCCACGGTTTTGATGTGCGCCATCTCAAGCGCCTTCAGTAAGGCCAAAAGCGCCGCCAGTCCCGAACTATCGTCAGCGATTCCCGGAGCATGCAATCTCCCTTGGGCATCAGCGCGCACGGCGCAGTTGGTTCCGCGGGGGAAGACCGTGTCGAGGTGCGCGCTGGCGGCGACAATCGGGCCGCCGCGGGCGTCCTCGCCGCGGCGCAGCCCCAGGCAATTGCCTTCGGCGTCAAGAGAGACTTCGCTTAAGCCGTGCAAACGCAACTTCTCTTCAAAGAAGCGCGCCCGCTCGATTTCGCCAAACGGCGGCGCGGGAATCGAACAAAGAGCGATGTGGTCGCGGGTGATCTCGTCGGCGTGCGTGGTAAAAAACGAGCAGGCGCGTTGCACCTCGGGCGAAGCGAGAAGTTCGCGCACAGTGCGGGAGGGCCCGCTCGGAGTCGGCGTTGGACTAACCATAAGACCAAGTGACAAGTGACAGGTGACAAGTGACAAGAAAGCCCTACTGCTCTTTCTTGTCACTTGTCACTTGTCACTCGTCACTAATTCCATTAATTCGTCTTCTTTGAGAACCGTTGTTGAGCGCTTGGCATAATCGAAGATGCGCTTTACTCGTTGCTCTGTGGCTTCCAGGTTGCGCGACTCAAGCCAGAAGATGACGTTTGACTTGCCGCTCATCGGGCCGACTTCGATTGTCTGGCTGATGCCGAAAAGAGCGGCGGGCACGCCCGAGTAAATAAGGTCGGCGAGGCCCGCATCGCCCTTGCGGTAACACTTGATGATGGCGGCGGCGTGGACGCCGGTCGCGGTGCGAAAAGCGTCGCGGCCAAAAACCGGGTAGTTAGGTGGAATCTGCCATTGACACGCCGAGGCGGCCGTCTCGCAGTAATCTCGCAAGCGGGAAAGATCATTGGCGATCCAGCCCATCAGTTTGAGGTTGACGAGCAATTGATCCATCGGCGTGTTGCCGACGCGCTCGCCACGCCGAGGGCGGAGCCGTGCACTTGCTCTGCTCCGCCTTCGATGGCCGCAATCGAATTAATCACTCCGAGGCCGCGGTCCTGATGGCCGTGCCAATCCAGGCGCACGCCCGCTTTTTGTTCACGGATGATGTTCTTCACAAAGCGCACGACCGCGCGCGCTCCGTCGGGCGTGGCGTGGCCGACGGTGTCGCAAACGCAAACGGCGGTGGCGCCCGCGCCGATGGCGGCGCGGTAGAGCGCGCGAATCGTCGCGGGGTCGGCGCGCGTCGTGTCTTCGGTGACGTACATCACCGGCAGGCCTTCACCGACGGCGAATGAAACGGCTTCTTCGGTTAAGCGAAGCAGGCGCTCAAGCGTCCAGTCTTCGGCGTAAAAGCGCACGGGCGACGAGCCGATGAACATCGCCACTTCGATGGGAATGCCGGCGCGCTGCGAAATCTCAGCAATCGGAGTGATATCGCGGCGGTGCGTGCGCGCCGCGCAGTTCGGGCGAAGGCGCATTTTCTGATTGACGATTTCTTTCGCGAGTTGCTCGACGCCGGCGGCATGCGTTCCTCCGGCGCCGGGCAGTCCGATGTCGGCGGTATCTATGCCGAGGGCGTTCATTAAGTGCAGGAGTTCGAGTTTACGCTCAATCGAAGGCTCGCAAACGGAAGGCGATTGCAGGCCGTCGCGCAGCGTTTCATCATCGAAGCGAATCAATCTTTCGGGCGCCTCCGTGCACGGCGCCACTTTATTCCAATCGTAGATAAGTTCGCTGACGTCCACTTTTATAACACCCTGCGCAGAACGAAAAAAGACGAACGCGCCGACGCGTTGATCCGGGGACAAACAAGATTACAACGTGCGGCGCGCGCAAAAGTCAAGCGAGCCAATTAGCCGAAAGGCTTTCTCTCTGTGTCTCTGCGGTGTTTTTTCTCTGTGTTTCTCTGTGTTCAAGTCAGTCTCACCTAAACACAGAGAAACACGGAGAAAAGACGAGAGAGAGACACAGAGAGAAAGCCTTCAACCCGAGTCTTCTGCGTTGTTCTCATAACGCGGGTCTACAAAGACGAGAGCGCGCAGCACGGCCGGGCCATTAGCTATGGCTGCTGTGTGCGCTTGTTTTCCAGGAAGGCGAGCACCTCGCGTTTTTGGAAGGCGGCGAGGCTGTCGACGGCATCCACTTGATATTTTTTCTTCAGCCACTCGAGCAGTTGATTCTCCGTCTTTCCCAAAGCGTGACAGGCGGCAAGGATCTCTTGAGTTAAGCGGTTGTGCTCGGCCAGCAAATCAACGTGATCTTCCGCCGCCGCGCTTGGCTGGCGGTCAGCAGTTCTCAAAGGCTCCGGCTCGTAAGCGGGAGCGGGGGGCGGCGGCGGCGGCGCAACGGCAGCAATGTCGTCAACCGCGTCGACGCCGATCATCATGTCTTCGACATCTTGGGTGAAAAACTCGGAGGCATTGACGGCCAGCAGGCAGGCCGCGATCAAGCTTCTTTTCTGCCCCATTTTCTGGATAGTGTTTACTTGGTCGGCGATGTCTGGGTTGGGCGCGCGGCCCGAGGGCTGACCTTCAATCTTTTGATCGCCGTTCGCGAATTTCGCGCCGCAACCGCCCTTCTTTTTAAAACACAGCCAGCCGCCGCCCCACTCTTCTTTGCCTTTGATAATCGCCGCTTGCTTGCACTCAGGGCAGACGGCCTTCGCATCGCGATAACGATATTTTGTTTCGCGCGAGTTGCAGGAGCCATCCGACTCGGCGATTAACAAATCGCCGCGTGAAAGCTGGCAGCGATACATGTAGTAGAAGAAGGGCTCACCGTTGTGGTCAATGCCGCTCCAGTCCTCGATGCGCTCGATTAACTGAAAGCGCGTGCTGAGCCCGAAAAAGGTCGTCAGCTTTTCGGCGCCGGGCTTGAGGAGCGTCGGCTTACCTGTGCCGGGGATGATGCCGTAGTCCACATCTTTTCTGAGCACGCGGCTGACAAATTCAACGAGCGTATTGAAGCGTTCGACGGCCGCTTCAATCGTCATCGCGGGCATAAATTGCGAGCGATCCGCCAAAGCGTGGCGACCGCCGCCCGGTTGGTCTTCGGAATCAGCGACCGTTGCGAAAGGAGAGCTCATACAATTTTTGCCTCGGCCAGTTGGTCATGCGCCGCTTGCACTCCTTCGCTCGCGGCAATCAAAGTAATGCGCTCGCCTCCGCATTGACAGGGCGGGTCGTCTTGAATCATCAGCCCGTCGACGATCAGGGAAAAGCCGTGATCGCAGATCGGGCGTCCGTCATTCCATAAACGCTCGACCCGCTTAATTCGAATACTCATGGCGATGAAACTCGATCAGTTGACGAAAGTAAGAAGACAGCGCCAAAGCTTTTGTGTCATGCGTTGCACAGTGTACCACACGTTGGCAGCAGCAACACGAAGGAGCTTAATTGGTATCTGTTCAGAGTGTCAGGTAGGAGCGGCTAACATCTGCCGACAAGCTTCATAAACGTTCAGTCCTTGCACCAGCCAGGTCCCAAACAAAGATGCCAACACGCTCTTGGTCTCACTTCCTTGCTTGGAGCGTGTGCCGCCGCTAATCTTGCGGCTCACCACTGGCCCGCGCAGGCTTCTCTCCGCCGCGTTGTTGTCCGAGGCCACGCGCGGGTCGGCCACAAACATGAACATCTCCGGCAGGTATTTCTCCACTCGCCCACACAATACTGACATCGGCTGCTTGGTCTTCACAAAGGGTGCGCACACCGCCATCAACTCCTGCTCGAAAGCATGCTGTTGTGCTCGGCGTGCGGCTTGTTGCTCGACCGTCGTCAGTCGTGCAGCTGGCCCCACATAAGCCTTCGCTTTGTCATACACGGCTCTGAGAGCCGCTGCCCACTCAAGCACTTCCGCATTCTCGGCATGCTGTTGTTTCAACTCATGGATGTCTCTCAACAAATGCACCCAGCACCGTTGATGGTATCCTTCATGGATGTTGTAGCCGGCATAGAAGTCACTCACCAACACACCTTCGAATTCGTCTCCGATGACATCTGCCACGACACTCCCCGCACGTGTTCGACGATACAGATAGTAGCGCACCTCGGGCGTCGAGAAACTCCACAGATAACCATTCTGACCATCTTCTCGCCATCCCGTCTCGTCACCGTAAACCACTGCTGAGGCTTTGATTTGCGCTCCCAATGAGGCATACATTGAGCGCCCGCGCGCGGCCACCCCATTAACCAAACTGACCAACTCGCCGACACTCAGATGCAATCCACAGCGCAGTTCAAGATAGTCCTGGATGAGACGAAACGGCAGGCGCAATCGCTCTCTCAAGACGGCTACTTCCGTTTGCAGATGGATGCCGATGCGTTGCTCACCGACCACTTCTGCGCTGAGATCAACTTCCGGCTTCCACGCCGTGTGGCAGTGCGGACACAGGCGTTCAACCACCACATGATCGATGACTTCCACCGGCACGGGCGGCACGTCGATGACTTGGCGACGGGACACTTCACGCCCACCCAGCAGCGGCACATGACACTGCGGGCACGTTGCGACCGCATGCTCAATGACTGTGGTCGGTGCTTGTCGCGTGCGTCCATAGCCACGCGCACGCTTTTTGCGCTCTTTCTTTTCACCTCTCGTCGCACGATTTGCTTTGACCCACGAGGGCGGCTCCTTCTGGCTATCACCTGAACGCAAGCGCTCATTCTCCGCCTCTAACTCCTGAACACGATCTTCGAGTAACTGCACGCGCGCCAGCAGTTGCTTGACGAGTTCGATCAGTTCCGCTCGGCTGGCCTGCTCCACAGCAACCTTCATGTCTGCACTCTACTGATCTTGCCAGAAACTTTCATCACCCGAATCTGGCTTTTTAGCTACAAATTTCTTCAGTCTGAACAGTTACCTTAATTGTTTGCGGAAGTTATTGCTAAGAACCGCTGACGCGGCGTGCACGCCAGAAGAATCTAGTCCGCGCGTCGACAATTAGCAAATCGTGAATCTCTGAAATCCCGGCGGGTCAGCGGTTTTCGCTCTGCTTTGACGGTGGGCCGACGGCTGTTATAGCCTTGAGGCGCACAGGTCGCCAGGATTTGCGCCGCAGGTTTTTTTGCACGCGGGGGAAATGAAGCGGGATGGAAGAATTGACCACACTCGGCAACGACGATCACGTGAGCCACTTGCGCGCGGACGCGGGCTGGATCGAGGTGATCGTCGGATCGATGTTTTCAGGCAAGTCCGAGGAGTTGATCCGGCGATTGCGGCGCGCCAAAATTGCGCGCCAAAAAGTTCAGGTCTTTAAGCCAGAGATCGACGTTCGTTACGCCCGCGACCAAATCGTTTCCCATTCGGAGATGCGCCACGAGTCTGTGACGGTCGCCAGCGCCGCCGAATTGCTGTCGTTGGTTGAGCCCGGAACGGACGTGATCGGAATTGACGAGGGGCAATTCTTTGACGGCGACCTGGTCGATGCCGCCAATGAACTGGCGCGCCGCGGTTTGCGCGTCATCATCGCGGGACTCGATCAAGACTACTTGGGACGACCTTTTGAGCCGATGCCGCAATTGCTCGCCGTCGCCGAGTACATCACCAAGACGCACGCGATCTGCGTGCGCTGCGGCCAGCCCGCCAATTATTCGCAGCGCGTCGTCCAGGCGGGCGGGCGCGTCGCGGTGGGCGCCACCGGAATGTACGAAGCGCGTTGCCGCCGCTGCTTTGTGGCCGGCGCCGACGCTCCCACCTCGTCCATCACCGAAGCGCCGGGCTCACGGTAAGCTGCGCTCAAAGGAGCCCGGAAATTTTTCCATGAAAAGCGCGCGGGGCCGTGGTATGCTCCCGTCACTTACTCTCCCGGCCGTTGTTCTGCCATCTCTTAATCGTCACGGATCAGCATCTCTCACGGAGAAAAATTTAATGCCGACCTTTCACAATTCAACCAGAAGTTTTTTGAGCGTCATCGCGCTCGTCGGCGCCGTCGCTTGCGGCGCCTGCCAGAATCCGCCCGTCGGACAAGTGGCCACAAACGCGAACAGTAACACCAACACAAACGTCGCGAACACAAACGTCGCGAACACAAACGTTGCCGCGGCAGCGGTGACGCCAATGGTCAATGAGGCCGGCGTGCCGATTGAGGCGCGCGAGCCGGAAAAATATACGGCCACGCTCGCCATCGCGGCTGAAACGATGGGCGGGGAGCGCGCGATGGCGATTCCGCAGTTAACCGCTCAGGTCTCGCGCAACGGCGCCGACCGCCGCATCGCCTTTAACCTTCCGAACAACGAACAATTGATTTTCTTGGACAAACTAAACGCGCGCTACATCATCTCGCCGAACCGTAAGCAGTACGCCGAACTAACTCCGGAAGCGACCGGCTTTGAAGTGCCGCGCATGATGACGCCGGGACAAATCGTCGGCGAGCTGCAAAAGACGCGCGGGTACCAACTCGTCGGCGAAGAAATAATCGGCAACCGGCCGGCGCTCAAATATACTTACGCCGGCACATCGAAGACCGGAACTGAAGCCGGCGATGTCAAAGCCGAGGCGTTTGTTTACGTGGACAAAGAGACCGGCCTGCCGCTTCGCTCCGAGCTCGCGTCTGAGGCGCAGGGCAGCGTGCAGGGCATCAAAGGCCTCAAGATCATCACCGAGATGCGCGACTTGAAAGTTGAAGTTGATCCGGCGACGTTTGAGATTCCGGAGGGCTACAGCAAAGTCGCGCCCGAACAAGTGCGGCAGCAAATCAGCGCGCTGATGGCAATCGCGCAGGCCCTGCTGCAAAACGTGACGGCGCAGGGCAACCAAGCGGCGCCGGTTCCGACATCGACGATCACCACGCCGGCTCAGTAGTCGCGCGCGCGAGAAAGCGGGGAGGAGCTCAATGCGGTATCTACTCACACTCTTAGTCGGGGCGGCGCTCGGAGCGGTGGCTGTGTTTTACTTCGCGGTCGGCGCGCCGCGCATCAAGGAAATGGCCGGCGCGACAGTGCAGGCGCCTGTCGCCGGCGAGCCGCCGGCCGGCACGGCGCTACTCACACTGGATGAGAATTTCTTCAACGCCCTGTTAACAACCATTTTCCGCGATTTGAGTGATTTAAAGTTTCAGCTTGCCGGCGTGCGGTCAACTGACGACGAAGTGCGTTTTGTGCAAACGCAAGGCGGCTGCGCCAATCAAGTGATTGTTGTTGCGGAAGGCAGCGGCGTGAAGACCGGCGTGCGCATCAGCGACGGAAAGGTGACGGC
The DNA here is from genome assembly GCA_037719755.1 of Pyrinomonadaceae bacterium. Classification (GTDB taxonomy): domain Bacteria; phylum Acidobacteriota; class Blastocatellia; order Pyrinomonadales; family Pyrinomonadaceae; genus JBBJMB01. Next base: position 18,888 of record JBBJMB010000027.1, read on the forward strand.
CCCGCTGGCCTTTAGCGGCAGCTACAGTTTGCTCGGCAACTGCCTCAACTTCAAAGGCGCGGGGCAAGCCAACATACAATTTAACTTCAATCGCGAGCAGCAAACGCTCTACGGACAAATCAACGTCGAAGGCGTTAATTTGGAAGGCGTCAATCCTGCGGTCGGCGGCATCGTTACGCTTTTTGTGCAGCGGGCGATCAACGAGCGAGTCAACCCGCTGCCGATTTTGCGCGCGCAACAACTCGCGCTTTCAGTGCCCGTACAGGCGAGCGACGGAACGCTCAAAGCGCAAGTCAAAGATGTTCGCTCCGAGATCATCGACAACGCGCTGCGGCTGCACATCAACTACGACTTCAACGCCACGCGCGGGCAAACACCGACAAACCCGCAGACCTAAAATCTTTGCGTCTTCA
>JBBJMB010000028.1:0-19252 GCA_037719755.1 Pyrinomonadaceae bacterium
TGGGGAACTGTGTACGGGCTCTGTCTCGGGGCGGGGCTGGGAGCGATTCTTCACATCGCGCAAAGCTCTACGCGAGCAGCGCAAGTTACCCACCGCGCGTAAAGTATCCGCTACAATTCGGTCGCGCTTTGAGGAGAAAGGTGATGAAAAAAAATATCGTCATTGTCGCTTTGAGTTGTGTCGCTCTCGCGTCTTCTTTTGCTCTCTACACGGCGGCTCCAAGACAGGCTCCGAACCGTGTCGCTCGCTTTTCCGAAGAAGAGCAAAAAGCGCTAACCGAAGCTTTCAAAGGCGTGACCACAGACGGTCGGGTCATACCCGGATTGTTCAAGATTAAATCAACGGGCGTCTCAACCGTGCCGGTGCGCGAGGCTGCGGAAGCGTTCTTAAACGGTCTCAGCGAGCCGCAACGTCAAAAGACGTTGTATCCGGTGGACGATTCGGAGTGGCGCAAATGGGACAACCGCCACTTTCCGCCTCGACAAGGCGTTGCCTTCAAGGAGATGTCAGAGCGCCAGCGTGGGCTGGCCTTCGCGCTCGTCGGCGCAAGTCTCAGCGCACGGGGCCTGCAAAAGACGACCGACATTATGAAGCTCAACGAGACGCTGGCTGAGCTCGCGAATAATTTTGACGAATACGGCCAATGGCTTTACTGGGTCACCGTGATGGGCCAGCCTTCGGACACGGAGCCGTGGGGCTGGCAACTGGATGGGCATCACTGCATCATCAATTACTTTGTGCTGGGCGATCAAGTCGTGATGACGCCGACCTTCATGGGGTCAGAGCCGGTGCGCGCCGAGTCGGGCAAGTTCAAGGGCACGGTGGTGATGCAAGATGAACAGAATAAGGGGCTCAAATTGTTTCTCTCGCTCAATAAAGATGAGCAGGCGAAAGCGATCATCCGCAGCGAGAAAGGATCGGTCGACAGTCTGGCTCAGGCTTACAAAGACAACCTTGTGCTGAGCACTGCTGGCGTGTCCGCGGCCGGGATGACAGAGCCGCAGCAGAAGTTGCTGCTGGAGTTGATGGCGGAGTACATCGGCAATATGAAAGACGGCCACGCGCGCGTCAAAATGGATGAAGTGCGCCAGCATCTCGACCGCACTCACTTCGCTTGGATCGGAGGCACAGATTCCGACGGCGTCTTTTATTACCGAATTCAAAGCCCGGTGATTTTGATCGAATTCGATCACCAAGCGCGGGTGGCGCCCGTCAGGTCGCAAACGCCCACGCGCGATCACATACATACGGTGGTGCGCACGCCGAACGGCAACGATTACGGCAAAGACTTGTTGCGTCAACACCACGAGCGGCATCGACACGGCGGCGGGCGCGATCATCTCAAAGGCAGATGAGCCAAACACCAGACCCGTATGCAAGCCGACAGCCGGCGCCGGCTGTGTCTTCACTGGAGCTGGCCCAACGCGGGCGTTGATGAAAACAGGCGACAAGGTTTTCCTCTTTGAAGCCGACCGGATCAAGTGTGAACAACTTCTCTTCTCTGTTTACTGCCTCTCACGTTCTCGCTCTCAAGCCTTTTTGGTGTGGCCCCCTAAAGCGATGAGCGCCGCCGACACCACAGCCATACCGATTCCGAAATACATCGTTTAAAGTGGCACAGGCTTCCAGCCTGTGACCTGCGACACACACAGGCTGGAAGCCTGTGCTACTGTGAGCGCAGACAAGCTGGAAGCTTCTCGCCACGCCGCTCAACTGCAAACCGCTGTATGTTACGCATCATGCGTCGCAAGCAATCAGCTTCCAACCAGCTTGCGCGAGCAAGCGGCAGACTGTAGCCCCGCGCGCCGGGCGCGAGGTCAGGCGTCACGCAAACGTTTCAAGCCTGCCGAAGCAGGCGACAGACGTCGAGCGTGTCCGAGCACAGTTTCTGTCGCCCGCTTGCGCGGGCTTAACCTTCCGGCGACGTGTCTCCGCGCCCGAGGCGCGGAGCTACATGCTGCCGCCTGCTCGCGCAGGCTTGTTGAGCGGCCTCGTCGAAGTTCGTTTTGCGCAACATAAGTGACTAAATTATAAGGAGATATTGAGCCGCCGCTGCTGCCGCCGCCCAAGCTGCTCTCCATCTTCAAGCCATAGAACGCTCGCCTTTGTTGCGCACACATCCCTTGTCATCGCTCAAGAGTGTTTCACTTCGTCTTCGGAGGGGCGGTTGACTTGCGTAAAACGAGTTCGGTTTCGATGTAATATTCGCTGCCAATTTTGCGTTTTGACTGAGACAATTTATCAAGCGCTTTGAAGGCGAGCGCTCCCATTTGCTCGCGCGGGATAAGCACCGTCGTCAGCGGTGGACGGGTGAGGCGGGAAAAATAAATGTCATCAAAACCGATCACGGAAACATCTTCCGGAACGCGCACGCCGCTCTCCTCAAGGGCGCTCATCGCTCCCATCGCAATTAAATCATTGCCGCAAAATATCGCCGTCGGAATCGGCGACTGCGCGAGGATGATGCGCACCGCTGAGGCGCCGCCGTCCACCTTAAAGTCGCTTTCCAAAATTGGGGACGGCCGCAGGTGTCGCTCCGCAAAGCCGGCCAACACGGCTTTTTGCAGCGCCACCGCAGTTCTGTTCATCTGAGGGCCGGCAATCACGGCGATTCGTTTGTGACCGAGATCAATGAGATGGTTGATGGCCTGCGAAATCCCAACCTGATAATTGATTTGAATGTTGCTGACGTACTTCTCCGCCGGCCCGAGGTTGTAGAAAACCGCTCCGATGGATGACGCTCTTACTTGTTCGAGTGAGTGGCGGTCGAGCGCCGAGCTCATCACGGCAACTCCCCTGACGTTGCTTTCAAGCATGCTTTTGAGCGCCTGTTGAGAGCGAGCCGGATCATGCTCAGTGTTGCACAACAGCGTGGCGAAGCCTTCCTTCCATGCCGCATTCTGAAAGCCGTTAATAATTTCCGGGAAAAACGGATTGGCAATTTCCGAGACAATCAGTCCGTAAAGGTTCGGCTGCTTCATCGCGAGATGCCGGGCGTGAGCGTTGACGTGAAAATTAAGATCTTGGACGGCCGAGAGCACGCGCCGCTCCGTCTCCGGAGCGGCGTAACGCGTTTTATTCAAAACGTGTGAAACGGTGGAAAGCGAAACTCCGGCCCGCTCCGCCACGTCCTTCATCGTGTGTGCCATTATGAATGGTTCCTCAAGCGCTTCATCGACTCGAACGGAAAAGCAGTATAACTATTTTTCTTGACAGATTTTAAACTGCCGTGATAATTTTTGGCAAACAGCGCGAAAGCGCTTTCCGAAAGCGCTTTCGCGCTGTTTAAATTAAAAGCGAGCCCGCTGTTAACTAACCCAATAATTAGTTTGGGATGGCCGTCTACGTCACAGCACTTGTTTGCGCTTTTGACTAAAAGTTGCGGATCACGGTCGTTCTTCGTTATTTTGAGCCTGTCAAGGTTTTTCAAAGTTGATTGTGATATACAAAACAGAATATGCTTATTTTTGCCGAGTTGGTCAACTTCCAAATACGGAACTAAAAAAGTCAATTAAGGAGCCTGTTAATGGCCGGTCAAAATGCCGAACGACGCGAGGTTTTACGCGCGCTCTCGATCGCGGCTGGCGTCGCTTCGTTTCCCGGTTTTGTGCACTGGGCGTTCGCCGCTCCTCAAACGCACGCTCATCCCAAACAACCGATTAAGTCATCCGCGGTTTACGAACCGAGATTTTTCACCGCCGCGGAGTACGGCATGCTCTCAACCTTGAGCGAGTTGATTATTCCGACGGATGATTCTCCGGGCGCGCGCGAAGCCGGCGTCAGCGAGTTTCTCGACTTCATCGTGTTGAGCGATCCGGATTTGCAATATCCGTTTCGCTCCGGCCTCAAGTGGATTAACGCGCACTCGCATCACCTGTACCGCAAGGACTTCCCCGCGCTCAGCCAACTCGAGCGCACGGAGATGCTCAAACACCTCGCGCTCAAAGACCAATACCGCGTTGGGGAAGAAGACGGCCGGGCTTTTTTCACGCTGCTGCGTGAATACGTCGTCATCGGCTTTTACACATCGCAAATCGGCATGCAGGAAATCGGTTATCCGGGCCTTGAGCAATACCGACGCGAAGTGCCTGGTTGCCCGCACGCCGCCGATGATCCTCAACACAAGCGTTTGCCGCCGCCCATAAACTAAGCGCACCGACCGAGAATTCTATGCCATTTATTCAAAAAAGAAGAAAAGTTTACGACGCCATCGTCATCGGGACCGGCGCCGGAGGAAGCACGGCCATTAAATTTTTGTGCGAAGCCGGGCTGAATGTGCTCGCGCTTAATTCAGGCAAGCGGCTTGATCCGGCAAAAGATTACGGCAATCACCGGCAGAAATATGAAATGCAGTTTCGCGGCTTCGGCGATCCCAAAACGCGCCACCTCAGACAGGGAGCTTGCGAAAACGAAGTCACTTTCGACCTTTTCGAACATGATGTCACCTACACGGTCGCTCCCGGCAGCCGATGGAAATGGACGCGCTGCAAAGCGACCGGCGGCAAAGCGAATTTTTGGGGCCGCTCGTCGGCGCGCTTCGGCGACATCGATTTCAAGGCCGCTTCGCTCGACGGAGTCGGAGAAGATTGGCCGATCACCTACGATGAGATCGCGCCTTACTACAGCCGCATCGAAAAAATAATCGGCGTCGCCAGCTCCGTGCAAAACAGGCCGAGCAATCCGGACGGGGAATATATTCCTCCTTTCCAACTTCGCTGTTTCGACCACATCTTAAAACACTCCTGCGATGAATTGAATATTCCTTACCTCCACGATCGCTGCGCACAACTCACGATTAATCATAACGGGCACCCGGCCTGCCATTATTGCGCGGGCTGCACCCTCGGGTGTGAGACCGGTTCCTTTTTCTCGCCGACATTCTTTTTTCTGCCCGACGCCGAACGAACGGGAAAACTCGAACTGCGCGCAAACGCACATGTGAAGAACATTTTGGTTTCCGCCGACGGTCGCCGAGCCAGCGGAGTGGCCTACATTGATCGCACCACGCGACAGGAAGTAGAGGTGTACGGCAAAGTGGTGATCGTCGCGGCTTCGTGCTGCGAATCGGCCAAGATCATGTTGAATTCAAAATCGCGGCAGTGGCCGACAGGTGTCGCCAATGCGAGCGCTCAGTTGGGACGTAATTTAAGCGACCATTTGTACGGCACGCCGGCCTACGGATTTCTTCCGCAATTGGTCGGTCAACCGCCGCGACCCGATAACGTCGCTGATTCGACCGTGGTCTGGATGCCGCGCTGGCAGAATCTCAAGAACCCACGTGAAGAAAAGTTCATCCGCGGCTACTCGGTTTATCCTTACGGGGGCTGCAGCGACTTTCCCCACTACTTTCACCAATTCGAGGGATTCGGATCTGATTTCAAGCGCAACCTCAAGCGTTATTACCCGGCCCCCGTCAGTTTTTTAATTCAAGCGCCGTCGCTTCCCGACTCTGGTAATTTTCTGGACATCGACCCGGAAGTGAAAGACGTTTTCGGCATTCCGGTCGCCCGCTTTCATTTCAATTGGGGAACGAATGAATTGCTGATGTGGGAGCACGCTAAGGAAGTCTGCGCTGAGATCATTCGTCGGGCCGGCGGTGAAGTGTGGGGCGCCGAAACCGAACCTCGCACGCCCGGCCACAGTTTGCACGAAACCGGAGCTTGCCGATTCGGCAAAGATCCGAAAAATATGTCACCAACGGCTACGCGCAGTGTCACGACGTCCAAAATTTATACGTTTGCGACGCCAGCATTTTTCCGTTTGTGACTGACAAAACAACGACCATTTCAATTATGGCTTGGGCGCTCAGAACTTGCGACTACATCGTCGAAAATTTTAAGCGCGGTGTTCACGCCTGAAAGACTGAAAACACGTTTCAGCGTTGCTCCATCCGCTCACTCGCCAAAGCGGAGAACGCTCACAAAGAAAGCGCTTTCGGAAAGCGCTTTCTTAAGCATTGCTCTTCAAACTATCTGGAGGCTGCATCATGAAAACACGCAGTGAATTTCTGTGGTTGATCGGATTATTTTTCCTGATCGCACAGGGACACGCCTTAGCGCAAAACACCAGCGCCTCCTTGAACGGCGAGGTGCAGGACGAAAAGGAAGCCGCCATTCCCGGGGCCTCGGTGACGCTGAAAAACGTGGATACCGGAATCGCCCTTGAGATCGCGTCCGACACCAGCGGGTATTACACTTTCTTGAATCTACCGGCCGCAAATTACGAATTGAGAATTTCGGCCAACGGTTTTCAGACTTATCTCCAAACAGGAATCAGAATCGCTCTTAACGAAAAGGCGCGCGTTGACATTCAGATGAATGTCGGCTCGATCACCGAAACGCTGGAGGTGAGGGCGGAGATTCCGCAACTGAATTTTGATGACGCCACTCAAAGCGGCAGCCTGGAGCCGAAGACCGTCGGCGATCTGCCTTTAATCGTGGCGGGAGGACCTCGTTCGGCGGCCTCTTTTGCGACATTGCTGCCGGGCGTCACGACACCGGACGGCGACATCATCGGAGCGCGGATCAACGGCGGCGTGCACTACAGCGGCGAAGCGGTGCTGAACGGCGTTTCGCTGGTGAATCCATCCGGTGGGAACGGAACATGGTCGGCGGCTTTCGACTTTCCGCAGTCGCCCGATATGGTCAGTGAACTGAAAGTGCTCACTTCCAACTACGAACCGCAGTATGGTTCGACCGGCGGCGCCGTTTTATTTTGGAGACGAAAGCGGGCACAAATCAGTTTCACGGTGGAGCCTACGAATACCACAGAAATACCGTGCTGAACGCCAATCAGTTCGGCATCGGCGATGGACGGCCCGCCCGGCCGAAAAACCTCCAAAACAATTTCGGCGGTGCCATCGGCGGCCCTGTGAAGTTGCCGTTCGCTTGGTCGAGTAAGCACAAGACTTTCTTTTTCGCCAATTGGGAAGGATACCGCATTCGCGGCGGCTTGGTGCGTCCGGTCTTGTCGATTCCTTCGCTGAAGGAAAGAACGGGCGATTTCTCCGACTGGGTGGATGCGAGCGGCAACCTGATTCCCATCTACGACCCGGCGACGACGCGCATCGTTGACGGCCAGGCCGTACGCGATCAGTTTATGGGCTGCAACGGACAAACGCCGAACGTCATCTGCCAAAACGATCCGCGATTGCAGGCCTCGCTGGCCAGCCAGTGGTTCAATTTTTTACCGCAACCTACTTCACCCGGATCGCTTTTTAATTATTCGCCGGCGGCCGTCCCCGCCGGAATTAGCGCCGACGCCAATATTCTCAATTTACGCTTCGACCAGTACGTCGGCGAAAAAGATCATTTCACCGTCACCATTTACAAACGGGACAATTTGCGCCAGGAAACAACAGTTCTGCCGCCGCAACTGAGCACCAATCAAGTTAACTACAAGCACACTTGGATCAACCGTGTGAGCTGGGACCACACCTTCACTCCGTCGCTTTTGAATCACTTTAGCGGCGGCTACAACAACGATCATTTCTTCGGCGGCGGAATTGACGTGCCCTTCACAGGCGAGTTGCCGCAGATCAAGGGCGTGGCGCGCAACGCCTATCCGTCGGCGATTCGTTTTGAGGATGATTTCGCCGGCTTCGGCTCAAACACCGGCTCCGCTGAGGAAAACAGTTGGCCCGCCCCGGCAATTGTCGCGAGCGATCTGATGACCTGGGTCTTTGGCCGGCACACGTTCAAATTCGGCGGCGAGTTTCGCCATATGACCAATGACGTGCCGCGCGTCTCGGGAGAGGCAGGGCAATTTAACTTCGGCCGCCTGTCGACGGGACTGAGAGATGTCAATAGCGGCAGCCCGATCGCCAGTTTCCTGCTCGGACAAGTCGATTCCGGGGGTTTTAGCATCCGCACGACGACGCGTTCAACTTCGATTCAAACAACCGCGGTCGCCCACTTCGGCGACACATGGCGAGTGAATCAGAAAGTAAGTCTTAATTACGGACTGCGCTGGGAAGCCGTGTCTCCCTCGGTGGAGAAGCAAGATTTTTCTTCCTTCCTCGATCCGTACGGCGCGAACGCGGCGGCGGGCAACCGTCCGGGGCGTCTCGCCTTCGCTTCCTCGGATGCCAGTGCGGCCAGCTTCGGACGCAGATACCCTGAAGAAAGATTTTATAAAGCGTTCGCTCCGCGGTTCGGACTCGCTTATGCTCCGCGCGATACCACAGTCGTCAGACTCGGCTACGGTATTTTCTACGACGCGGGTTATTACCCCGGATGGGAAGGAGGCATCGCTCAAGACGGATTCAACGCGAGCCCTTCTTTTTCCAGTCTGCAAGGTGGGCTGGTCGCGGCCTTTAACTTGAACGACGGAGTGCCGCAAGATTTCCGACGGCCGCCTTTCCTTGAAGCGGATTTTCTGAACGGCCAAAACGCCCCGCTTTATCGTCCGCTCGACGCGAACAGACTTCCTTACACGCAGCAGTGGAACTTGACGATTGAACAACAGGCGACAAAAACACTTTCAGTGAGCGCCGCCTATGTCGGCAGCAAAGGAACGCGGTTGATCTCGCGCTTAAATCCGCTGAACGCGCTTGACCCGAGATTGCTTGACCAGTACGGCGCGACGCTGTTCGACGAATTTCAGCCGGGGCAGATTGTGCTAAACGGCGTCAGTGCCCCTTATGCCGACTGGGCCAGCCAGATGCAAGCCTGTGCGCCTTCGCTCGCGCAAGCGCTTTTGCCTTACCCGCAGTATTGCGGCAACATTTATGGCCTGAATGAAAACGCCGGTAACTCCACTTTCCACTCAATGCAACTCAAAGCGGAAGAGAGATTCTCACAAGGACTGTGGTTCTTGGCGTCTCACACTTTCTCTAAATTGATTACGAACGTGGAAAGCAATCAGCCGGGCACCACGGGCATCTCCCCGTTTCAGCAAAACAGGTCAAAAGGTCTTTCGCGCGATGATGTGCCGCATACTTTTTCGTTCGCGTTGACTTACGACTTGCCTTTCGGTAAAGGGCAGCGTTGGGCGAACGGCGGAGGCTTCATGGATCACTTGATCGGCGGCTGGCGCTTAAGCAACGTGCTGCGTTTTAGTTCAGGAACGCCCTTCGCATTTGAGTCCAGCTTTTGCAATGTGCCTTCGCAGTTCGCATTGAGTTGTCTGCCGGGAGTCATTTCAGGCGTTAACCCCTTCGCCCAAAGCAAAAGCAATTTCGATCCGAACCGTCCCTTCTTTAACGTCAACGCTTTCGAGCCGCTCACTAATTTCGAGTCGACCTCCTATTACGGCGGCGGCTCGCGCATCACCAACCTCAGAGGGTTCGGTTACCGGAATCAAGATTTCGCGATTTTCAAAGATGTGCGGCTGAGCGAAAGCGTGTCCGTCCAACTGAGGGGCGAAGTCTTTAATCTTTGGAACAACCACACGTTCCGCGGTTTCGATACAGACATCGCTAGCCCCAGTTTCGGGATGTGGAACGGAGCGGTAACCAATCCGCGTAACATTCAGGTCGCTGCGCGGCTGACGTTTTAACGCGGAAAGGATGTTTGATGTTACGTCTGACGGTATGCTTGTTTCTCGTGGCGACCTCAGTAGTGGCGGCGGCGTCAATTATCCAGACGCCGCCGCGTGAGGCGATTACCGGAAGATGGGATCTGACCATACGCGATGGGCAAAACGAATATCCCTCGTGGCTCGAAATTAATGAAAAGGCGGACACCCTCACGGGAAGGTTTGTCAGCAGACGCGGGGAAGCGGGTCCGCTCTCAACGGTTCGCATTGACGGCGACCGGATCGGGTTCGTCTTCAATAACGAAGATGAAAAGCAAAGCGGCCTTCATTTTACGGGAAGGGTGCAAGGAGACCGTATGAGCGGCACTTTATCGGAAGCGGGCAAAAAATTTCATTGGAGCGCCGTCCGTGCTCCTTCGCTCGTTCGCTCTACGCTTCCCCGCTGGGGCAAGCCGATCGCTCTGCTTAACGGAAAAGATTTGCGCGGGTGGAAAAGCTTTCCCGCCGGAAAACCAAGCCGGTGGGAAGCTCGTGAGAACGTGCTTTTCAACGCCGGGAGCGGCGCCGGGCTTGTGACGTTACAAACATTCGACGACTTTCGTTTGCATCTTGAATTCAAAATCGAACCGGGAAGCGACAGCGGCGTGTACCTCAGAGGGCGTTATGAAATCGAGATCGAAGACAGTTTCGGCAAAAGTCCGAGCACACATCTGCTCGGAAGCATTTACGGATTCTTAAGCCCGACTTCGCTGCCGGCGAAACGCGCCGGCGAGTGGCAGACGATTGACGCCACGCTCGTCGGCAGAACAATTACCGTCGTACTAAACGGCGAAACAATTATCTCCGAGCAAGAGATTCCCGGAATCACCGGCGGCGCGCTTGATAGCGACGAGAAAAGTCCCGGCCCCATTATGCTGCAAGGCGATTACGGCCAGGTCTCGTACCGGAACATCATTATCACTCCGGCTTTGGGAAAAAGATGAGCAGCAGGATCGCAGATGTAATGAGCCGTGTCATCTCAGGGCGGAGTCTGCCCGGAGAGTTTTACCACGATAGAGAAATCTTTGAGATGGACATGCAGCGAATTTTCCGCCGGTGTTGGCTTTACGCCGGCCACGAAAGCCGCATCCCGGAGCGCGGCGATTTCTTCACCTGGCAGATCGACCGCGACTCGCTCATCATCACGCGCGGGCGCGACGGCGAAATAAACGCGCTCTTTAATTCCTGTCGTCACCGCGGGTCCATTATTTGTACGGAACCTTTCGGCCGCGCGGTAAAGCTGATCTGCCCTTATCACCAGTGGGCTTACGACACGGATGGCTCTTTAACAAGCGCGCGGCTGATGCCTGACGATTTCGATAAATCTCAATTTGCGCTCGCTCGCGCTCATGTCCGTACGCTCGAAGGTTTGATCTTCGTTTGTTTGAGTGCGGAGCCGCCGCCATTTGAGCTTTTCTCCGAAGCCATGTTGCCGCGCCTTCTGGCTCACGAGCTAACGGAGGCGCGCGTTTGCCATCAGAAAGAATATTCGGTTGACGCCAACTGGAAGCTCGTCGCAGAAAATTCGCGCGAGTGCTATCACTGCGGCGCAGGGCATCCTCAATACGTTAAGGCCGTAGGCTTTGCCGCCGCGATCGGCTCAAAGCTGCTCGCGGCAGAAGATCGTGCGCAAGAGGAAGCTCGCCAGGCGCGGCTTTCAGCGTGCAATTTAGATCCGAGCCCGGTGCCATTCGCCGGAGATTCGTGGTATCACTGTCGGCGTTTTTATCTGCGCGACGAATTCCTGACGGAGAGTCTTGACGGAAAACCTGTCGCGCCCCTGATGGGCCGGGTGCCCGGCTACGAGGCGGGCGTTCTCGCCGTCGTCACTCTTCCGAATCTTCTGCTTGAAGTGTGCCCCGACTACGCGGTCACGTTGCGCGTCACTCCCTCCGGCCCTTTGACGACGCGCGTCAATGTCGAATGGCTGGTCCACAAAAACGCATTAGAGAATACAGACTTCAACCTTGACCGTCTGACTGCGTTCTGGCGTTTAACCGGCGAGCAGGATTGGAAGCTTTGCGCAGATAACCAACTCGGCGTTAACTCCAGCGCCTACCGGCCCGGACCATACGGCCCCGATGAAACGGGCGTCCGGCACTTCGTCGATTGGTATCTTCAACGATTGATACAGACGGACCCGGCCGCGCACTCGATGGCGTTGGCTGGCGCACAGTAAAAGATGAATGAATGACAAAGTATTTAATCGATATCTTGAATCAACCGCAAGAATTAATCGAGTCCCTCAACCATCTGATGGGAGAGCGGAAAGACCAGATTGAGCGGGCGGCGACCATCATCAATCAGGCGGATCACATTTATTTGAGCGGCATCGGAGCGAGCTGGCATGCGGCGCGCGCCGCGTCGCAATTTTTTAAAATAGCAGGCCGACCCGTATCACTGATTGAGGCTTCGGAACTGCTGCACTTTTCGCGCTTCGCGCCCCGTTCAGTTGTGCTTATCATCTCGCGGAGCGGCCAAAGCGTTGAGATCGTCAAGCTGCTGCAAAAAGCGCGCGAAAGCGACGCCAAAGTGATTGGCATCACGAACACTCCGGACAGCCCACTCTTTCGGGCGAGCGTCGTCAAAATTAGCGTCAACGCTTCGTTTGATCACACCGTTTCTGTCACAATGTATTCCGCGCTGGCGATGGCGGCTGGACTAATCGCCAATACGGCGGTTGGATCTTTTGATGCGCACTTACAGCGCGCGCTCACGCAGTCGTTGCTCGCCGTCAAAGAAAGCATGAACGATTAGTTGCGCGCCGTCGAGGCGAGCGGCTGGCTGATGCCAAGCGCTCACTATTATTTCCTGGCGAGGGGCGCGAGCGTGGCGAGCTGCCACGGAGCCAAGTTGTTGTGGGAAGAAGCAGCCAAGTCGCCGGCGAGCGCAATGGGGACCGGCGGCTTTCGCCACGGTCGCAGGAAATCGTCACCAGCGGTATGCGCTTCGGCATCTGGCTTGACCAGCATCTGTTGCGTGAAGAAGATCTGGCTCTCGCCGCTGACCTGAGAAAGTTGGGGGCCTGCGTGATGCTCGTGGGCGAAAATCTGCCGACGGACATCGCCCACCTCGCTTTGCAAACACCAGAGTCGCCGCGCGGCTGGCAGTTCTTACTGGACATTATGCCAGTTCAACTCGCCGCCGAAAGATTCTCGCACTTACGCGGCGTTGATTGCGACTCGTTCAGGCTTTGCACTTACATCGTTGAGAAAGAAGGGGGCATCATTCCGTATCATGCAAGCTCAGTCTCTGCCGCAGTCACTCTTGGCGAAGCAACGTAAACAATCCGGCGCCGCAGCGCACGTCCACGAAGCGGCAAGCCGCCGCAGCACAAAATCGCTTCGTACTCCGACGTGGCTTGTGTACGCCTTGCTGTGCATCTTCTGGTGGGGCACCTGGGGTTTTTTGTCCAAGCTCGGGTCCGACCGCGTGCAGCCGCATCAACTTCAGTTTCTCTTCACCTTCGGGCTCATCCCGCCGGTCATCATCGCTTGCTTTCAGCTCGGCGGCAAAGTTGAGACCGATTTGCGCGGCTCGCTTTACGGAATTCTCAACGGAGTCATCAGCGGGCTCGGGATGCTCGCCTTTTACGCGGCATTGGCGCAAGGTCAAGCCTCTATTGTCGGCCCCGTCACTGCGCTCTTTCCGCTACTGACGATTCTGCTCGCTTTGATGTTTTTGCGCGAACGCATCAATCGGGTTCAAGGCGCGGGGATGATTCTGGCGCTCGTCGCCATTTTAATTCTCTCGTTGTGAGGTTACATGATGAAAGGGTGGTTGTTTTACGCCGGCCTCGCGGTGATCTGTTGGGGCGTCGTCGGGTTGTTGCAAAAACTCGGCACCAATCGCATTTCATCGCAATCGCTGATGGTCTGGTTGCTTGTCGGGTTCGCGCTGTTGCTGCCGTGGCTGTGGCACGGCGGGGACGTTTTACAAATAAACAAACAAGACGCCGCCATCGGGCTGCTCAGCGGAGTGACGAACGGGCTCGGCTCATGGTTTCTCTTTCTGGCACTGGAGAGAGGGGCCAAAGCATCAATCGCAGTGCCTTTGACCGCTCTCTACCCGCTGGTGACAATTGTTTTTGCGAACCTCTTTCTGGCCGAGCGTTTGACCGCTTTGCAGTGGGTCGGGATTGCCCTGGCGATCATCGCCGCCGCGATGCTCTCGTATGAAACTGATTCGGCTTCAGCTTTCGCGTCGGAAAGGAGTTGCGTTTGATTCGTGACAACCAAGCGCGCACGGCACCGGTTCGCGTCGGGATTATCGGCGCGGGAAATGTCCTCTGGGCGTACCTGCAAGTGCTCGACCGACTCATTCCAAAAGGGCAGGCGCTCCTCGGCCCCGTCTGCGTCAGAAGCGAAGAGCGGCGCAGTGAACTGTACGCCCGCCGACCCGGAATTCACATAGTCGAAGATGCGCAGCAGGTGCTCACATCGAATGTGGATGTCGTGCTGATCATTACTTCCCCGGATAGTCATGCGCAGCTTGCCCGTCGCGCGCTGGAACACGGTAAGCATGTGGTTGTGGAGAAACCTTTAGCCCAAACTCGCGCCGAGGCGGAAGCGGTGGCTGAGCTGGCGGAAAAACTTGGGCTTCATTTACTAACAGCTCCCTTTGTGCAATTGGCTCCGACGTTTCGTTCATTTTGGAGTCACCTCCGACGCGGTGAGATCGGACGCCTTCATTCGGCGCGCGGACTGTACGGCAACGCCGGATCGACTTGGGCGAGTTGGTATCACGAAGGCCGGATCAGTCCTTTGGCCGAAGTAGGCATCTACAATCTGAAAAGCCTCGCAGCCATCTTAGGTTCCGTGATTGAAGTTTTCGCAGCCCAACATACGGCGACAAAATCGCGCACAATTGGCGCAATTGAGATCCTTCAGCCGGGCCACGACGTCTCACATGTGATTTTACGTCACGAGTCGGGCGCCCTTTCGAACGTCGTTTCCAGCCACGCGATTCAGCGCTACCGCAGACCTGCGCTGGAAATTTACGGAACCGCAGGAACAGCGAATTTGCTCGGTGACGATTGGGACCCGCGCGGCTTCGAAATCTGGCGCAATGAAACTAATCGGTGGGAGAATTACGAGCCGATTGAGGGAACTTGGACGTGGACGGACGGGCTGGCGGAGATCGTGAGAGCTTTGCAAGAAAACCGCCCGCCGCTCGCCAACATCTCGCACGATTTGCACCTGCTTGATGTCATTGAAGCGGCAGACCAATCGGCCCGTGATGGCAAGTGGGCGCGCGTCAACTCGCGCGTAGATGAATACGATTTGAGCCTTCGGGAAGAGATCCGCGATGTTCATCATGTGCACGATCACACCAGACCGGCGGACGAGCAATAAATCAGGCGACGGATGACCAGCGCTCTCACCAACACACAAACAGTCGCCATCGGCATTGATGTCGGCGGAACAAAAATCGCCGCGGGATTGGTCACATCTTCAGGCGAGTTGCTGTGCCGCAGATTGATTCCCACGCAAGCTGAGCGCGGCGGCGAAGTTGTTTTGCGTGATGTCGAAGCTCTGGCGCTCGAATTAGCGGGCGAGGCAAAAGCTCAAGGGCTGAGCCTTTCCGGAATGGGCGTGGGCGTCGCAGAGTTAATTGATTTAGCGGGCGCAGTCGCCAGCGAACACACGATCAAGTGGCGCGGGTTGCCCGTCGTTCACAGACTGTCCCGTGTTGCGCCAACTCGTTTAGAGGCCGACGTCCGAGCGGCAGCGCTTGCCGAAGCGAAGTGCGGAGCCGGTCAAGGCTTTGACTCGTTTTTGTACCTCACAGTAGGAACAGGCATCAGTTGCTGCCTGGTGCTGCACGGTCGCCCGTTTGCGGGTGCGCACGGCGCTGCTTTAATTTGTGCGAGCAGTTCGCTCACCTGCAGATGTGCAGAATGCGGCGCGGAGAATCGATTCGTCCTTGAGGAGTACGCGGCGGGTCCCGCTTTAGTGAATCGCTACCGTCGTTGCACGGCCGTAAATGTGAGCCAAGCTGAGCAGGTCTTTCACCACGCCGCAGCCGGAGACCAAGATGCTCGGAGAGTTTTGGAAACAGCTGGCTCGGCCCTCGGCGTCACGACCGGGTTGCTTATCAACGTACTCGACCCGCAGGCCGTGGTGGTTGGCGGAGGCTTGGGTCGGGCCGGTGGTTGCTACTGGGAGTCGTTCGTCAAATCCACCCGCGAACACACGTGGTCGGAATTAGTTCGCCACATCCCAATCAAGCGCGCCGCACTAGATGAGGCGGGCGTGATCGGGGCCGCTTTGACTGTTTGGCAAACTTCTAAAAAATCGTTCGGTGATGATGAGCTGGATAATTTGGAGAGATAAAAGTATGGATGCAAAAATCTTGGAGCTGATCAAAAAGCAGGGAGTAGTTGTCGGTGACGGCGGCTACCTGATCGAACTTGAGCGGCGCGGTTACGTTGACAGCGGGTCTCAACGCGAGAAGGTGGGAACGGGAAAAGGCAGCGGACAGTTTACGCCCGAAATCGCGATTGAAAACCCGGAAGCCTTACGGCAACTTCATCTGGAGTTTCTGGGCGCCGGCTCGCAGGTGCTTCAGGCGCTGACCTTTTTCGGCACGCGCGAAAAGTTGAAGCGGGCCGGCTACGGCGCTCAAACCGAGTCGATCAACGCGGCGGCGGTGCGCATCGCCAGAGATGTGGCCGGCGAACGAGCGCTCGTGGCCGGTTCCGTCTCCCGCACGCAACTCTTCGAGCGAGAGGGGCGCGGCGCGGCCGATTACGTACGCCAGTTATTGAGCGAACAAATTCGCTTGTTAAGCGAGGCCGGCGTCGATCTGCTGATCTTAGAAACTTTCTTTCATCTGGAAGAAATGCTGATCGCCCTCGAATGCGCACGTGAGAGCGCTCTTCCCGTGATCGCCACCATGAGTTTTCGCCCGACGCTTGAGGCGTGCAGCGACGATCATTCGCCAAGCGAGTGCGCGCGCGCGATGGTTTCGGCCGGCGCACACATCGTCGGGGTGAATTGCGAGCAAGAGCCGCAAAGAATGCTCGGCGTTTTGCGTCAAATGCGCTCGGCTGTCGATGTCCCTCTCGCCGCGCAACCCGCCGCCTTTCGCACGACGGACGAAACGCCTTGCTTTACCCGTCTTCCGCAATTTCCCGATGAATTGGAAGTTATCCAAATCGCCAGACGTGAATTTACAGACTTCGCTCACATCGCCAGACAAGAAGGCATCGGATACCTGGGCGGTTGTTGCGGCTGTAACGCCGCCTACATTCGTGCGTTAAATGAAGGCGTGGCAAGTATCAGATCTTGAGCGCTACGGCGCCTCGGGTGGTGCAATAAAAATGAGTGGCGAAAACCGAGAGATAACGGCGATTGTCATTAAACGCTTGTGGCCATTCCTGGTTTCCGCTTGTCCATCGATTACTCTGTGCGGCGTAGGGAAATAATGGAACAGAGCATCGAAACTGTTATCTCAGCCTACCGCAACCGCGCGCTTAACCAACGTGATTTCTTCGCTCGTCTGGTCGCCGTGACCGGAAGCGTGGCTGCCGCGCGACAGGTGTCAGCCTCAATCGAAATGGACGAAGTCGAGTTGAGGTTGCCGTTCATCAGTGCGGTGTCACGCCCACAGCAGGTGCCTCTTTCGTTAACTGGCAGTCAATTCCATCCAGCAGGCCATTGACCACTCGCCCGACATGTATCACGACCTGCGGCTGTTTGCCTCGCCCGCGCGCGAGCAACCCGACCCGCCCGCACTTGGGGCACAGCATAGTGCGATCTGTTTCCTGACCTGTGAGGAGTTTTCCCTCAACGCATACTCCTATTGTAAGGGTGGCGTACTCAACGATCTGTTGTGCTGCTGCTTGAGGCATGACGCATCTCCTAATTCTAATTCACACATGACGAACGAAATTTCGTTAAGCATTTCGTTAAGCAAGGAAGGTTTGCATCCCGCCTTCTGCTTACGCCACACCCACGTGATTGCTGTACTTCCGACGAAAGTGAGCCAGGTCGGTGCACAGCTGCGGCCAAAGACGTTCAAACTCTGCTTGTGTCGCACTCGGGTCGCTCATAAATTTGTCATGCGCTTCTCGCTTCAACTGCTCTATCTGGGCTGCTTCCAGGCGGGATTGGTCTCGCGCTTTGAAGACCTCACGCATCTCAGTGTCGTTGCATCGCTGTGTTAGATTTTGCGTTAGCTTTGAAAACATAGGTAGGCTCCTCTCACAACTTTGGTTTACGTCACTCACCGGGTCTTGCAGACACTTCGGTCTTACGGGAAAACCGTTATATATAGCTGTTGGGGCTAAATCTGCTAAGTGCCGCTTTCACAGTGAGGAGAAGGCCGCACGAAATGAGGTTGCTTGACCAGAAAAACATGCTTGAGATCAACTGAAGTTGAAAAATTCAACTTCAGCTGAAAGAAGCGCAGGGCTCTCACAAAGAGCTTGGGAGAAGTAGATTAAGCCGCCAACGCGAAGTTGTCAAGCAACTATGTTAAGCGCGTAACAACACTGATTTCTTAGGACGAGCAGATACATTCTCGCCAACGCTATTTGCCGCGCAAACGTAATCCCACTGTTGGCGTGTTCTCCATATAGCAGCGATAGACATGCAGGATTTTCGAGCGCTCAATTGATGAGAGGTGTGCAATCCATCATCTCTTCCGCTGATCGCGGCAGGCTGCGGAAAAGGCTAAAGAGATTATCAGCAGTTCTTTTCGCTACTTCTCACCAAACAGATGAAAGGTGCAGCCGACAGTGAGACCGAGCGGGTAGCCGGGCGTACCGTGGATGCGCGAGATAACTTCATCGCCCGGTCGCAGGCGCGACTCAAAGTAGTTTTGCGTCTCGAAGTAACGCTTGTTTGTCAGGTTGTCGATGGAAAAGTTAAAGCTCATCCATGAGCGGATGCGCTTGGCGAAGCTCAAATCCAACACGTCATGCCCGGCGGCGCGAATTTGTGCGTCTTCGCCGTCCAGGCGGTAATTGCTGATGTGGCGGTAGCGCAACGCGCCGGTCAAGCCGCGGTAACCGGAGAAGGTCAAACCGGCGTTCGCCACCGTATGCGGCGCGCTATCAACATAAATTCTCGGGCGTGTGCTGCGGTAAAAGGCGTTGCTGACCTGCGTGAGGCCGCCGCTAAAAGCTAAAAAGCGATGAATCTGCACGGAGGTTTTCGCTTCAAATCCGTAAGTGCGAGAAGGGCCGGCAAACTCGATGCTGCCATCGTCGGGGATGTACACCTGCTGGTTGGATTGGTCTATCAGGAAAAGATCCGTGCTGAAGGAAAATCGTTTCGTGTTGTGAGAGGCGCCCCATTGGTAAAAGTCTGTGGTGGAGATGGTGGGTCCCGAGGGCCGGCGGACGACGCCGCGCGCGTCTTGGCTGGCGATGCCCCGACCGTAGTTGAAATAAAAAGTGGCCGGCACACGATCCGATGGCGTGTAGGAGATGGTGGCTTTCGGTTGCAGGCGTGCGCCGCCTCGAAGGCCGGAAAAAATTGGTTGAGCTTGATCGTTCACTTGAAAGCGGAAGTAGTCGTAGCGCAGACCTCCTTCGAGATGCACGCGGCCGCCAAACAGATCAATTCCCTGCTGCACGTATCCGGCGGCGTTTGTCACATGGGCGCGGGCGTCGGTGAGAAGGTATCAAGGCGTAGTCGAATCGCCGGGCAGGCCGGGAACATCCGGATTATTGGAGCCTCCGCAATCGTTTAAGTTGCTGCGGGTGATCGCTGCCCTGACGGGATTG
>JBBJMB010000237.1:0-5925 GCA_037719755.1 Pyrinomonadaceae bacterium
GTCGAGCATCTGAATTTCTGCGTTCAGAAGTTCCGCCGGAACCAGCGCCATCGCGGCCGGCTCCGAGGGCGCGCTGCCGCTTTTGGCCGAGCCAGGCGAGATCGACACGCTCACGCCCGACGTGCTGCCGGGCGCCGTCGAGGCGCTTTTGGCATCCGCACGATTGGTGTTTGTCTCACTTGAGGGTCGGCAGCCCGACGTGAGAGCGGTCGCGAGAAGAGCGAGCGCCATCGAAAAAGAGCGCGTGTTTCGAGAAAGTAAGTCGTGCGTAAAATTCATTCGCTGTCAGCCTTTCTTTTTGCCCCGCGAAGTATAAACCGTCGCCGCGCGCGCGGCCATGTCCCGGTCGTACCATCAACGTAAATCCTGGATGCGCAAGGTGACGAGCGTGGCTCCCACGAGTGCGATGAACATCAGAGCCAAGATGAGCGGATCGCGTCTCAGATCGCCCCACGGGTGCAGAAAACTGACGTACCGGCTGCGGTCGTCGCTCATCCTCTGCGCGTCGGGAATGGATGGCGCGGGCGCGAGTTTCGAATCTCGGGCGCCGCGAGCGCCGGATTTGTGCGACCCTCCGGCGCGCGGTAATCTTTCACGCTTCGCTCGTAGTCGTTTAGCTGCTTGATGGCATCCTCCCGGTATTTTTCCACGTCCCGGCGCGCCGCGGCGATGCTTTGCTCGTTCGCCTCTTCGGTTCGCTTGTAGAGACCGAGCCCTTTGTTTGGCCCTGTTTCGAGCGAACCCTCTGGCTCCAGCGTGTCAAGCATTGATAAGCGTTTTAATCCGTCGAAAGACCACACGGCCGGCATCGCCGCGCCGACCACCCTGGCCGCGTTTTGCGGCACGCCGACCAATCCCGAAAAGAGAATTTGCGGAATCAGAATCAGCGGCACAATGCTCGTCGCCATCTCGGAGGTTTTCACCACAGATGACACCAGAAGTCCCAGCGCGATGCCGACCATTCCCGTGAGGATCATCAAAAGCAGTTGCGGCACGCCGCCCCACAAGCCCGGCAGCGACATCAACCCCGCGATGTCCAGCAATTTGAGCGTGCCGAAGAGAAGCAGGCACTGCGCGGCGACAATCACAAGCAGCACCGCGAGCTTTGACCCGATGTATGGCCAAAGGCCCAAATTAATCATGCGCTCGCGCCCGTAAATGGCGCGCTCCTTGACCACTTCGCGGGCCGCCACCGAAGTGCCGAACCAGATGGCGACCAGAGCCAACAGAAAATAGGGAAAGTCGCGCGCGCTCTGCGCGTCCATCACCAGCCACGTGAACAGCGCGATCAGCGGCGCCTGCCCGAAAAGAACCAACAGGTTAAGACGGTCTCGCCCGAGGACCTCCGTGTACCGGCGAGTGAGCGTCGCCCATTGTCTGAGCGAATCGGTGACGCCCGCGCGGTGGCGCGCCACTTGGATGGCTCCCGCGTCGCGCCGGATTCCGCTGAGCGGCTCGGCGACATAACGCCGGTACATCTCGGTCGACGCGAAGCGTTCTCGCCACTCGTCGGCCACGCGCTCGGTCACCGCTTCGCACTGTACATCGCGCGCGCGACGCTGCTCCTCGGTCGCGTCCGCGGGCAACGGAGCAGAGCGGCTCATCTCATCCCCAATCGGCGCTTCGAGCTTGTCGTAAAGATCCTTGAAACTGTCTGCGCCGAGGTGCGCGAGCGCTTCCGGCGGGGT
Source organism: Pyrinomonadaceae bacterium (assembly GCA_037719755.1). Classification (GTDB taxonomy): domain Bacteria; phylum Acidobacteriota; class Blastocatellia; order Pyrinomonadales; family Pyrinomonadaceae; genus JBBJMB01. Next base: position 1,689 of record JBBJMB010000237.1, read on the forward strand.
GCCGTAGAAGACCAAGCGCCCGCGCATCATCACGACGATTTTGTCAAACAGCTTGACGTTCTCCATCGCGTGCGTGGTGAGAATCACGGTGCGCCCCGATTCCGCGATTTGTCGAAAGAGGCGCATGATCTTATCTTCGGTCGCCGGGTCGAGCCCGGAGGTCGGCTCGTCGAGAAAGATGGCGGACGGCTTGGTGATCAACTCGACGGCGATGGAGACGCGCTTGCGCTGCCCGCCCGAAAGTTGCGCGATCAGCACGTCGCGCCGCTCGGTGAGGCCGGTCACATCCAAGACTTCGCCGATGATTTGATCGATCTCCGGCTTCGACACGTCATGCGAAAGCCGCAGGCGCGCCACGTAGTAGAGCGTGCGATAAACCGTGAGCTCGCGGTGGATGATGTCGTCTTGCGGGACGTAGCCGATTGACTGCTTGAGTGATTCCGGATGCTGATAAAGATCCAGGTCGTTGTAGAGCACATGGCCGGCGGTCGCCGGGCGCATGCCGTTTAGGGCGTCCATCAGCGTCGACTTGCCTGCGCCCGAAGGCCCAAGCAAACCGACAAATTCGTTCGGTTGAATGGAGAGGCTCACGTCGTCGAGCAGCTTGAGCGTTCCGCGCCCCGAGCGATTACCCACCACCTTGGTGACGGAGACGGCGTCGATGCGCGTCTTTGAGCGCGAGTCGAAGACGGCGACGCCGATGGCGGCGGCGGCGACCCGAAGCACGAAAGGCCCGATCTGCACCACGTCATCGCTTGAAACCTGCTGGCGGGCGGTGAGGCGTACGCCGTTTAAGTAGACGCCGTTGGTTGAGCCGGCATCTTCGACAAAAATGCCGGCGGCGGTGCGATGGAAACGCGCGTGGTGGTTGGAGATCTGAAGGCCGTCGAGGCAAATGTCATTGTCGGAGCCGCGGCCGACGGCGAGCAGAGGCTTCTCATCAGCGAACGAACGCTCAAAAAGCAAATGTGCCTGCGCGTTGCCGCTGGCGGCGGCGACCTCACGGCTCACGGCACCGGCGCTGTGGCTGCGGGTCGCACGCACGACCATGGTGCGCTGAAAATTGACGCTGTCGGCCAGGGGGCCCGAAGGTGCTTGCTCATGCTTCCCGCCGTTCGGGCGCGGGTGAGCGGGATCGATCAGGCGGAAGACCGGCCCGCCCAGGCCGAGCTGAATGCGGTCGTTGTCGTAGAGCGGCTCCGGCTGCGCGATGCGCAAATCGTTGAGCAGTGTGCCGTTGAAACTGCCGAGATCAACGAGCGTATGCTGCTGCTGCCCGCTCGGCCGTTGGATTTCCGCGTGGCGGCGTGAGACGACGGCCGAATCAGCGTTAATCGGCACGTCCGAAGAAAGATCGCGACCGAGCATAATGCTGGAGCGGTCGAGCCGCACGCGCTCCGGCTTGGTGCTCATGCCGCTCACGTATTCAAGAAAAGCGCTTTGCGTGGGCAGCGCGGCGGACTGCTGGCCGCGCGGCCCGTGGGCGGAAGCGGCGACGCTTGCTCAGCGACAGGCGCGGCTCGCGGCAACGCGCTAACTCTTTCGGGGCCAGCCACAACTCGAGTTTCGTAGTTCGCCGCCGCACCCTTTGATCCGCTTTCGGCCGGTGCAACATGCTCCGCAATTTTGACAATTACCAGCAACGGGCCGCCGGCACCAAATTGCACCTGCGCGCCCGCATCAACCTCGATGGCGTTCGTCACGCGCTCGCCGTTAACGAAGGTGCCGAAGCTCGAGTTGGCGTCGGTTAAGAACCAGCGCCCGTCGGTGAAACGAAAATCCGCATGTCTGCGCGAAACCATCGGCCATGCGGTTTGGTCGAAAACGATGTCGCACTGCAAAGGGTCGCGTCCGATGACGACCAGCGGTTTATCGAACGCCCGCTCGCTGTGCGACGCTTGATCGCTGTGCGACGCTTGATCGCGCACTTCCGCTAAGATGATCTTCATGATCCGTGGATGGCCCGGCAATTTGAGGATGTGAGTAAACCCAAATCATGGGCTTCATCTCTCTCTGTGCATCTCTGTGTTTAGGTCAGTCTCACTTAAACGAGAGAGAATCACAGAGAAAGAACTCAGAGAAGCACAGAGAGAGAGATGAAGCCAACTCATGCCGCGAGTTTACAAATCATTACTCCGACTGTTTTTTGTATGGCCCTTGCACTGTCGCGGCCGGTCCGGCATCCCGGCGCGCGGCCCCTTTCGGCGCTTTGGTGCGACCGGCCGACCACTCAACTGAATTCGCGACGAGCCGTTGCATTTGCGGCATCAAGAAAATCGGATACTCTTCGTGCCCGGCCCGGATATACACCATGCGCCCCTTGTCGAGCGTCCACGTCATCACCTCGCGGTTGCGGTGGCCGGTCTCCCAAGTGCCTTCGGCGATCACCGCTTCGGGCTCCGGCACATCGTACGGCTCAGTGTAAATCTCTTCGCGCGGAATCGTAAAATCGCTGACGCCCTTCGCAATCGGATGGCTCGGCAGCACCACCCAGATACGCTCGGGCTTCGCGAAGTTGACGTAAGAGCTCCAAGATCCGGTGGCGTTCAGCAGCTTTTTGAGCGGCTTGGAGTAGTGCGATGAGTGCAGCGCGATGAAGCCCATGCCGCGTTCGCGCACATGCCGAACGATGCGGTCAACAGCATCGTCCGGCACCTCGCCATGCTTTTTGTGGCCGAACCAGATCAAGACATCCGTTTGTGCGAGCGCCGCGTCGGCGACGCCCGCGCCTTCGTCAGTGAGCGTCGCCGTCACGGCGTCCATGTTGGGCATCTTGTTTAAGTGATCGGCGAGGGCGCCGCTGATCCCGGTCGGATAAATGTCGCGCGGCTCGGTTTGCTCAGACCAGAGCAGCACCCGAATCTTCTTCGGAGCGGCCATCGCACCGACAGGGACGAGGCACAGCAACGCGCACAGCATAACGAATATTTTCATGGGAAACCTCCGCTCGATGTTGATCCGGGAAATGTTAACTCAGTCGTGAGTTGGTTTGTGACTGAAATCTTTCTCTGCGCCCTTTGCGTCTTTTCTTTGCGCCGCTTTGCGTTTAAGTCAGTCTCACCTCAACGCAAAGAACCACAAAGATAAAGACGCAAAGGGCGCAGAGAAAAAGGCTCGCCGCGACCACGGTCGCGAGGCCGCAATTTGTGTTGCCCGCACGCCTCTTATTCGTTTAGCATCATTTACGCCAAGTTGTAAATCAGCGAACACCGGATCACACTTACTTGTTGTCGACGATTACTCGGAAAGGATGATCGGAAATGAAGATGCGTTTTTTGGGTGCCGGGCTAAAAGTCTCCGCGCTCGGCTTAGGCTGCATGGGTATGTCGGAATTCTACGGCGAGCGCGACGACGAGCAGTCCGTCGCCGTCATTCACCAGGCTCTCGATCGCGGCGTCAACTTTCTCCACACAGCGGACATGTACGGGCCGTTTACGAACGAAAAACTTGTCGGCCGCGCGATCCAAGGGCGGCGCGGCGACGAAATCATCGCCACCAAGTTCGGCAACGTGCGCGGCGAAGACGGGAGCTTTCTCGGCATTAACGGCAGTTCCGCATATGTGCGCCACGCGTGTGAAGCGAGCCTCGCGCGGCTCGGCATCGACGTGATCGATCTGTACTACCAACACCGCGTGGACACGACCGTGCCCATCGAAGAGACCGTGGGCGAGATGTCGCGGCTCGTTGAGCAAGGCAAAGTGCGCTACCTGGGTCTTTCGGAAGCCGGCCCCGAATCGATTCGGCGCGCTCACGCCGTGCACCCGATTGCGGCTTTGCAAACCGAGTACTCACTTTGGTCGCGTGACCCCGAAGCGGAGATTCTGCCCGTCTGCCGCGAGCTCGGGATCGGCTTTGTCTCTTATAGCCCGCTCGGGCGCGGATTTTTAACGGGCCAAATCAAAACTCCGGATGATTTGGGAGAGAACGACCGCCGGCGCATCTTTCCGCGATTCCAGCAAGGCAATTTCGAGCGGAACATGCGGCTGGTTGACCGCATCAAGGAACTGGCGGTGGAAAAAAACTGCCAGCCCGCCCAACTCGCCCTCGCCTGGGTGCTGGCGCAGGGCGAAAATATCGTTCCGATACCCGGCACCAAGCGCGAGAAGTATCTGGCGGAGAACGTCGGCGCGCTTGACGTGGAACTAAACGCGGATGATTTGCGCCGCATCGACGAGATCGCACAAGCGGACGCCGTCGCCGGACTGGACGGGGCTCAGGCGGCGGGTGTGAGCGGCTT
>JBBJMB010000238.1:0-5889 GCA_037719755.1 Pyrinomonadaceae bacterium
ATCACGCAGCCAACGGGCACGCCGTAGCCGTAGTGTGTGTCGGGCGTAATCACGACCAGGCGCACTCCGGGGAAGCGTGTGGCGTTGATGATCTGGCGGTACAGCGTGTCTTCGGCTTCGGCCAAAAGCGACGGCGTGAGAAAGAGGCGCACGCTTACGTCGCCGGTGTCTTCGGTTTGCAGATTGTAGTAGCCATCGGCGGATGCGACGGCGTGCGATTTCCAGTTCGACGCGTTTTTGAGAGTCTTCGCAACCTTCAGAGCTTGCGCGTCCTCCGTCCCTTTAGTCATCACTGCTCTCCCGATTGTTTGTTGCTTGATGGCGCGGCGGCTGTCAGTTAGTTGAGATGGGGAAACGATGCTCGTCGGCGTTTTTGTGCTCGGCGAGCGCGGCGGCGATCTCTTCCGCGATAACTTCCGGCCGCTTCAGCTCGGTCGCCGCCACGCGCAGCGTCGCCAATTGATAAAGAGCGCGGCGCTCCACATAACGCTGGCACGCCTTTTCGCGATCGCGAGCGAACGGACGAATTTTGCCGGTGGCGGCGATCCGCCGCCAGCACAGCGCGAAAGGCGCATCGAGCCAAACGACGAAGCCGCCGTGTTCCGCAATCAGCGCGCGGTTTTGGCCGATGGCCCAGGTGCCGCCGCCAAGCGATACGACGTGGGCCGCCCGGTCGCCCAGCGCCGCGTCGAGAGCCATCGTCTCGACTTCGCGAAAGCGCATTTCGCCTTCCGCGTCGATGATCTCCTGGGGCGAGAGTCCGTGTCGATCAGTGATCAATTGATCCAGGTCCACGCATGTGGTTCCGAGCAGGCGGGCGAGCGAACGGGCGGTGGTTGTTTTGCCCGCGCCCATAAATCCGGTGATTAATATTTTGCGTGTCTCATCCACCATCTGAGTCTGTGATCTCAACATTTCGCGAGCCGCACGATTGTCGCCGATCAAGCGGCCGACGGCAACATGGCGCCGCCTGGTCGCGCTAAATCAAGCCTTTTCTTGACATGTGACTGGTGGGCGTGTCAATCTCTCGGCCCTATTCATTTGATTTTTGTCGAGCGGGCAAAAAGCGCTCGCATTTCAAAGCGCTCTGGGAGTTGCGTTCTTTGCCGTGACGGAGCAGACGACTGAATTAACGCTACCGAGTCGGATAGAGTCGATCGAGGAGACGGCCGTGTGGCCGCGCGCGTCCTCGAACGCCCCGGCGTGGGCGAAGACGTCGCTTTCGGCTTGGCTTGGCCGTGCGCGAAGCCGTCGCCAATGCAGTCATTCATGGCAACCAACGTGATGACGCCAAATTGGTGGATGTGACATTCATTGCGACGGCGAGCGATTTGGTCGTTCTCGTTCGTGATCGCGGCGTTGGGTTTGAGCCGGAAGCTGTTCCGGACCCGACGGATGCGCAACATATTATGTTGGCTTCGGGCCGCGGCATTCTTTTTATGCGCGCCTTTATGGACGAAGTCGTTTGGCTGCGCCACCCGGACGGCGGCACCGTTGTGCGGATGACCAAAAGGTTTTAGCTCGCCGTTTCGCGGCCACATTCGTTCCGAGCATCGATTGGGCCACACGCCGAGGATAAAACGCTGCCGTGCCCCGCTTCGGCGATTCTTTAATTAACATCTTCGCTAAACTCACTTAAGGAGATTGATCCACAATGGCTGAACTAAGTACGAACGAGCGTCAAGCAGGTGACGTAACGATTCTCGATCTCAGCGGAAAGATTACCATCGGCGAAGGAAGCGTCTCGCTGCGCGGTTCGATTCGCCGCTTGCTTGAAGAGAACAAAAGAAAAATCCTTCTCAATTTGGCCGGCGTCAGCTATGTCGATTCCGGCATCGGCGAGCTGGTTTCGAGCTTCACCTCGGTGAACAAAGAGGGCGGGCAACCAGCCTCAAATTGACGCAGAAGATTCAGGACTTGCTGGCGATCACCAAGCTGCTCACCGTCTTCGATGTTTTCGACGACGAAGAAAGCGCCCTCAATAGTTACAAGTGACAAGTGACAACGGAGAGTGACAAGTGACTGCGAAGAGTGACAAGTGACAAGTGACAAGTGACAAGAAATGCTGTCACTTGTCGCTTTCGCTCATTGTCACTCTTCGCGTCACTGGTCACTCTAAGCATGTTTCGCGCTACAATCAACCGCTTGCTTGCGCTCGACGATCCGCCTGAGCGTACGGCCCTCGCGTTTTCGATTGGCGTCTTTATCGCGTTCTCACCTTTTCTCGGCCTCCACACGATCATGGCGACCGTGCTGGCCTTCGTTTTCCGCTTCAATAAATTAGCGATCTTTAGCGGCACCTTTGTCAACAATCCGTTCCTGACGCTGGTGCCGATTATCCTCGCGTCCTACGCCGTCGGCGCTTTTCTCCTCGGTCAACCGCTCGGCCTGCCGGACGCGGGGCTTGAGTTGCTGAAAGATCCGCACATCACCGACGGCGCTTATTGGCGCTCGCTCTTCACTCACGGTCGCGCCGTTTTGGTGCCTTTTGCAATTGGCGGCATGGTGCTCTCCGTAATTTGTTCTCTCGCCGCGTATCCTTTAACATTACGTCTACTTCGCTCCGCTCGCAGACGGGAAAGAGTAAAAACGCCCCCGGCAGCCGTTTTTAAATGTTTGCGCGGCGCACGTAAGAGGCATCTGACATCGCCTCCCCAAAACTCGTTTTCAACAAAGTTTTAGATTTATGAAGAGATTTTTCTTTTTCGCCCCTGTCGTTTTTGCCCTTCATCTTGCCGCGACGGCGCAGCAGCAGCAACAGCAGAGCATCACTACCGGAGCCGCTCCCGCTCAGGCGACCACTCCCGCTGCGACCGCTCCGAGCAAAATCGCCGCGCCAAGTCCTACCGCAGTTGATCTTACGGAGTACGGCGTGACTTTTCAGCCCGATTCGCGTTTGATCATTATGATGTCCGCGTTGGATGCGGCCGGCTTCGATCCGACGCCTCCAGGGCGGCAACCGTCGGAGTTGCGTTTGGACATACGCAAGGCTCAGTCGAACATCAGCGATGATCTGCGCCAGCGGATGCGCAGCTTTTACGAAAACAATCGATCCCAGGAACCGGGCGTGACTGCCGCCGAGCAAGCGGCCCGTTATGTTTCGCTTGCTTTTGCGCTGGGGCCGCCTCCGTCGCTTGATGTGCCTGAGCGCAGCGAAGATTTGCCGGGCGATGTGCTGGAGGTGCTCGATTTCGCACCGCTGTTGCGCGAGTTTTACCGGGCCGCCGGCCTTAATGAGCGCCTTCCCAGTTACCTTGAGGTGTACAAAAAACAAAGCGACGCCCTGCGTCCGCAAACGGCTGAGATGGTGCGCGCGGTGCTTTCGTATCTGCACATGCGCCCGATGACGACGGCGTTTGATCGCGTGCCGACGAAGAGCGCGGCGGCCGGCGGTAAAAAGAAGAAAAAGTCAGGCGTCACGACCTACACGGTGCGCGAAAACGAGCGGCGGTTTGTGGTGGTGCAGGATCTGCTGGCGTCGCCCGGCGCGATCAACCTGCGTGTGATCGCCGATGATTATTATTTGATTGTGCCGCCGAACGCCCGCATGAACGGCTCGGAAGTGCGTCGCTCGTATTTGCGTTACGTCGTTGACCCGCTCGTGCTGCGTTTCAATCGCGAAGTCTCGCTGCGCCGCGACGAGCTGCGGGGATTAATTGACGAAAGCCAGAAGGCGACCTCGCAACAGCTTTCGGTCGATGTGTTTCCGGCCATCGCGAATTCACTGATCGTCGCGGCCGACGCCCGCATGGAGCAGATTGCGGCGCTCGAATCGCTGGCGCTTGAGACCGCATATAGACTGCGCCGCGCGCCGGAAGCCGAGCGCCCGCGCATCACTAAGGAATCGGGAGCGCCGCCGGGCGCTTGAGGATGAAACTGTGCGGCAGCTCGCCGAAGCATACGAGGGCGGCGCCGTGCTCTCTTTTACTTCGCCGATCAACTGCGCGGCATCGAGACCTCGGGCTTTGACGTGAGCAACGTCTTCGCAGACATGATCGCCTCGTTTGATGTGGCGCGTGAAAAGAACCGCCTCGCGGAATTCAAAGAAGCGCGCGAGCGCGGCCTCGCCGCGCGAGGCGTCCGAGAAAAGGAGCTGGCGGCGGCGCGGGAAAGCGGCACGACGACTGCCGTCACCCCGAATGATGCCGGACGCGCGAGGCTGATTGGGCGGCTCAGCGAAATAGAGGATTTGCTCAACCTGAAAAATTACCAGGATGCCGAAACGCGCCTGCGCGCGATGCTGCAAGAATTTCCCGGTGAGCCGCGTGTTTTCTTCGCGCTGGGCCAAGCCTACAGCCTCGCGGCGCGCGACGCCTTCGATGAAAATCTCCAAGCGCAACGCCTTGATCGCGCCGCCGCTTTCTACCGTCAGGCCGCGCAAATAGCTTCGCGCGACACCGACGCCGCTTTACTCTCGCGCGCGCACGAAGCGCTCGGGCGCATCCTTGCTTTCCTCGACAAGCCGCAGGAGGCCGCCAAAGAATTCGAGGCGGCCATCCAGCTTGGCCCCATCGCCGGAGGAGCCCACAAAGAGGCGCTCGCCGGCAAAGCGGCGCTGACTGCGAAGCCGTAAGGAGCGCAATCCATGTGTGCTCCTACCGGAAAAATGCCGGTTTCATGTGAGGTCGATGGTGGAGGGAGAGAATTCGATGAAAATGGACGAGAGTAGTGGCGACTCCAGTGGACAACTGAAGAACGGTCTCCACGAACAGCACTTCAAGGATGGATCCTTGTCCTGTACCGGCGCATACGCTAACGGAGAGAAAACAGGAGAGTGGCGGTACTATTTGCGGAATGGATCGGTGAAAGCCGTCGGGCGATATTCGCATGGCAAGATGACGGGGGAGTGGAAATGGTATCGCGAAAACGGAGAGTTACTACAGGCCGGTGCGTTTGACAATGAGAAGAAAGTGGGGCTGTGGAAACGTTATCATCCAAACGGGGCATTGTATGACGCAGGTGAATACGTGAATGACATTAAGGTGGGTGAATGGAAGGTCTACGACGTCAATGGAGCATTAACCAAGACAAAGCACTACAAACGAGATGAGAATATGCCGGCTGCGTGAAAGAAAGCGGCGGAACCTCAGAAATGCCGCGCCCGATCCGCATCTGGCGGTTCTCTTACCTCCAACGACAAGAGTGAGCGGGTGATGCCGGGCGTGCGGCGTCTTTGCGCCGCAGCCTCATAACAGGCTCAACCGATTCGCCTCCAGCTCGTTAGATCATTGATGCTTATCACTTCTTCTGGGCGCGCTATTTGTCCCAATCTTGTCTGTCCTAGTTTAGTGGAGGCTTAATGGTATGGTTCGCAGAAGAATACCTTTTGTAATAGCGCTGCTTTTGCTGTTACTCAGCGCACGCGTGGGCGCTCAAACAGGGGGTGCGCTTCCCCGCAGCGTTCCTGAAGCTGAAGGCGTTTCTTCCGCAGGCGTGATCGGCTTTTTAGAGGCGGCGGGGAAAAGCAAGCATGAGTTGCACAGCTTTATGTTTCTGCGTCATGGCAAGGTGATCGCCGAAGGGTGGTGGAATCCTTACCGGCCGGAACTGAAACATACCATGTATTCCGTTAGCAAAAGTTTTACCTCTACGGCAATAGGTTTCGCGGTGAGCGAAAAACGCTTGAGCGTCAACGATAAAGTGGTTTCTTTTTTTCCGCAGGATGTGCCCGGTACGATCAATTCGTTTTTGTCAGAGCTTGCAGTCAAGGATCTGCTCAGCATGTCGGCGGGTCAAGACCCCGATCCGACTGCCGCCGGGGTCGCCAGCGACGACTGGGTCAAAGCGTTTTTGGCGACTCCCGTCGTACATCAGCCGGGCACAAAGTTTCTTTACAATACGCTGGCCACTTATATGTTATCGGCCATCGTGCAAAAAGTAACCGGGCAA
>JBBJMB010000239.1:0-5867 GCA_037719755.1 Pyrinomonadaceae bacterium
AACATCGCCGAGGCCGGCATCCGGCAAACCCTGAAAACCGACGCCGACGGCCGCATCACGGAGTTTAGCGAAAAGCCGAAGGGCGACGCGCTGGAAAACATGCGCGTTGATACGAGCGCCAGCTTCGGCCTTTCCGGCACGGAAGCCGCCGAGCGGCCTTTTCTCGCGTCGATGGGAATTTATGTCTTTAAGTATGACGCGCTGGAGAAATTGCTGAACGAGAATCCGGGCTGGGTCGACTTCGGGCGCGAGATTATCCCTGAAGCGATCAAGCGCCACAACGTGCAGGCGTTTCTCTTTAAAGGTTACTGGGAGGACATTGGAACCATCTCGGCCTTTTACAAAGCTAATTTGGACATGACTTCGCCGTTGCCGCAATTCAATTTCTTTGATGCCGAATCGCCGATTTATACGCGCGCGCGCTACCTGCCCGGCTCAAAAATCCAGAACTGTCATGTGCGCGATTCGTTTATCGCCGACGGCTGCATCCTCAACGGCGCCGAGATCGCCGGCTCGATTGTCGGCATCCGCACGCGCATCGCTAACGGCGCGCGCATCGAAGCGTCCTTTTTGATGGGCGCCGATTACTATCAAACCATTGATGACATGATGACCGATATGCGCTCAGGCATTCCGCCCATCGGCATCGGCCAAGACACCATCATCCGCCGCGCCATCGTCGACAAAAACGCGCGCATCGGCGCCCGCGTACGCTTGCTCAACGAACAAAACATCGAAAACCTGGACGGACCCGACCAGGGCTACTACATACGCGACCACATCATCATCGTTCCCAAAAACTCAATTGTGGTCGACGGCACAGTGGTCTAAGAAAGGATGAAGGATGAAGGATGAACGTAAGGCCAAAGAACTTTTATATAATTCTTCTATCCTTAGCTTTCATCCTTCATCCTTCATCCTTCATCCTTCATCCTTCCAAAGATGTAGCTGTCGCGGGCGCGAACCACAAGGTTTGGCTCGCGCATGCGCACCTTGATCTGCCGCCGCTCGCCGGCGCGCGCGAGCTTTTTCGGGTAATAGCCGATGCTGTATTGGCGCCGTAATTCTTCCGCGATCAGCGCGAACGATTGCTCGATGCTTGGCAAACTGTCGGCGCGATTGACGCGGGCGCCTGTTTTCATCGCCAAGTCATTGAGATACGCGGTGCCGCGGTCGTGCTCGCCGCGGCTGCCATTCCCGCCGCCGCCGCCACTGCCGGGCACCGGGCCGGGAAGCGGCATGGGAAAGGGAAACGGCAGATTAAGAATACCGCCGCCGCGCCGTCGCGGAAACGGCCAGCCGCCGCCATTGCCAACCACAATGCCGCCGCCGCCAAAAGTGCTGTACTGCACGGAGTAAATCAAAGCGTCCAATTCGTCGGCGTCGCGCACGGTGCTCTCATAAGAGGCGCGCCTGCTTGTGGTATCCACGCCGTCCGTAAAAAGCACAATCGCTTTGCGGCCGGTAATGATTTTGACGCGTTTGTTGATTATGAAATCGACCGCGTCGTACAGCCGCGTGCCGCCGCCGGTGCGAGTCTCGCGGATGGAGCGCCGAAGTTGCGCCCGGTCATTGGTCAGTTCGCTCAGCACTTCCAACCGGTCGTCAAATGACATCACCATCACGCGGTCGTCGGCGCGCAGTTGATCTACGAACGCGATGGCCGCGGCCTGCATGTCTTCAAGCTTAGGAAGTAAACTCGGCGGCAGCGCAAAACGCGCGCTGCACGCCTCGCCTTCGCAGGTGGGGCATTCACCCCACCCTTGACCAAAGGTGCTGCGCCCCTTTGGAAACCCCAGCGCGATGACAGATTCATCCCCACCGCAAGCGGATGGGGCACTCTCTGGTTCTTCGTTGAGCGGCTGGTGTCGATCACCAGCGCGACAGTGAAAGGCTTCTCGGTGGCGCCGAAATAAGCGATCTCGTGCTCGACGCCGTCCTCGAAAATACGAAAGTCGTCTTTGCGCAGGTAAGGTATGTATTTCCCGTCGCGATCCATCACGCTGACGGGAATCGTGACCAGCGTCGTGTCAACTTTCACCACTTCGTCGGCGCCGACTTCCTCTGAAGTTTGAGCGCCGCCGGAAGCTGATGAACTCTGCGATGCTTCCTGTGTGCCGCGCCCTTGATTGCTAAGCACCGGCGGCCGCGACGCATCGCGGGGCGGCGCTACTGTTGTTGTTGCTGCTGGCGGCGGACTTTGATGAGCGCCAACAACCCGGCGCGCGCGCGACTGAGCGCGCAGCAAAAATACGGGAGCGAAAGCGGCGAGAAGCAGGCACAATGCGGCAAGTTTTTTCATGATTCGAGTACCGGAACGAACGGCAGGGATGATGGGTGCGGCCCGTTACGGCTACGGCCGGGCGGCACGCCATTTCGGTTTGATGCGCCCTGCGGCGAGAGGATGCCTTCGCGGCGATGAACGTCAGCACGTCAGCACGTCACAGCGCCGGGTATCCGAGAGCGTTAAAGATCAACGGAAAGGTCGCCCATGTTTGGCCGCGGTGTTGCGGACGAAAGGCAAACAAAACGATGCGGCCGCCGCCCATCCCGACCTCCACCAGTGCCGGCTTTCCCGCCAGATGCTTCTCGCCGAGGAGCCAGCCAGACTGCAACAGATCGCGCTCCGCATAGCGGGCCACAACGCGCACGCGCTTTTGGTCGAGCACTTCAAAGGCCCGGCTGTTAATGAAATAAGCGTTTGTGGCAGTTGCCAATCCTCTGGCCAGCGGGTGCGCTGTGCTATGGCCAAACGCAGAATCGAGCCGGGCAGTAAAAATCAGCTGAGCTGACGCCTTCGAGCGCGTTGCGCACCGGAAGGTTAAATCGCTTGATGGCCAGCTCCGTCGCGGCGTCGAAACAAACAAGCGTGCCTCCTTGTTCGACGAACGCGCGCAACGATGTTACTCCATTTTCGCCGATGCCGCCGGTGAACTCGGCCGGGTAGCTGTCAGGCGCGCGGCCCTCAAAGATCTCGCGGTCGTTTTGCGAAGGCAGAATAATCACGTCGAAGCGCGCGCGCAAAGCTCCCGCGCGCAGATCCCGGTCGCGCAGCGTTTGGTAAGGCACATTGAAATCGTCGAAGACAAGCCGCGTCCAGCCTTCGTCCATAGAGTTTGTCCAGCCGCGATAAAGACCCACTTTGTTCGTCGACAAGTGGGTGCCCTGCGGCGCTCGCGGTTTTGCCTCCAAGTTAAGGCTGCGCCTGATTTCCGAAGCTTCGCGCACCAGCCTTAAAGATGTTTCGCCAACCAAATCTTTAATCTCAAGCAAAGCGATCGTGTCGATGCCCATTTGCAGCGGCATCGTCCACCCGGCCACATCGTAGGGGCGCTCGGCCTTATTGTCCGCGGCGCGCCTCTCTGGGTAAGTTTGTCGCTCGAACAGCGCCTGCACGTTTGCTCTGTACGGTTGCGCGAGGAAAATCAAGTAATCGCCCGCCCGCAGCTCTTGCGTTTGTTGCTCTGCGCCGATCGCAGCGCGCAGCGTTTTGCCGACGCGGTGTACTTCCACTCCCTGTTCGATCAAGGCTCCCAACATTTTGGCGATGGCTTCACGCTTGCCCTCGGCGAGGGGAATCAGGTAGGCCGCGGGTTGTCGCGGCCCTGGCTGCCAATCCAGGCCGCGACGCCCGAGTTCGTAGAAGTTGCGCAAATAGCGCGCGCGGTATTTCGCGGCCATCGAGAGCACGGAGCGGGCGGCGATCATTTCCATTTTGAGGATGTCGCGCGGCCGCCACGTGCCGCCCGGCCAGGGGTCCGGGAAATTCGTGGCGGACTGAAGCGCGCTGGGCATGCCGCGTGACGAAGCCTCGCTCAACTCTTTGGCGCTAATGTCAATGGGCGACATCAAGCGCGCGCTCGCCGCTTCGCTGAGAATGCCAATCGAGTTGTGATAATAGGGAGCGGTGCGAAAGCCTCCGTGCCACCACGTGTCGTAAAGCGCGTTGGTGAGCACGCCCCTGTGCCCGGCGGCTTGCAGATCGGCGGCCATTTTGTGGCCGATCAATCCGACTTCGCGCAGCAACGCCGGAGCGATGTGAGGATTGGGCGGATCGTAGAACGGCGGCACAAAGAAGCGCGAGCTGGCGGCGCCTTGCTGGTGAACGTCGTAAACAATTTGGGGAAACCATTCGCGCCAGAACAAGCGCGACAGCAACTGCGTTTCGCGCAGATTGAGCATAAACCAATCGCGGTTGTTGTCGTGCCCGGCGTAATGGTGATAAAGCTCCGGGGGATTAATGCCTTCGTGCGGCGTGTCGAGCGTGCGGCGATACCAATCGGCCACCATGTCTACGCCGTCCGGGTTGGCCGCCGGAACAAGCAGCAGAATAGTTTCGCGCAAGATTTCGCGCGTCTCCGCGTCTTCGGCGGCGGCTAACTCGTAAGCCAATTGCATGGACATCTGCGAGGCGACGATTTCGGTCGAATGAATCGAGCAAGAAATGACGACCACCGCGCGTCCTTCGCGCAGCAAACGGTCGCGCTCGGCTTCGCTTGCCACCAGCCGGGGGTCGGCCAGGCGCCGCGCCGCTTCTTTGTACTTTGCGAGATCGCGTATATTCTCTGGTGCGCTGACGAACGCCACCACCAGCGGACGCTTGAGCGTAGTTTCGCCAAGCGTCTGCACCAGCACGCGGTCGCTCGTGCGGTCCAAGCGCGCGAAGTAATCGGTGATCTGCTTCCAATCGGCGACGCGGCGATCCGCGCCCGGCGTGAATCCGAGCACAGCGTAGGGCGTGGGCGGCGAAGCCCTGCGGCTCACGCGCGAAACCCGTTGCGCGGTGGCTGGGGCCGGGTGGAAGAAAAGCGGCGCGACGAGGAGGAAAGCGACGATCACATGACGGGACATTCAAATTATCCTGCTGTCGAAGTGGTGAGAGATCAGGCCGGCGCGAGCGCCGCTGCGCCACCGATTCAGTCTAACATACAGCCTTGGCCGCCCCCGCTCGGGCGCTTGCACTACTGGTGGTCTCTCTTTGTCGCGGCCGCGTTGCTCGGCACGATCGGTCCGCCGACCATCACCGTGACGTGGTTGCTTGGCCGGCGCCACTGGTTGTATCCGTGGTGCTTGTTTGGGGCGCGCAACTGGCTCGCGTGGAGCGGCTATACGGTTCGGACGCGGGGGCAAGAGCACCTTGATGCGGGGCAGCCTTACGTCTTTATCTGCAATCATCGCTCGTATCTAGACACGGCGACGATGTTCTACTACACGCGCCGCCGCATCGGGATCATCGCCAAAAAAGAATTGCTGAAAGTGCCGGTGCTCGGCCACGGCATGGGCTTCGTCAACATCATGGCGATAGATCGCTCGAACCGCGAAAGCGCGCTACGGACGATGCGCGCGGCCACCGACCGCATCAAATCGGGCGTTTCCTTCGCGGTCTTTGCGGAAGGCACGCGCGCGCCCGCGGGAAAATTCTTGCCCTTTAAGAAAGGCGCGTTCTACATGGCGATTGAGGCGGGCGTGCCCATTGTGCCGGTGGCCATCAGAAACACCGACAGGTTGATGGGCAAAGGCACGGGCATTTCGCGACCCGGAGTAATTGAGGTTGACTTTCTGCCGCCAATTGAAACCGCTGGCTGTACAACTGACGAAGAGGTGCTCGCGCTGATCGAGCGGGTGCACGCGGAGATTGCGAAAAAACTGGGCCTGGAAGGACAGGTGAGCGCAACCAGAAAACAGCAACGGGAGCGGTAGCGACTCAGCGAGTCGCGACCGCTCCCGCGTCACTTACGGCTTGGGCTTGTCTTTGTCTTGCGGAGTGGTGTTTGTTTACGGAGCATCGGGTACCGCCGAGCCGTCGGCCTCAAGTATCCGGACGGAGCCGCGGAAGCGCTGGGAATCCGGATAGCGCACTCTCAGGC
>JBBJMB010000240.1:0-5863 GCA_037719755.1 Pyrinomonadaceae bacterium
TTACCGATGTATCAGAAAGAACCTCTCTGTGCCAATCTCATATGCTTCGATTTAGGTTTCGATATGGGAGCAAATTACCTGGAGTTCGACTACGCGGGACGTGATACGAACCGCAAAGTAGTACGGCTTCTTAGTATACTCGCTCCCATCATTGGGAACGCACAAGGCGAAGCACAATGTAAACTAAATTGGGAAGAATCAGATGCAACATTCGAGTTCTATGCAATCAGGAACCACCAGCTAACTTGCCAGCGAGGATACATTGTGCGAGAAGCAGAGGAAGCGGTGCATAACCCAGACAATCTGCGAATGCAAGAAGAAGCACCAACCGCCGCTTAAGTCACCAACACACTGAGAGCATAAAAGCACCCAAGCGCCGCCGCAGGCCATCATAGATGTACGTGAGCAAGCCGGAATGACCCGTGAGGTCGCAGAAAACGCAGCCAAGCGTGCATACGTCGTGCAAACCATCTCTGGAAAGATAAGACTTTGTGAAGTACGCATCATTGGCAAGGATTTCGACGTAACCATTCCGTATGATCCTACACGCTAGGAGGTTGACATGAGTACAACATTAAGCACAGATATAAAAACAGCCGTAGAAATCGAAGCGCAGATGAGAGAACGTATCGAGCTAGACCTTCGCTGCCCGCCGTCGTTTCGACCGTGTCATCTTCGTCTCATCATCAAACCGATGTTACGCACTTGGAAATTTAGTCGCAGTCTGCAATGAGCCTGCGTGAGCAGGCGGCGGAATGTAGCCCCGTGCGTCGAGCACGGGGTCGAGAACGCAAGCAAACACCCGAAGCCCGCCTCGCGCGGGCGGCAGAGGTTATCGTGACGCTCTGGCTTGAAGCGCCATAAAGCGCGCCCCCGCGTCTGTCGCCCGCTCGCGCGGGCTGGACATCTTTCTCAGTACCGTTACCCCGCGCTCGCTTCGCTTCACACGGGGCTACAGTCTGCCGCCTGCTCACACAGGCTGGCCGAGCGGCTTCGTCCGCAAGTCCACGCTGCGTCACATGAGATCGAACATTTATCGCGACAAAATGTTGCGGCGACCCTATCCAGCCCAAAACTTGATGGCAATCGCGACAAAGTGTCGCGATAAATGTCGTGATCAGGAATTTGCCAGCTTATATGTTGTCGTCGAACCTGCCCCGACCCTCTGAAGCACGCCAAGTTCGACGAGCCGCTTCAAGTGCCGCTGCGCCTTGCGATAGTCAAAGTTCATGGCCTCGGCGTATTCCTTTCGTGTAACCGATGGTCTGGTGGCGAGAAACTCCAGACCCCTTCTTTCGTCCGCGTTGAGAGTATCTAACACGTGCGAAGCTAGGTCGCGCGCCGCTCCCGTCGCACTCCGGTACAGCGTCAGCACCAGATACGGCGCTTCCCATGTGTATGTCGGCACTGGCAGGCCCGCCTGCCGAGACTTGCCCCTCATAGATTTCAGGCCAAGGCCCCGCTCTTCGGCCAACGAGCGCCGTTCGCAGCTCCACCGGAATACTGAGCGCTTCTGCATCTTTTTCGCTTTGTCACTACCAAAGAACTTCGAGAATGGTTAATCCAAGGTATGCCGGCTTTGGAACCACTCGCTCGGCTTCAACGAGAATGTGCCCTTTCGCCGAGACATCGAGAATTTTGAGCGCGACCCCTCGAAGTGGAGGCGGCAGCGCTATGCGCGCAAGCCTGGCACCCGCCAGTTCGTAGATGTAAAGCTCTGTGGATGTCACCTCCTCGCGACTTGGCTGGCCGCTGAGACTAACCTCACCGAGAAGTGTGCTGCTGTCTGGCAGCCACGTCCACGCGTGGATGGTGGGAGGCAATTGCGTAGTGCGTCTGGTTAGTCGATTGAATAGGACATACTCGGTGTTACCGTAGTACACCAGTATCTTATAATCATCTGGGCTGAGCGAGATGCCATAGATCTGCTTGTCACCCCGAAATACAACGCGGCCGCTTGCATCAACGATGTTACGGTTAGCACCATCCGAAGCAACCGCCGCGGCGGCCTGATCTTCACGCGCGGTGAGGACGCCCTTGTCGATCCTGGCTTCGCCGGGCATAAGCGGGACCCCGGCCGCGGCCGTCTCAGGGAGTGCGAGATGAAACCGCAGGCGGCGATTCTTCCCAAACGTCCAGGGAAGAGGTAGCGAGCCAACTGACAAGTTCGTTGATGGAGTCAGGTCACCTGCATCAAGCAACCGAAGGCCGCCCCGCTGATCACGGACGATGAGAGTCTCACCGAATTCCCGCGTGGACGAGTCGACTTACCGCCCCAGCGCCAACGTAGCGATATTTCGCCGGGAACGCAGATTCAATCCATCGCATCAGGCTTCGGGAGAATTGCGGAATCGAGTCTGGCGTCAGCGGATCGTCCGGCAAGTCGCGTAGCTTACGCAATTCACCAACAAACCGGGCAGTGGTTGGCTGGCCGGCGGCATCCCGGTAATCCGGGATGATGTGATTGATATATACCCACGCTCGGTCGTAGAGACGATCACCGCGCGCGACCTGATCCGAAGTGCTTTTGTCGTTCAGGATTTCAGCTGCCCACGGAAGAAGCGGATCCGTGTCGAACTCGCCCCCCAACAGGCACATAAAGTCAATGTACGAACGCACGCAGCATTCAGCCGTCAGATCGTACGTTTGCGCTTTCCTCCATCCATGCCAGATAACTCGACGCATTTGCTCTTCGCCGAGGAGTGCGCAGTGGCGAGGAAAATACTCCAGCAAATGGATGTACGTCCTATCTTCAAAGGCCCGGAGAGCGGTCTCTCTGAAAGTATCCAGTTGCTCTTTGCGAATAAGCATGCTGAGCTCCGGCAGATCTTGTTACCCGGCCTACAGCGGATCAGATGGCTATCCTGAAGTAACGCCGAATTTCGTTTCGGGTGAATCGAACGAGATGAAAATACCTCCGGCTAGCGCGCTGGCGATGCAGCCGCTCAAGCCTATCATCCCATCGAATATGCGCTTCGGCCCGCTTGCGCGGTCCGTCAGTACATCATGGACGTGACGAGCAATAAGTTTTGTCAGTAGTTTTTTTCTTCGGATTTTCGTGGTTCAATCCTTATTTACTATTGCCTGTCAAGCGATTTAACGCTGAGCTCAAGTCCGGCGAATCAAATCACTATCAACC
Source organism: Pyrinomonadaceae bacterium (assembly GCA_037719755.1). Taxonomy (GTDB): domain Bacteria; phylum Acidobacteriota; class Blastocatellia; order Pyrinomonadales; family Pyrinomonadaceae; genus JBBJMB01. Next base: position 3,140 of record JBBJMB010000240.1, read on the forward strand.
TTGGTGAAGAAGTGGCGATAATTATGACAATGATGAGGATCACGCGACCTCACACGCGCATGGATATCTCGTGCTTGAGATCTGACCTTGATCACAAAACCCGCGGCCGTATGAATACCGCAAGGAAGGTTTTGCACCGTGAGCTTCTCCGTTAACAAACTGGCGCAGTCAAGTACCAACTGCGCCGCCAGACTCGCGGATGCGGAGGCGGACAGCGCACCCGCGAATCAATCCGAAACAAAAGCGCAGAATGGCGCCGCGCTTAATCTCATCGCGGATCAGCTGCGGCAAAGCGAGGCGCACCAGCCTGAGAAGTCTTTGCCGCCTGTCGCCGCCGCCGAGCACACTCGCCCACCCCGGCGGCAACAGCAGGCTGCCGCTGTTTTGACCGCACAGAAAGATGAAGTCAATTTTGGCCGCGAGCTCAAGCCCGCGAGTTCTGCAGCTGTGATTCCCATCTCCGTTCAGCAATTACTGCAAATCCAGCCGGCGCTTGAAAGCGGCGGCCGCGTTACGCAGATAACCGCCGATCTTAATCGCGCGACATCAGAGGCGAAAATCACCACCGCCCGCGCCCAAGCCATGTTCATCGCACAAATTCTGCATGAGATCGGCGCCGGCGGCGATCTGCACGAAAACGGCGGCCAGAAAAATTATCGCGGCCAGGTTTACGATTATTTCTTTTACATGTATGACAAAGGCAGCCCAGACCCCGCGCGGCGGCGCGCGGCGCAGATGATCGGCAACACGGAACACGGCGACGGCGCCAAGTTCCACGGACGCGGCTACATCCAGCTCACCGGGCGCAGCAATTATCAGCGTGCCGGCGAGTTTTTGCATCTGGATCTGGTGAACGATCCGGATCTCGCGGCCGAGCCGTCGCACGCCGCCCGCATCGCGGGATGGTTCTGGCGCTACGGCAACAAAAACCTCAACAGCATCGCGACGAAAGACGCCAATTTCGCGATTGTCACGCGGCGCATCAACGGCGGCCTGCGCGGCATCGAAGACCGCCGCTCGCTTTACGCCCGCGCCAAGCGAGCGTTAAATGTCGAGTAAATTTGAGCTTTAATCATCGCGCAGAAAGCGATCGCGTGAACAGGAATTTATGAGCCTTTTATTCATCCTCTTATTAACCGTCGCCGGGCAATTCAATCTTCCGGCACGTGAAGCGACACAGTCTCAAGCGTCATCTTTGGCCGATCTCGCGCCGCCCGGCTGGCACTTGTTGAAGAGCGCCGAGGGAGACTTAAACGGCGACGGGCGCGCGGACGCGGCGCTGGTGTTCACGCAATCTCATCCGGCGGCAGAAGACGCGGCTGACGAAAGCGAGGAAGCGCTTGAAGCACCGCGGCGTTTGATGATTGCGTTGCGCGACGAACATGGAGCGCTTCGGGAAACAGTCGCCAGCGACGGCGTGATTATTTGTGGCGCTTGCGGCGTCATGATTGACGAGCCTCTTTTGAGCTTGTCAATCAAGCGCGGCCAACTGTTCGTCGAGCAAAACATAGTGGGCGGCTGCGACATCTCGTATGCGCATCGCATTCGATTGAGCAAAGGAGGATGGCAAATTGCCGGAGAAGTTCAAGCGCGCGAGCGAAGGACGGGCAGGCAGAGAACAATCAAACAAAACAAGTCAATTGCGCTTGCCGATTTCGCCGTCTCAGAGATCGACGCCTGCCGCGGTTCGGAATGAATCATTAACGGCGGAGCGCTAAGTCACGAGATGCTGCGTTACTTAACGCAGCAGGTGCCGCAGCGCTTCTTCTAATTGCGGGTGAGCGAAGGCGAATCCGGCCTCGGTCAATCGCGCGGGCACCACGCGCGCGCTGGATAAAAGCAGCGCATCAGCCATTTCGCCAAAAGCGAAGCGGGCGCCGAATGCGGGCAGTGGGATAAAAGTCGGACGCGAAAGAACGCGGCCAAGCGTGTCGGTAAACTCGCCGTTTGTGACCGGATGCGGCGACACCACGTTGACCGGCCCGCGCACATCATCTCGCGCGATCACAAACTTGATGATTTCAATCACGTCGTCAAGCGCGATCCAGCTCATCCATTGATCGCCGCCGCCCACTTTGCCTCCCACTCCGAGCTTAAATGGCGTCAACATCTTGGCCAGCGCTCCGCCCTCGGGGCTTAAGACGACGCCCAAGCGTAAATGCACAACGCGTATGCCTGCGCGGCGCGCCGGCTCGGCCGCCGCTTCCCACTCGCGGCAAACCTCCGCCAGAAAACCGCTGCCCGGCGCGCTCTCTTCATGCAGCACTTCGCTGCCCCGATCGCCGTAAAACCCGATCGCCGAAGCGCAGATAAGCGCGCGTGGCGGCGCCGCCACGAGGCGCGACAATCGTTCGGCGATCAGCGCGGTTGACTTCACGCGGCTGTCGCGAATACGCCTCTTCTTTTCCTCCCTCCACCGCTCGGCGACCGTCTCGCCGGAGAGATGCACGAACACCTCATGATTCAGACTACGCTCGTCGAGCGTGCTGCTCTCCGGGTCCCACAGTAGCGTGGACACGCCGTTCACCTGGCCCGCCGAAGGATTACGCCTGACCAGCCGTGTGACTTGATGCCCTTCTCCGAGCAGCGCCGGGATAAGCGCCGACCCGACGAGACCGCTCGCGCCGCTGATAATTACCTTCATAAATTAACTCGGATTGAGAGTTGACCTTTGCGTCTTTTCTTTTTGGCACTTTGCGTTTCAGTAATTCTGACTTAAAAGCA
>JBBJMB010000001.1:0-55739 GCA_037719755.1 Pyrinomonadaceae bacterium
TACTTGTCACTTGTCACTTGTCACTTGTCACTTGTCACTTGTCACTTTCCGAAGTCACCGTTGACGGTTCGCTATGTAGTTATGGACGCAGTTTCGCGAAGATGTCTGGTGTGCGAAAACGGTGAGGCTGTCGTCTTGTACGAGGGGATCTTGAGATGCACTCGTTGCGGATACGTTTTCGCCGACTCCGCGCTGACCGACCAGGATTTCTATCGGCTCTACAATGACGGGTACTTCTGCGGCGGCGCGTACACCGATTATGTGAAGGACGAGCGGGTGCTGAGGAAAAACTTTCGCGCGCGCGCCCGGGTGATCCAAGCGCTCGGCGAACCGCAGCGCCACAGGAGACTGCTTGAGATCGGCAGCGCTTACGGCTTTTTTTTGAAAGAAGTTGAGAATCAATACGCTTCCGTCGAAGGCATAGACATCACGGAAGCGGGAACCAGGTTTGCGCGCGAAGAATTGCAGCTGAGCGTGGTTCAAGGAGACTTTCTGGATCACGACTACGGGTCAGTTAAGTTTGACGTAATTTGCTTGTGGGACACCATCGAGCACCTGCGCGCTCCGGATTTATATATTGCGAAGATGAGCGCGCTCACTGAACCGGGCGCCCTCTTGGCTCTCACCACCGGCGACATCGAAAGCGCGAATGCGCGCCTGCGAGGTCGCCGTTGGCGTTTGATTCATCCGCCGTCGCACTTGCATTATTTCTCTCCGCAGACTTTGCGGATACTGCTCGATCGGTATGGCTTTGAGATCGTGTACAACAAGTACTGCGGCTTTTATCGAAGCGTTGATAACATGGCCCACAACATCCTGGTCGCGCGACACAAACGCCAACGGATCTACGAAACGCTGCGCCGTAGCGGGCTCAGCAATTTTGATTTATACCTTAACCTTTATGACATTATGTTTGTGATCGCCCGCAAAAGGTTGTCAAACTCGTGAAGCATTTGCAGCGCCACTACGCGGTGATGATTGTCGGTTACGTCATTCTGCATGCGCTCTTTTTCTCGCCCGTCATCTTCGCCGATCGACTGCTTGCGCCGGGCGACGCCGCCGTTTATTACCTGCCGACTTTTCTATCGCCGCGCACGCTGTGGGAGCCGAACATTTGGGGCGGCTATCCCGTGGCCGCCGACCAGCAAACGATGACTTGGTATCCGCTGGCGCTGCTTTTTTCATTTCTTCCGCACGCCTGGAATCTGTACGTTCTTTCGGCTTACGTGCTCGCCAGTTGCTTTACTTATGCTTACGTTTACCAACTCACGCGCTCCGCGCTGGCGGGTTTTGTGGCCGGAACAATTTACGGATTAAGCGGCTTTATGGTCGCTCATTTGGGCCACACCACGATGATTCACAACGCGGCCTGGCTGCCCTTGGTCATCTGGTCGTTTGAGAATTTACGCCAACGATTGAGCGCCCGCTGGATGCTGGCGGGCGCGGCGGCCATCGCTTTGAGCGCGCTCGCCGGCCATTCGCAAATCTTCGCTTATACGCTGTGCCTCGCCGGGGCGTACGCGGCTTTGGCCGGATGGAGAGCGCCCGCGGGGCGCTGGCGCTTCTACGCTGCGTCTTTCGCGATCACCATGTTGGGCATCGGACTTGCGGGCGTGCAGCTTGTTCCGGCCATCGAGCTCGGGCGCGCGAGCTGGCGCGCGCAAAGCTCTTTCGCCGAGTTTGTGACGTATCGTTCGCCTGTGCGAGATCCCGACCCTCATCTTTCCGTATCTTTACGGCGGCGCGCCGACTGCGGTCTACGGAGTTCGATACTTCGGCGAGTGGCCTTCAAGCCCGCACGGCTGGGGCATCACCGAGGTCGCCGGTTACGTGGGGCTTTTACCACTCATGCTTGCGGCTTTGGGCCTTTTCGCTCGGCCGCTCACATGGTATGTGCGTTTTTGGATGACGGTCGCGTTGATGGCCTTCGTGTTGACTCTCGGCAACGCCACTCCTGCGGCTTCGCTTGTGTTCCAGATTCCCGTCATCAAGTTGTTCAGAGCACCGGCGAGACATTTCTTCGAAATGTCTTTCGCTGTGAGCATCCTCGCCGGCTTCGGTGTCGTGGCCATCAGACGTGGCATTTCAAGTCGCCACGTTTTATCAATTCTGCTCGCCTGCGGCTTCGTCGCGCTCGCTTGTCTGATTGGCTTCATTTATTTCCGTGAGGACCTCACTGCCTTTGCCGCCTCGCGCGGGGTCGCCAACTTTAGCGTTTCACCGCTGCGCAATAACGCCATCGCCATTCCTTTGATTCTTTTACTGGCGGCGAGCGCAGCCATATATTTTTTCAGTAAGCGGAAAGACGGACTCTTGGCTGCAATCCTGCTGCTCGGCGTGTTGGTCATAGACATGGGAAGCTTCGGCTGGTTTTGCGAATGGAACTACGGCTCGCCCGGAGCCGACTTTCTGGAGCGTCCGCCATTTGCGACGCGCTACCAAGAGTCGCTCGCCGCCGCTCATCAACGAATGCTGCCGGTACGAGGCGGATTGGGCACGCTCGCTGAAATTCCTCCGAACATCTCTCGCGTTTGGAAAGTTCCGAGCGTCAGCGGTTACGGACCGTTGATCCTGGCGCGGCTCAGGCAATTGCTCGACATGCCCGCGCACGGAAGCGTTGACGGAGCATGGCGCGATTCACGGAATCAAAGCTTGAACATTCTGGCGGTGCGCTATTTGTTTACGCCGCCCGCCGAGGAACTGCGCTCAGATACATTTTCGCAGCAAGGATTTGATTGGTCGACCGAAGATTTGGAGGCGGCGCTTGGCGCAGGCTGTCAAACGGAGAATCCAGTTAACCTTCGTTTCGACTTGGATGAACCCGTGAAGGCTGACGCGGTGGGCATAGTCAGTACGCTCGCGTGCTCGGCCGAGCTTCAGCACGGCGCCGAAGCGGCGCAGGTACGCTTGATCGACGAGGAGGGAGCAACTCATGTGCAAATCTTGCGCGCGGGAAAAGACGCGTCCGAGTGGGCCTACGATTGTGCGGACGTGAAACCGCTGGTGCAACACAATCGCGCGCCCATCTTCCGCAGCTACCCGGCCGCCAGAGAATCGGGGCCATGCGAGGGACATCACTACGTGAGCGTGCTCGATTTCCCCGGATTAAGCGAAGCCGTCAAAAGCGTTGAGATCACCTGGACCGGCCGCCGGGGAAGCATTGTCGTCCAAAAAGCGACGTTGCTCGATCAGGCATCGCACCGCTCGACGCCGCTCAGAATGTCTCCGCACCTGCTCGCCAGCAACTCCGCATGGCGTCTGGTCGAAGACTTGACTGACGGAATAAAGGTCTACGAAAATCAGCGAGCGATGCCGCGCGCTTGGCTCGTCGGCGAAGTGGTTCAAGCGCTTCCCGAAGAGGTGCTCATCGCAATCAAGACATCTCAATTACCGGATAAACGCGCGTTCGATGCTCGCACCACGGCGCTCATCGAACGCCCGCCGCCCTTCGCATCCGCTCTGCGCGATCCGGCGGCGCGAGTTTCCATTTCCGAGCTTTCAGCGATTAGCGTCGAGCTCAGAGTCACCACCGCGGCGGCGGCCTTTTTGGTACTGAGCGATGTCAATTATCCCGGCTGGGAAGCGTTTGTTGACGGACGGCCAACTCAAATTTATCAGACTGATTACATCCTCCGCGGCCTCGCCGTACCGCCGGGCGAGCATTTGGTGCGCCTTCGTTTTCGTCCGCCAAGCATAGCTTACGGCGCTTTGTTGTCGGCCCTGTGTTTGCTGCTCACGTTAGCGCTTGGTTTGTTCGGTAAAAAATTTAACCGCGCGTTTGCTTAAAGGCTTGATTCCATGATTGTTACTGGAGAAACCGCGTTGACAAAGAAGCGCTCGCGCTCGTATTATGCGGTGCAACTGGAAACCCCAGTGAGCTTCTCGAATTATATTAGGAGCACCCTCACAAATAGACCGCCGGGACATGTGAAGACGCCCACCGTCCGTGTTCCGCCAGGAGTTACAAGTATGCGAAAGCTATCCATTGCCTTGCTGACATTGCTGCTTGCGTACGGCATCTCGCTGGCCCAGCCCACTGCGCCGACGCTCCGCATTGTCACGGAAGACCCCAACCTTCCTTCAGAGCTTTTCTACGGCGACATCAAAGTTAAGCCGCTGCGCCTGCGGCCCGGCACCAACACGCCGATCACGATTAACGATCACGACTTCTTTGTGCAGCAGCAGTACATTGATTTTCTTGACCGTCAGCCGGAAGCAGGCGGATTCGCTGCCTGGAAGAAAGTTCTGGACGATTGCCAAAACGCATTTGCGCACCACTCGGAGGTGCAGTTCGCCCAATGCGACCGCATCGCCGTCTCGGCTTCGTTTTTTCTCTCCGATGAGTTCAGGGCCAAAGGGTATTTCGTTTATCGCTACTACCGCGCCACCCTTGACAGGCTGCCGAAGTACGCGGAGATCAAGCCCGATATGCGCGCCGTGACCGGGCTGACCGGCGACGAGCGCATCGCAAAGCAAAATGCTTTCGCCGACGCTTGGGTGACCCGCTCGGAATTTGCCCAGAAATATCCGGCATCACTTGGCACCGCCGACCTGGTGAATCAGTTGGAGGCAACCTCCAAGGTGACGCTGGCAAACAAAGCTCAGTTCCTCATAGATAACGCCGGCAAAACGCAGGCGCAAATCGTGCGCGCGTTTGTCGAGAGTCATGAGGTCACGGCCAGGTTTTACAACGAGGCGTTTGTGGCGATGCAGTACTTCGGATATTTGCGCAGAGATCCGGATGCAGACGGGTTCGCCGCTTGGCTGAGAGTTCTTGACGCCAATCCGGCTGACGCGCGAGTCATGATCTGGGGCTTTATTTACTCAACCGAGTACACCAAGAACAGATTCTAATACGAGAGAGAAACACCGCAGAGAAGACGCAGAGGAAGAACAAGTCAACCCGAAGACTCGGGTTAATTTAAGCGAGAGCGCATCACAGAGAAAAGACACAGAGGGGAATTTAGGCTTCCAGCGAGAACGGAGTGAAGTCGGTTTCGACATCGTAGTAATCTTCATTCTCCGCGCGTTTCAGAAAGCTGACCACTCTGTATGTCACCGGCGTGGCGCACGCTTCCCAGACCACTTTGATGATGTAATTGCTGATCATGACCTGCACCACGAGAGCGTTGGGCCAAATTCCCAGAAAAGCTACGGGATAGAAAATCGCCGAGTCGACGGCTTGCCCGAAAATCGTTGATCCGATGGTTCTCGCCCACAGCAAGCGCCCGCCGGTTCTGACCTTCATTCTGGCCAGCAGGTATGAATTGACAAACTCGCCGACCCAGAACGCCGCGAGCGAAGCCAGCATCACGCGCGGCGTCAGACCGAGCACCAACTCGTAGGCCGCTTGATCATTCCAGCCGGGAGCCGGCGGCAGCGCCACCACCACGTAACTCATGAAAGAAGCGAACCCGAGCGCGGCAAACCCCGCCCACACCACTCTCCGGGCGCGCGCGTAGCCGTAAACTTCCGTCAAAATGTCGCCGAAAATGTAGGAAACGGGAAAGAAAAGCACGCCGGCGCCGAACGAGAAGCCAAACAAGGTGCAGACTTTACCGGGACCGATGAGGTTGGAGCATAACAAAATGGCGACGAAAGAGGCCATCACCAAATCGTATATTGATATTTTCTACCGGAAGGTGGCGGCATCGAAAAAACCGTGGCGCATCATTTTGCGATTAAGATAAAGCGGGCGGCGCTCAGTTGATTTATTCAATTGCTACTTTCAACACGCCGGACATCAATCGCCTTTCGGCCCGGCCGTCACTCGCGACGATGATTAGCACGCCCCGCTCAACCGTGAAGCGGCGCACTTCGCTCATCGCACGCTCGATTCTCTCACCATCTCGCATCTCAATCACCAAGCGCACGCCGATCACAGGAGTCTGAACTTTGGCAGTGGCGGACACAGTTGGAGGAGCCGGCGGCGGCTCGCAGAGCATCCACCCCCGGCCGCGATGTTTTCGCAGTTGTTCTCGGGCCATCAGGCGTGGTGGCCGGCGGCAATCTGCGACGCGCGGAGGAGGAGCGTGCGCGCGGCAAATTGCTGCGCGCTGTGGAAGCCGCGGGCGCGGCGGCGCGGCGGGCGGCGTTGCCCGCGCCGGCGCTTTCGTAGTGCTAGACGAGCCCGCAGGCGAGGCGGTGCCCACCGCCAGGCCCCCTTCGTTCAAGGGCGCGGCGGCGGCGGCTGTGGTGTTTTCCGGAGCAGCTTTGGGAGGTTCAGGGTCTTCTATTCTCGCGCCAACGGAATTGACGCGCCTGGTGCCGGGACGCAAATCCGGCGCAGCAACGTTCGTCGCAGCTTTGTCTTCTTCACCTCCGGAAGTGGCGCGCGGAGCAGCGGCCGCGATAAACGGTCCCTCGAAGCTGACGCGGTAACGCGCCGTCGCGTCGCCCGCCGCGCGCCCCCACGCGAAGCACAATCGCTTCTCTTCGTCGCAAGAAAACGGACTTCGACACTTTGCTCGCGTCGTCGACGGAAGAAAGAGCGAACAGATTCACCTTCACGAGCGGCCGCAAACCGGTGGCAACAAACAAATCAACATCTCCGTTGAGATGCGAGCCTTCGACGTTGACAATCAAATCGCCGGGGCCGGCCGAGAAAGCGTAGTAGTGCCTCGTCAAACGCGAGTCGCCGATATCAAGCGGCGCGATCAGGCCCACCGCTTCGTAAGAAGCGAGGGGCGTCGGCGCGGAGATGTCAGTCGATTGGGCGCGCGGTGTACCCGCACACACTAAGAGGACGAGCGCCGCAAAAAGCGCTCTCCCCGGCACCTCGCGCTTTAATCGTTGCCCTTGTTTTTCCGACAAGCTCATGAGGGGACTAAGGCAAAACAAAATTTCCTAAAAGAGTTGAGGGCGATTTTTAACCCCATTAGCGAGGAAGATTATCAGATATGGCGCGGCAACCCAAAGAGTGGTTTTCTTCCAAATTCGATTGAACGGCCGAAACAGTTGATAAAATCTTCGATTCGGAAAGCGGACACGACGTGGGCGGCGCGCACGCCGGGCGGAATAAGTTTGCGCCAGCGCCCCGCATCGAACCAGCTTTCAAATTGCCGCCAGCGCTGATGAACGCAAGCGGCGATGTCGGCCTCGGAAAAGCTCAATTGCGCAACCGGTCGCACGACGTTGATGGTCAACGACAGCTCATCGCATTGTTCAATTGAAAAGTCGCCGGATTTTTCCAACAAGTCTCCCAGCACCAATCCGTAAGCGTACCCGGCGCAATGCAGAAGAATCGCTTGCTGCGCGACGTGCGGCTGCTCCGCGGTCTCATGCGCCGCGCCGACGTCTTCCGCGCTTGGCGGCGAAGCCCCGATCAACATGATGGGCAGCGCGTTTCCTTCAATTGGCAGGCCGAGCTCCAACGCCAAAGCCCTCACCAGCGCGGGCCGCAGAGGTCGCGCGCTGGCTCGCCAACGCGGTTTCACGGTAGCCGCGTTGCCGCCCATTGGAGCGACGAAAAGTTTTCTTCCCACACTGCGCTTGGCGCGTTGCGTTTGTCCGCCGAAAGTAAACGTCGCTCCGGCGGGCAGCCTGTGTTCCAGGTAGCCGAGCCGGCGTCCAGTCATCTCGTCAACGATCTCAATCGTTTCGCCGTCGCCGCCGATGTTGGAGTAAATTTCTCGTCGCTCGTTTAGTTCTTCCCATTTCACTCCGGGCTTCAAGAGAGGTGCGCGCGAAAGCGCGAAATAGTTTTCCGCTAACAAGCGCTCGATGATCTGATCATACTGCTGTTTGGGTAAAAGCGGCTCGCCTTGCGGCGAATGAAAAAGTTCGTAGGCATGATCGGGGTCGATTTCCCCGCGGCGCGCCTGCTTGACGTAAGAGAAAAGCTGCTGCGCGACCACCGAAGGGCGAAACAAAGCGTCGCCGCTTGTTGGCAAACTTGCCAGTCCCCGCGCACATTTAAGGAGCACGCGGAAAAGCGCGTGTTCGCGATCATCGCGATAAAAGCAAACAACTCGTGTGCGGCGCGTGCGTCGATTGCCGCGCCCCGTGCGCTGCAAAAAAGAAGCGACATCGTTGGGCGGACCGATCAATAAAATCAAGTCGACGTCGCCGATGTCAATGCCCAGCTCAAGCGTTGAAGTCGCCAAGCAGAGAGCCGCGTCAAGCTTGGTAAATTTATCTTCGACGGCGTGTCGCGTGCGCGCCGCGAGGCTCGCGTGGTGTGCGTAAACGCGGTCGCCGAAAGGCGTGGATTGAGCAGCGCTTGAGCGAGCGATTCACACTGGGTTTTGCTCTGACAAAAGCCAGCACTTTCCTTGTGCCGCGCGACGCGAGCCGCGCGAACAATTCGCGCAGCGACGCCGGCCCGTCGAAGGCCAGCATTTCAGCTTCAATCTCGCGCTGCCCCGGGCTTTCAAGTAAAACCGGCTCGGCGAAGTAGCGCGCCGCGACGATCGCGGGCTGCTCAATCGTCGCGGAAAGAGCGCAAAACTGCACTCCCGCGTCAAGCGCATCGCCTCGCTCGTGCGCGAACCGTCTGAGGCGGCGCAGGCGACTGAGTAACACACGCAGTTGATCGCCGCGCGCCGTATCTTCGTACAAATGCAATTCATCCACGATGACGGCGCGCACGTCTTTTAAGAGACGCGGACGGTTAGCCAGCAAGGAATCCAACGATTCAGGCGTGGTCAGCAAAACATCGGGCGGGCGGTGCGGTTTGAGGGCGGGTTCGTCGCTTGTTTTGATGCCCAACGTCAAAGCGAGTTTGGCAAGCGGCTCTTCCAATCTGCGCGCCAGGTCGCGCGTCAAAGCGCGCGTCGGCACAATGAACAAAGTTTGCAGCCCCGCTCTGCGCCCGGCGCGAAATCGTTTTTGCAACTGCCTTTCGAGCAGCGGAGCGAGCGCCGCCTCCGTCTTTCCGCTGGCCGTCGCCGAAACAAGCATGCAATTACGGCCCGCCAGCAACGGCCCAATTGCTTTCGCCTGAATGTCCGTGAGACGCCCGAAGCGAGCCAGCAAAGCATCCCACGTATGCGGCAGCAGGTTCACGGTAGAGCCTCGAAAGGATAAAGGCGGAAGGACATTTGGAAGGATGAAGGCGGAAGGATGAAAATCAAGGCCTCAAGAGCTTTAATCAAATTTTTAATCCTGAGCTTTCATCCTTCCGCCTTCCGCCTTCATCCTTCCAAATGTCCTTCCAGTCTAGCGTCCGAGCAAAGCGCGGCGCAGTTCACTGACGGCTTCGGCGGCGGTGTAATCGGGGTGCGCGTAACAGCGGTCGTAAATTTCCACGGCGAGGCGAATCGTTTGACGCAAGTTGAGCAAGTTGCTGTCCAGACAATCGAGCAATCCTTGCGACACATCCAAGTAGCGATGCGCGTTGTCGTAACTGTAGGCTTGGCGATGCAGCACGTAAAGACGCGCCATCAGATCATCGAGCGCGGCCGCCGAAAGATATTTGCTCAAAGATAAAATCTGTTCTTCGTCTAACCAGCGACGGTAATCAAACGTGCTGGCGGAAGGCGTGACCGCGAAAAGCACCAGCAACTGACTGCGTTCTTTTAAGCGAAAAGGATGCGGCCGGTATTGATGTTCAAGATGCTCCTGCTGCACGCGACAGTCGGGGCGCGCGGCGAGGGCGGTGTAGATCAAGCCTTTAAAAAAATTGTCGGCGCGTTCTTGACCGCGTTGCGTGAGCAAGCTGTAATGCTCGGATTCATCAATGAAGACGGCCAGTCCCGCGTATCCGGCGCGTTTCGCGAGCCAGCCCCAGCCGTTCAGCAGATAGCAGTATTGGTCGGCGGCCGTCGTCATCTGCGAAAGCGTCGGAATGGGCGTTTCTTTGCTGCGCAGGGCGACCGCGTCGCGCACCTGTTTGATGATCACCTTTTCGCCTGCCATCCAATCAAGCAAGAGCGTCAAGGCTTCGTCCTGACGCTCGCGCATCAGCGAGTAGTTGTAAAGCGCGGAGCTGAAAAATGTGCCGCGCAAATCTTCCACAAGCTCGGCGTAGAGCTTCGGCTGCGTCACGATGCGCTCGAGCAGCGGCGTGAGCGAGCCGGCCGCATCGGGCGCCTCCGGGTAGCGCAGCGAGCGCATCAGCGAATTGTAAATGCGTTGCGGACGATTGGGCGGAACTTCGCGCGTATCCAAGCTCGTCGTGGCGACGATGAAATTATGCGCCAGGGCTTCTTGTGCGGCGAACTCGAAGAAATGGCTTTTGCCCGCGCCGTATTCGCCGAGCACAACGCGCACGTCGCCGCCGTCACGCTCCACGTTGGCGATCGCCGTTTGCAGGCTCGCGCGTTCGCTCTCCAAGCCCACGCTTAACTCGCGTATGCGTTTGGCCGGCACCACGCCGTAGCGCAAAGCCTCTATGGTGTGCCGCGCTTCGATTCTTTTGACGTCTTCGGCTGTGCGCGGCGCGGCGATAATTTGTTTGGCAGACTGGAAATGGCTTGCCAAATCAATTGACGCGGCCGCTGAAGTCGCTAGGGTGGAAAGCATGTTGGTTTGGACGACGGCGCGAATGCCGTTATCAAAGCGCACGGCCGCCTCGCGCGCGGCGTTGCGCAGTTCAACGATTTGCCCGCGCCCGAACAGAGGATGGCTGACGACATCTCCGGTCATGATTTCAGTATTCGCCGACCTCGCTGCGTCCAAGCTGTTCGGTCACGTTGCGCACCACGCCTTGCACGTTTTCGACTTCGTAAAGTCGTTCGCCGTCGATGCGCTGCTCGGTCAAAATGTCGATCAGCGATTTGACGAAGTGGCGGCGATGGCTGGTGGAAAGCAATGAGGAACAGCTTTCGGCCAAGCGCGCGATGTTTTCATGCTGCGTTTCGCGCGTGAGTTTCAAATCGTAGGCGTGCTCGAACACGTCCAACAGCTTTTCACCGATCATACGCAACAATTCTTCGCCGGGGTAATCAAGTTGATCCAGACTGATTTGCACGCTGTAAGGATTTTTCCGCGAGAACTTCACTTTCGAGCTGATGCGCTGGCTGAGGGCCTCGTATTGCGGCGCGATATTGGTGACAAAGTATGGCGGAACGGCGTAAACGAAAAGCGACGACGGCAAGCTCTCGCCCGCGCAACGGTCGATCACTTCGCGTAAATTATCGCAGGCGACGCGCTCCGTGCGCGAAGAGCCGATGCTCACCATGCGGTCGCCTTCGTCAAACAAAAGCACAAGCCCGGCGTAACCGAATTCGTGAATCAACTGCGCCAGCGAGCGCAACATTTTGAAGGCGATTGAGCGGTCAGGCTTTTCGGTAATGCTGAACTCGCGCACTTCTTTCAAGTTGACGGACTCGCCGCGCAGCCACGCTCCCAAAAGCCTTTTCTTCGTTTCATTTTCTTCGGCGACGGCTTGCAAATAAAAGTAAACGGCGTGGCGAAACGAAGGGCTTTCGACCTTGAAGCGCAAAATCGTTTCCAGCCACAGCTTGGCGCGCAGATCCAATCCCATGGGGGTCAACGCTTGTTCGACGCCGAGCGTGCGCAGCGTGTGGAAGAAATGATTTTCGAGGAAAGCCTCTATGCCTTGCGGATCTTCCACCCCCGGATCTGCTTCGTGAAAGATAAGATTGTTGACAACTGATTGATAAACCTTCAGTTGATTATCGTACGGGCATTCTTTCGGACTGAGCTCCGTGCGGCTGACCACGTAGCCGTTCTCCCAAGCTTTGTCACGCAGGCGGTAAAGGAAATGCGATTTGCCGCTGCCGTATTCGCCGACCACCAACTTGAAACTCGAACCGCCGTCGCGCAAGTAACCGCGCAGGTACTCTTCTTCGAGCGTGCCGAGCAGCGAATCAATGCCGACCGAATAAGCCTCCAAGCCGCGCGTCGGCGGAATGCCCGATTCGCCTAATTTGCGAACAATGTGCTGCGCCTCGATTTGCGTGACCGTCATAGCTCACATCTCAATTCGCTGATTTACTTCTCGGAAAAGTAAAGATCTTTGATGAACTGGCCGGCGGTCGCATCCGTCGCCAGGAACATCGCGCGCGCCGTGTCGCTGCCGACGTCAATGGTGGCCGTGCCCAGGTTAAGGCGCAGGTTGTTGTAAGTGAGTTTGCCCGAACGGCGCAGTTGCAGCATGTCGTAGGCGAAGTGCGTCTTTGGATAATCTTTGAAGCTGTTTTTGGAAGGCGTTTTGCGAAACGAGAGCGGTTGGCGCACCAGCACCAGCTCGCGGTAACAATCGACGATGTTCATGCGCGCTCCCATTTGTTTCCCCGCGAGTTTAAGCGTGCGCTCGTAAGCTTCATAAATCTCTTTGATTAATTCGTTGTAATCAACTTTTCTCTCGCACGTCTCGCGCCGCGCGCGCTCGTAAGCGCCCACGACTTGCGGCACATCAAGCTTGATCTTTTTGTCGATTGCGGATTGACGCGAAAAGCTAATTTCGACTTGTTTGCGGCGCAAGTCCGGTTTGATGACGAACAAGTCCGCGACCAGGGCGGTCGGCTCGCCCGCGAGCTTGACGCCCCGCTCTTTAAAGGCCGCGCGCAAATCGCGGGCGAAAGTGAATTCCAGCTCGGAAAGATGCGCGTCGGCCAGGGTTTGCAGTTGCGCGAAAAGCTTTTGGGAGTTTTTCGGCAACTCCAGCTCCGCCGCTCGGTTGCCGAGCGCCACGCCCGCTTCGTACAACGCGACGGCGCTGCTGTGCGGGTCTTTGAGGGCGCGCAACGCTTGCTCGATGGGGCCGATGACATCGCGCCGCATCTTCACTTCGCTCGCCAACTGTTGGCGCACTTCGCTCAAACTCATTGACAATTCGTCCGCGTTCGGCACGTCTTCCGCCGCCAAACGAGCGTGGCTTTGGTCACTCATCAGTTGGTTTTCTCCCGATTGTTTGATTATTTCGCGATCGACTTCGCCGCAAGTTACCGCCAAGCGCAGCCGCGCTTCGGAAAGCATCGCTCTTTGGGCGGCCTGCGGCGAGACTTGAAGTTTATCACAGGTATCGTCATGTGAATGTCGCCCGGCAAGCTACTGCTTTTGGTTTTGCACCCATTCTTCGAAAGCAAGCAGGGTTTCGTACTGATCTTGTTGCTGACTGTGTACGAGAAATTCTGTGAGCGTGCTGCCGGTCAACAAAGGCAATGCTTGGCTTGCTTGTGCCGTCAGATACTGATTTTGTTGTAAATGATAGATGGTGAGCGTTTGTCCATCGTAGCGCCAGATCTCAGGCACTCCAAGCGCAGCATAAATCGGGAATTTGGACAGCGACTGATGGTGCAGATCAACCTCAACGACGATGTCCGGCGGCGGATCAGTGCTGAAATCGATTTCTTCTTCCGGCCAACGGAGTCTGCGCGCTGAACATAGAAACAAGCGTCGGGCTCAGCCCCTTTGTTCTGACGCTGCTTCTTCATCGTCGCCGAGCCAAAAGAAAGAACTTTGATGCGCAGGCGAATGCTGAGCAGGCTCACCATGCTATTGATGAGGTAAGAATATTTTTCGTGCTCGGTCGAAAGTATCATGATCTGCAACGCTCCTTGATCGTAGCTGATACGCAAGCCCTTTGCTGCTCCGACTTCTTCGAGCAACTCTTCGTATTCTTGCCAACTCTTGTCGTGCAAAATCAGTGTGCTGTCGACTGGTAGCTGTTCAATTACATCGTGATAACTCACCGCTTGAACGCTCATCGCTTATCTCCCTCAACCGCGCGCTCGGTTACGAAACTATTTCGCAAATTAACATTCCTGCTGTTTGCGCCACTCGACTTTGTGGTCCGGACCGTATCACAAAATCCCTTGAGGCTCGACAGTCAAACGAGTCATGCGAACTAAACGACAGCCAAAAACATAATAAAAATGCGGCTCATCCATAAACTTTAGGATAAGCCGCACTTGAATTTTCGTGCCGCAAGGGACTTGCCTTTCGCTAATTCCCTAATGAGCCCGGCAATATTTTTGGTGGGGATGGAGAGACTCGAACTCTCAAGGGTTGCCCCACATGCACCTCAAACATGCGCGTATACCAATTCCGCCACATCCCCCGCGAAAATCACTTTATCAAACAGCCATCGTTTTTTCTAGCTCCAAGTTGCCTTCGTTTTTGCCGGTAATCGACGGCTCCGCTCTTAAAAAATCTTACGGATTCGCCGGCACCGCTGTCGGTTGGGGCGGCGGCTGATTTTCGGCCGGGGCGCTGTTGTCCGGGCCGGGTGCCGCCGCCGGGTCGGCCATTGGAGCCGCGACAGTGGGCTGAGGCTGTGCCGTGGTCGATGACTCCGGCGTTGTTTGCAGCACGGAGCGTGATCTTGTGAGTGCTGGCAGCGATAAGGTCAAAGCGGACAGCATAAATATAGCTGCGGCGATGATGGTCACCTTGGCCAAAAGCGTTTGCGTTCCCCGCGGGCCGAAAGCCGTGCTCGACACGCCGCTCGAAAACAAAGCTCCCGCGTCGGCCTTACCCGGTTGCAGCAACACGCCGAGGATCAGCACAATACAAGAGAGAAAAAACACTCCGTAAACGATGTATGTCAGCAATCCTCTAAAACCTTTCTGTGCTATCGATTGTAATTCACGATTTGCGCGAAGCTGTTCGCTTCCAGGCTAGCGCCGCCGACCAAAGCGCCATCTATGTCTGGCTGTTTCATCAGGCCCGCGATGTTGTCAGGCTTGACTGAGCCGCCATAAAGGATGCGCAACGCGGCGGCTGTTTCCGCCGAGCTTCTTTCCGCAAAAACGCGCCGGATAAACGCATGCATTTCTTGCGCTTGTTCCGGCGTCGCGGTGCGTCCAGTGCCGATGGCCCAAACGGGCTCGTAGGCCAGGATGATAAGGTTTAGGTCATTGGCTGTCAACCCACTGATCCCGCCGTTAAGCTGGCGCGCGACCACCTCTTCGGCCTGTCCCGCTTCCCTTTCGTCAAGCGTTTCTCCGATGCACACAATCGGCGTTAACCCGGCCGCAAGCGCCGCCTCGGTTTTCCGCTTCACCGTCTCATCAATCTCGCCATAATATTGGCGGCGCTCGGAATGGCCGATGATGACGTACGTGGCGCCAACGTCGCCGAGCATCTCGGCCGACACTTCTCCCGTGTGGGCGCCCTGCTTCGTCTCAGTCGCACAGTCCTGACCGGCGACGTGCACATTGGAGCCTTCCAAGCGATCCGCTACTGTCTTAATCGCCGTAAAAACCGGCGCAATCACGACCTCACAGTGATTCGCATTGGCCACCAACGGGCGCAACGCCAACGCCGTCTCCACAGACTCGGAGATCCCTTTGTACATTTTCCAATTTCCAGCAATCACAGGTTTACGCATGGTTTTAAAGTATGAACGCGGAACGATGAACGATGAAGTTCAAGACAGGATGAATTAATTCCTTCTATTCCGAGAGTTCATCGTTCATCGTTCCGCGTTCATCGTTCATTCAGTGCTGCGACTCCCGGCAGTTCGTCGCCCGCGAGGAACTCTAGTGTGGCGCCGCCGCCGGTGGAGATGTGTGTGATGCGCTCGGCCACGCCGGCCTGCGTGATGGCGGCGACCGAGTCGCCGCCGCCGACGATCACTGTGGCGCCGCGATCAGCCGCTTCCGCGACGGCGCGGGCGACGCCGATGGTTCCTTCGTCAAAACCCTTTTCTTCAAAAACGCCCATCGGGCCGTTCCAGATGATCGTTTTTGCGCCGTCCAGGGCTTTGGCAAAAAGGTCTACGGTTTCGGCACCGATGTCGAGGCCGACCAAGCCGGCATTGGTGAATTCGATGGGAATCGTTTTGCGACTGTGAAGCGGGTCGTATGAGTCGACCACCTGATGATCGGTGGGCAAAATCAATTCGACGTTGGCGGCGGCCGCTCGCTCTTTAATCTCGCGCGCGTTGTCGAGCATGTTGTCTTCGACCAGCGACTTGCCGATGGTAAAGCCTTCGGCTTTGAAGAAAGTGTAAGCCATCGCGCCGCCGATCAAGAGTTTGTCGACTTGACGGTCGATCAGCGAGTTGATCACCGGTATCTTGTCTGAGACCTTCGCGCCGCCGAGAATGGCGACAAACGGATGCTCCGGGTCGTGCAAAACGCGGCCCAGATACTCCAGCTCTTTCTCCATCAAAAGGCCGGCCGCCGCTTGGCTGACGAATCGGGTGATGCCGGCCGTGGAGGCGTGCGCGCGGTGCGCGGTGCCGAAAGCGTCATTCACATAAACGTCGCCGAGCGCGGCTAATTGGCGGGCAAACTGTTCGTCGTTTTTTTCCTCTTCCGAGTGAAAGCGCAGATTTTCCAGCAGCAACACGTCGCCATCTTTGAGGGCGTTTGCCTTCGCCTGCGCTTCCTCGCCGATGCAATCGGAGGCAAACTCTACGGAGCGGCCGAGCAAATTGGAAAGATGCTCCGCCACGGGCTGTAAGCTGTACTTCGGGTTGCGCTCGCCTTTGGGCCGCCCGAGATGAGAAGCCAAAATTAATCGCGCTCCGTGCTCAAGGGCGTAATTGATTGTCGGAAGAGCCGCTGTGATGCGCGAATCATCTTCGACCTTGCCATCTTTAATGGGAACGTTAAAGTCGACCCGCATCAAGAGACGGCGCCCTTTAACGTCCAAGTCTTTGATTGATAACTTATCCATGTCTTTTTGAAGAGGGGGTTGGAAGTCAGAACGATGAACGATGAAGTCAAAGCCATGAACTGCTCATTTTTGTCTTTACTTCTATCGTTCATCGTTCTGACTTCTGACTTCCAATCAGATTCCTTTTTGCGCGATGTACTTGATCAGGTCGCGCACGCGGCACGAATAGCCCCACTCGTTGTCGTACCACGACAGCACTTTCACCAAGCGGCCGCCGATGACCTTGGTGTATTCGGCGTCGACAATCGAGGAGTTTGGGTTTTTGCGATAATCCACGGAAACCAGCGGTTCTTCCGAAAAGGCGAGGATGCCGCGCAACTCCTCGTGGGCCGCGTCTTTCAAAGTGCGGTTGACTTCCTCCGTAGAGGTTTCCTTTTCGACCTGCATGACCACATCCACGAGAGAAACGTTCGGCGTGGGCACGCGCACGCTGATGCCGTCGAACTTGCCTTTAAGCTCCGGCAACACAAGCGCCAGCCTCGCGGCGCCCGTCGAAGTGGGAATCATGGAGAGCGGCGGCGCGGGCGCGACGCAAATCTTTGTGCGGCAACCAAGCAACTGCTGATCGTTTGTGTACGAGTGGAGGCGGGGTGATGCCGAACTTTCGTGAATCACTTTCGCAATCGGGGCCAAACAGTTGGTGGTAAGAAGCGTTGGAGAGAATGTGGTGGGCGGCCGCATCGTACTTGTCTTCGTTGACGCCGAGCACAATGGTAATGTCTTCGTTTTTCGCCGGCGACGAGATGATAACTTTCTTAACGGTGCCGCGCAGGTGTTTGCGCGCGTCTTCGGCGTTGGTGAAGCGGCCCGTAGATTCGATCACCACTTCGGCGCCCACCGATTCCCAGTTGATGGCGGCCGGATCTTTTTCTTTGAAAACCTGAAACTCATCACGACCCACCTTAATGGTGTTTTCCGTCGCCGTCACTTCTTCTTCCAAATTGCCGAGCAGCGAATCGTATTTGAGCAGATGCGAGAGCGTTTTGGTGTCGGTCAAATCATTGACCGCGACGAAATCGAGCTCCGCATCGCCGATCGCCGTGCGCAGCACGTTGCGGCCGATGCGCCCGAACCCATTGATGCCTACTTTGACTGCCATACCGGATGCCTCCTCAAGATGATGACCGAAACCTCGCCGCTTAAATAGCTGAACGCCTCTACGACGAGAAAATCAAAATTATTAAAAAGAATGGGCAAGATAAGCTTCAAGCGTGCGCACTGTCAAGCCGGACACCGTTTAGCCGAGGGTCTCCTCGTTCTCGAGTGCGAATTCTCTGCGACTCTCTCTTGTCTTTTCTCTGTGATGCTCTGTGTTTAAGTGAGACTTACTTAAACACAGAGCATCACAGAGAAAAGACAAGAGAGAGTCGCAGAGAGAAGCAAAAGGCGATGGATGTTTTTGAAACTCGCCTCCCCCGCGCGACGTAGTAGCCTTTTGATCGCGTCCTTAATCAAACACCGTTACTTACCAGCCAAAAACGAGGAAAAGAGAATTTTCATGCATTCCGGTCGAAGTTTTCGTGGAATCCGCACGCTCGGCGCGCTGTTGCTCATCATCTCCATAGTTCCAGTTCCAATTATCCAAGCGCAAACCACCACCACGCCTCCGGCCAAAGGCCGGCCAGGCAAGACGCGACGCGGCCGCCGGGCGCACCCAGGCCGTCGCCTCAAGCGCCTCCGAGTTCCGCCACCGAAGGGCCCGAACCTTCGCCGCGCGCGCCAGCGGGCCCGCCTGCTCCCGGTGTGGCTTCCCCGCTTAACCCGCAGCCTGCGACGCCGGGGCAGAGCCAGCAACAGCCGCAGCCTTCGTCGGGCGCGCCGCCCAATCAATCGCCAGTGAATCCCCAAATCGACCAGCCGCTTGACATGCAGCAGTTCACGCAAGACCCGACCATCACGTCGCTTGAAGCTCGACCCGTGCCGCCGCCTCCTTCGCTCGTGCGCCTTGGCGTTTCGAGCGACAATCAGTTGTCGCTCACTTTGAACGAGGCCATCCGGCTCGCCCTGGAGAACAACAATGATATCGAAGTCGCACGCAATGACGTGCGCTTCGCCGAGACCGTGCTCACCTCACTGCAGGGCTTCTACGACCCGGTTTTCGTTTTGACGCCGCAAGTCACGCGCTCGTCACGGCCCGTGACGTCTGTGCTCTCCGGCGGCAACCAATCGGGCACGGTGTCTCAAACAGACTTCGAGCTGAACCCGGGATTGAGCAAAAACTTTGAGATCGGCGGCGGTCAATACCAGTTTTTCTACAACAATTTGCGGCAGAACACGACCTCTACATTTAGCAATTTGAACCCGATTTACTCTTCGAGCCTTGGCGTGACCTTTACGCAGCCGCTTTGGCGCGACCGTTCAATTGACCGCCAGCGCCGCGAGATTCGCGTGCAGCGCAAGCGCATAGAGCAATCGGATGCCGATTTTCGCCGCTTGACGACGGAAACCATTGCGCGCGTGCAGGCGGCTTACTGGGATTTGGTTTTCGCACTGCGTGAGCAGCAAAACCGTGGTTCGGGTTTAGAGCTGGTGCGCCAGCAGTTTCGTTTAACAGAGGCGCGCGTCGCAGCCGGAGCGGCGCTCCGCTTGAGCGCGCAGAGGTGCAAACGGAGCTGGCCAGCCGCGAATCGGATTTGCTGTCCGCGACGCGGCAGGTGGCTATCGCCGAGAACACGCTGAAACAATTAATTCTGCGCGATCCGCTGGCGAAAGAATGGTCCGCGATTGTGACGCCGACGGATGAACCCACCTTCGATACGGCGCCCGTTAATCTCGAAGGCGCGCTGGTCGAAGCGCGCACCAACCGCCAGGAATTGCGCCGCCTCCGCCTCCAAAATGAAATCACCGATATAGACATTAATTACTACGGCAACCAAACGAAGCCGCGGATAGACATTCAGTCAACTCTTTCGACGAACGGCCTGGCCGGCACAGCGGTCGCTGCGAGCGGCATCGGCGCCGGCGGCGTCGTCACCACGCCGGGCGGCGGCGTCACACCGATTGACGGCCAAGTGCCGATCATCATCGGCGACCCGACCATCAACGCTAATGCCTTTTTGCTGCAACAAATCAACCAATTGCGGGCTTTGCAGGGACTTGAGACGGCCCTTATTCCCGGCGTCACGCCCGAGGCCGGCAATACGATTCCGCCGAATTTGATTGGCAGCTACGGCCGCTCGACGCGCAATCTGTTCGGCTTCGACACCGGCACCATCGCCGTTGGCGTGACGATTCAAATTCCGCTGCGTAACCGCACAGCGGAAGCGAATCTGGCCGGCGCACGCATCCAGAAAACGCAATTGGAAGCCAACACACGCGCGCAAGAGCAAACGGTTGAGGTCGAAGTGAGAAACGCCGCGCAGTCTGTGGAGACCGCGCGGCGCGTGGTGCTTTCGGCGCGCTCGCAGCGGCAAAACGCGGAGCTGCAATTGGCCGGCGAGCGCCGTCTGTTCCAGGTCGGGCGCTCGACGACGTTTCTCGTCTTTCAGCGCGAAAATCAATTAACGCAGTCGCGCGCGCTCGAACTGAGGGCGCAAACCGACTACAACAAAGCGCTCGCCGAACTGCAACGCGTGACCTCGACCACACTGCGACTTAACAATGTGGTGGTCGAAACGCTGACTTCTAAATAAACGATCACCTTATTAAAAATTAAAAAGGGGAGGGCTCTTTCAGCCTTCCCCTTTTCAATGTCAGCAGATGATCTCCAAGCACATGTCCGACAATCTAAAGATTGTCGCTTCAGCCCCGTCAGAAATCAAGCTTCACGGCTTGGGATGAACGCGACAATCTAAAGATTGTCGGACACTCTGCAATTTTCTTTTAGTTATGCACGTGGAACGGTACGCCTTCGTTGCTCATTTCGGGATGGAGGCGTAAGAACTCGTTGGCGGTGCTCAAAGCGCCGGGATCGTCCTTTTGATCGGCGAAGATTTTGGCCGCTTTCTTAGCTTCGGCCTTTAAGCCAAGCTTTTGATAGATGAGCATCAGATTGTAGTACGAGCCGGTGTCTTCGGGATCAATCTTAAGGATCTGCTCGTAAATGCCCGCGCCGCGGTGTAATCGCGCTTGATTTTAGACAATTCGCCGAGCTGTTGCAGGAAACGCGGTCGCGCGGAAAAGCCTCAACGATGCGCCGCAAATCAGTCTCGGCTTCGGCGAGTTTTCCGCGCCTGATGAGAATGCGCGAGCGCTGGAAAACGCCGCGCCAGTTCTGCGGATTACCCTTGACGACGGCGTCAAATCTCAAACGCATCGTCAAATCGGTCAAGCTCAATCAAGGCCATCGCGCGATTCACTTTGGCGGTCGGACGATAAGCCTCGTCCAACTCCGCCGCGCGCGCGAACGCTTCGGCTGCGGGCGCAAATTGCCGCAAATCCAAAAGCGCGATGCCGTAGTTGTTCCAGCGCCTCCAATCGGGCATGCCTTTGCCCGGCACGGGCGCCAGGGGCTGGTTTTCCCCGATCTTCATTTCGTACTCGGTGGTGGCCATCGTCACCACGGGGAAATCAACCGAGTGGCCGAGCACATAATCGCTAACGACGCGCGTAACACGACGGTAGCGCATGCGCGCGCTCAATTTGAGCGGCCCCTGCGCGTCGCGCGGCACGGTGAACGCATAGCGGGCCATGTCAGACCGGCCCGAAGGAATCTGGTTATTGCTCGCGATCACGCGTGTTTGCCAAATCTCGTGTTTGTCGTTGTAGGATCCGTCCGACTTGACCAGATAACTCTTATAATTGTGCGCCGAGTCATCGAGAAAACCGTCGGGCTTAATAAAACCCGATTGATAGACGACTTTGCCCGCTTCGTCTCGCGCCGTAAATTCGACGTAAGCCTCATAGAAATCGCGCAACTCGGGCGGAAACGAGTGGCCTATATTTTTGTTGGTGATGACCACATCGGCGATTAATTGGTCGCCAGGCTGAATGTTGAATTGGCTGCGGTTAAGCGGCGCCACAATTTGTTCGGCCTGCTCGGCTGTTGTGGCCTTGCGCCGGATGGCGAAGATATCTATGCCGAGGGCGTCGTTTTCCAAAAACTTGGTCACCTCGGCGAGCTGCTCCGTGTAGCCGTAGAATGCGGGGATAGCTGTATTGGCGGCCGCCCATCTGTGCCCGGTGATTTTTCCTTTTTTGGCCGAAACATCGCTAAAAGGCGCGGCAACGCTTTGCATATGGCAGGAGTTGCAGCTTTCCTTGTCGCGCACGTAAAACGGGTGCGGCGATTCCTTGGAGAAAGAGGATTGCTGAAACTCATCGTAAACGGCAAAGGCGCGCAAGAATTTATAGTCGTTTAATTCGCGCGGCACCTGTGATTTGTGGCAGGCGGCGCAAAACTCAGCCGACTTCAAGAGCGGTCTCATCATCGCGCGGCGATGCGACGGCACGTCGTCCATAATCTGCTTGTCTGCGACGTCAAGCAATCTCGTGCCGTCTTCTTTCACCAGCAGCGCAGGCTCGGCAATGGTGTAGCCGCCGATGCCGCGGTTTTCAGCCGACTGAATCGAATGGCAGACGATGCAAGACACGCCGTCGTCGTCAAACGGGCGCTTGAAACTGGCGCTCTTGGTGAGGGCGCCCGAGAAAAGCGCGGCCGGGTTGTGGCACGATTCACAGTGGCGCGTATTTTCAATACCGCGCTGCTGAATCAAATCATTGACGTTTTTGGTAAAAGGCTCGCGAAAAGCGTTGGCGTGCGTTGACTGACGCCACTGCGCGTGCGAATCGGTGTGGCACTGGGCGCAACGTGTGGCGGGAATAAATTTCTCGGCGGCGATAAAGGTGCCGGTCGTAGTTTTCGCATTTCCCGGCGCAAAAGGATTATCGCCAAATGGCAAAGAGTAATCTTTTGAACTCTTCACGTCGGTCGCGAGACCGTGAGCGGCGGCCGTGAGCGCCACCTTTTGCACGCGAGGCGGCGCATCCCTGATTACCTGCTTTTTGGTTGGAGCGGGCTTTTTGCTGGCGGCGACCGGAATTTCGGCTAAAAAAACAATCGCACCGAACGCCAGAAATAGCAGGACGACGCCGTACTTAATGAAATTAATTCGCCGCAGGTGAGACGTAGAAGATTTCGTGCTCATTATAGTTTCGGTCAACCGCTTGCGCGTAAAGAGTGTCGACGCCGTACCCAAACAAAATCGCTTTCAATATAACGTGAATGACCGCTTCAATTCAAACCGAGGCGCTTTCTCGCAACTTCATCTCCCTTTGCGTTTTTTCTTTGCGCTTCTCTGCGTTTAGGTGAGACTGACTTAAACGCAAAGCGGCGCAAAGAAAAAACGCAAAGGGAGATTAGCTTTGAGCTCGAGGTCGCGCGCGAGTATAGATGAGTTTCTCGATTGGCGACTCCACCCTAAGTTGGAGCGCGGCGTAAATCCTTAGATGGTTGCTGTGAACGAGCTGTGGCTTTAATTTGTTTCCCAAGCGATTACCGCCATTCCCAACAGTAATTAACATCTGAAGTTTTACAAATCGAGCGCCGCTTGATTTGAGTCTGGAGTTCCAAGCTACATGATCCGCTTGATCTTTCCCTGCCACCGGGTTTTGCCGGCCTGCGCGCTGGTTTTGTTCCTTTATGTTTGTGCTTTTTCGCAGTTAACGGCGGCCGGCTTGCGCGGCAGCGTCGCGGATGCGAACGGCAATGTCGTGACCGCATCACCCGTGGTCGCGAAAAACGAAGAGACGGGTCTGACGCGCACCACCACAACGGACGATGACGGCGCCTTTTTGCTCGCCGGTTTGGCGCCCGGCACTTACACGATTTACGTCCGCGTGGTCGGCTTCAAAACTTACGAGAATCGCTCGCTCAAGCTCAACACGGGTCAGACCACGGATCTTAAGATTCGTTTGGAAATAGGCGAAGTGCAAGAGACCGTGGATGTTTTGGCCGGCGGCGGCGCGGCCAGCGTTTCCAGCGAGGCGCGATTGTTTGACGCGCTCGATCAGAAAAACATTTCAAATTTGCCGCTTCCGCAACGCGACATATTTCTGCTGACCAAATTGAGCGCCGGCGCCACTTTTATTCCCGGCGCGGCCAATTCGACGAAGCTCACCAATTCCCCTGTCGTCACCGTGAACGGCAATCGCTATCGCGGCAACAACTATGTGCTCGACGGCGCGATGAACACCAATCCGAACAACACGGGCGAGCCGGCGCTGGTGCCAAGCGTAGACTCGGTCGAAGAGGTGCAAGTTCAAACCCTTAATTTCTCCAGCGAGTTCGGGCGCGGCAACGGCGCGGTGATCAACATTCAAACCAAGTCGGGCACCAATCAATTTCACGGTCGATTGTGGGAGTTTCACCGCAACGCGGCGGCCAACGCGCGCAATTTCTTTGCCACCGCACGCACGCCGCTCGTCTTTAACCAATTCGGCGGCAATATCGGCGGCCCCATTTTCAAGGACAAAACGTTTTTCTTCGGCTCCTACGAAGGCACGCGCAACGCCCTCGGCCGCGCTTACGCGTTTCAAGTTGAAACGCCGGAGTTTCGCGATTATGTTTTCCGCACCGCTCCCGCAAGCGTCGCCGCCCGCTTGCTCGAACAGTACCCCGCGCCCGCACCGCTGCTTGCCAGCTCAGGCGGCGCCAATCGCTACGTAGACCAAAGAAACCTAACCACCGCCGAGGGCGTGATTCCGGCCATCGGGCGCGCCGCCGTGACGATCAATGATTACGCCAGATTCGATCAGTATCTGGTTCGCTTGGATCACACTTTTAACGGCGGAGCCGACAAAATCTCGGGTCGCTGGATCGCCGAGTACCAAAAAGATGAGGGCGGCACGAGTTCGGCGCAAGCGACTTTGGGGCGCGCGTTGCGCGGCAGCCGCGGGCCGTTTGACGGCCTTTTCGCCAACTTAAACTTGGGCTACGATCATGTTTTCGCGCGCGCCGTGAACGACGCGCGCTTTTCTTTTCAGTACATCAGCACGGCCCGCGGAGCCGAGGACGCGATCGTGCCCACGATCACCATCACGGGCGTGACCGCTCCGTTCGGAGATGTTTTCAAGTCGGACACGCGGCTGCGCACATACGAATTCAGAGATACGCTCACGCTCGACCGCGGCAAACACGCGATTCGGCTCGGCGTCGAGGCGCGGCGCATCTTCAAAGGTCTCTCCATCGGAGAGCCCGACGCGGGAACCTTTCTCTTTAGCAGCATCGCGGACTTTGCCCTTGATAGACCGTTTCGCCAAACGCTTACCGTCAGCCCCAGTACGGGAGAACCGACGAATTTTCCGCGTTACTTTACCTTCTACGAAAGCGGCCTGTTTATTCAAGACGATTGGAGGGTCAACTCGCGCCTGAACATAAATCTGGGTCTCAGGCACGATTACTTCGGCACCGCGAGTGAGCGCGACGATCGTCTTTCGTCGATCATCCTTGGCACAGGCAACAGTTTTGAGGAGCAATTGGCGAACGCAGCAATTGGGCGCGTGGAGCGCCTTTATCAGCCGGAAAAGACAAACTTTTCGCCGCGCGTGGGTGTGGCTTTTGATCCGATTGGCGACGCCACGACGTCTGTTCGGGCCGGCTTCAGCATGGCCTACCAGCCGCATCACGGACAGTCTATTAATGGCGCACGCGCTTTGCCGCCCGACGCCATCCAGGGCGTGGTGCAGCCGGGCAATAGAATCGGCACCCATTCTCTATGACATCCGTTCCCTTTAACGCCGAATTCGCGCGCGGCCTTAATCCCCAGGGCGGCGTCGTCAGCCGTCCCGGCGAGCCGGCCATTCGCACCACCGGATTCGTGGTCAACCCGGACATCAAAACGCAATACACGGAAAGCTGGTTTTTGAACGCGCAACGCGAATTAACCAAAGGCTGGGTGGCGGAAATCGGGTACGTCGGCACAACGGGCATCAACCTCGAACGCATCGACGACGTGAATCGCTTGACGGGCGATTTGCTCGACGGCAGAGAAGACCGCATCAATAAAAATTTCGGCGTGCTGCTCTTTGTCACAAACGGCGTCACCTCAAGTTTTCAAGCGATGACGGCCGAGCTCAGACGCTCGTTTGCGAGCGGCGTTTCGTTCCAAACCAATTACCGCTGGTCGAAGTGGCTCGACACTTCTTCCGACACATCGACCGGGCAATTTCAGGACAATTCCGAGCCCGGCAAAGGAGCGGCCGAAATCAGTTGCTTGCGCTGCGAGCGCGCGCGGTCGCTCTTTGATATTCCTCATCGCTTTTCGGCTTCGGTGCTGTGGGCGCCGCAATTTTTCCGCGGCGACGCGAATTTGATTTCCAAATTTTTGGATGATTGGCAATTGTCGACCATCGTAACGGCGCAATCGGGCCGTCCGTTCTCCGTGTGGAACGGCGCGCCGGCCACGATCAGAAGAGACGCCGGCGGCCAGATCATCGGGTTCGACGGCGGCGACTATAATCTGGATGGCGGCGGGGGCGCCGTCGGCGGCGGTTTTTATGACCGGCCGAACGCTCCGAGCGCCGGAGTGGTTGATTCGTCATTCAGTCGTGCGGATTATCTGAACGGGCTTTTCGACGCCAGCATCTTCGCAAAACCCGCGCCCGGTCAAAACGGCACGCTCGGGCGCAACACTTATCGCGGCCCGCGCTATGTGACGTTTGACTTCGCGCTGTCGAGAAGCTTTACTGTGAAGGCCGAGAAGCAATTGCAGCTTAGGCTGGAAGCCTTCAACGCCTTTAACAACGTCAATCTCTTTTTACCGAACGCGGATCTTTCGGTTTCCAACTTCGGCAAATCAACTCAAGCGTTCGAGCCGCGCACGCTGCAGGGCGGCGTCCGCTTCATTTTTTAGAAGGACCTGATATGAAGGCATTCTTCGTTTTTTTGATCACCGCGCTCGCGCTCACGGCGACGCCCGCGTTGGCGAAGCGCACGGCCGATTGGCGCGCGGCCACGGAAAAGGAACTGAAAAGCGTGATCCCGGAGCGCGCGCCGGTCGGCAAAGAGCGCATCGAGACCGAGTTCCGCACAGCTTCGGGCGTCACCGACGGCAAAGGACGATTCATCGCCGGCGTAGTGATGATCACCGCGGGCTATGAGGCGGAAGGCAAATACTCTCACTTTTTCATTACGCAGGCGCCGATCAAAATCGGTGACGTTTCGTTCGCGCCGGGCGAGTATGTCTTCGGCTATCAGCGGCTTGATTCCGAGTCGATTCGCGTGATGTTTTACGAAGCCGCGGATGGCAAAATGGTCGGGGCGGTCAAAGCGATGATCGAAAACAAGCGCGGCCCGATTCGCTCGCTGCTGATTACCCCGCCCGGGGGCGCGCGCGCGATGATGCAGATCGGCCGATTCATTCTCGACTACAGCGTCGCCGAGTAGCGTCGTCAATCAAGGAAGATTTTGATGAAAACAAAACTACTAATCTGCGCCGCGCTCTCACTCACCATCCACCAACTTGCGCCGTGGTGCGCGGCGCGCCTCCTCCTGAACGCGCAAACGATGCGCCCTCAATTGTTTCCGTGGCGGTGCTTAATGAACGGGCCGAGCAAAGAGTCAACGCGAAACCGCGCGTTGTTTTAGCGGCCCGATGCGCCAATATTCGGCGCCGCCGCCGCCGAGGTTCCCAATTACCTGCGGGCCCTGGCGAGCATGCCGAAGACCGTCAAGTTGTTCGCGGAATTGCTGCACGCGGCGCTTTACAAAGGGAGTGTGGCGCCGGAATTGAAAATGGCGATGGGCTTGCGCATGGCGCAAATCAACGCCAGTCCGTATGTCGCAGCGCACATGCAGCGCTTGCTGCGCGCAAGCGAGCGCGGACGCCAAGCGCTCGCGCACCTGGCAAGCGGCGCCAACAAGAGTACCGCTCCAATTGACGCGCTGGCGCTCTCGTACGCCGAATCATTGACGAGAGACGTCAACGGAGTGAGCGACGCTGATTTTCAAAAAATTCGCGGCGCCTACAATGACTCGCAGATCGTAGAGCTGACGATGACCGTCGCCTTTTTTAATTACTTTACGCGCATGGCCGAAGCGCTCAACTTACCCGTGGAGCCGTGGGCGCTGAAGGACGGCGGCCCGCCGGCGGCGACTCCTGCTTTCACATCCCCGATGGCGCGCGTCGGTCTGATCTCTGACGAAGAGATCCGCGCGACGGGCGAAACTGCGGCGATTGCCAAAGACCCGGCCAGGCAAGTTGGCGGACTTGGCCTCGGTGTGGCCAATTCGCAGCGCGCGATGCTGCGCGCGCCTGAGTTTGCCCTCGCCTGGCGCGCTTACGGCGCCGCGGTGCGGGAGTACGCCACGGTCAATCGCGAAATGAAGCTGCACGTTTCCTTTGCCGTGTCGATGGCCAATGGTTGCCGCTACTGCACGCTGCACCAAGTCTTGGGTCTGCGCTGGGCTGATCGCCGATCGGTGGCGATGAAAAAGGACGATTCGGCGCTCACGCCGCGTGAATTAACGGCCGTGCAGTTTGCGCGCAAATTGACGCGCGAGCCTGCGGGAGTAAGCGATGCGGACTTCGACAAGTTAAAAAGTGAGTTTGGCGAACCGGGCGCGCTCGAAGTGCTTTTGCAAACTTGCGCGTTTAGCTTTATGAACCGCTTCACCGACGCGCTGCGTTTGCCGTCCGAGGACGAAGCGATCAAGACTTACCAGGAAACGTACGGCTCCGAGTACAGCCGGCGGTAACAGCTCAAAAGCGTCACCGCAGTACGGCGAGCGGTCGCGAGCGACAGACGATCAGCTCGGCCGCTCGCCGTACGAGTGTGACCGGAAACAGTCGGTAGCTATCTCAGGCGCTCAGAAACCTCAGGCGCTCAGAAACTGCCCCCTTCTTTCTGAGCGCGGGTGTGGCCATGCACCACGCGAGCCGCGCCAGCGTGTTCAGAGTTCAACCTTGAGGTTGGTGTTCGGGGATCGGCAACCTCAAGGTTGAACTCTGAACCGTGCCACCCGCGCCCGTCATTCCCGCACATGCTCTGACCACCGACTGTTTCCGGTCACACCCTCGCCGTATTGTTTGGTTGACGTGGCGAGGCCGTCGAAATTATCCTCGTAATTTCCAGATCATTACTTCATTCGCTTATGCCTTGAAGATCACCGTCACCATTATCTCCCATAACGAAGCAGAGAATATTCGTGCGGCGTGCGCATCGGCCGCGTGGGCTGACGAATTGCTGGTGGTGGATTCCGAATCAACGGATCGCACGCGCGAAATCGCCGTCGAGTGCGGAGCGCGCGTAATTACGCGCGCGTGGCCCGGCTTTTCCGCGCAAAAGCAGTTTGCCGCCGACGCCGCGCAGCACGATTGGATTTTTAGTCTTGACGCTGACGAGCGCGTGTCCGAAGAGCTGCGCGCTTCAATTGAAGAGTTGCGCCGGTGTGCGGAACACCTGCTCGCCGATGGCTACCTGGTCGCGCGTCGCTCCTTTTATATGAATCAATGGATTCGCGGCGGCGGCTGGTATCCGGACGCGCAGTTGCGGCTTTACCGCAAAGCGCGTGGGCGCTGGGAGGGCACACACATTCATGAGTCTGTGCGGATGACGAGCGGTTCTCGCACAAAGAATTTGCGCGGAGACCTGCTGCATTACAGCGTGCGCGACGCCGCGCATCATCATGCCATGATCGGCGAGCGCTACGCTCCGCTCGCCGCGCGTCAGATGTTCGAGCAAAATCGCCGCACCACACCGCTGCGCATCGGCCTCGCCGCGCCCGCGGCCTTTGTGCGCAGCTTCATCCTCAAAGGCGGTTTTCGCGACGGCGTCGCCGGCCTCGCGATCGCATCCTTCGCCGCACACCACGCCTTTTTAAAACACCTGCTGCTCTGGGAACTGCAAAATCAGCACACACACAGCGACGCACATCCTGACGCGTAACGGCGCAGACGATAAATTGAGCGCGATGTCAGGGATGGTGCGGCTTCTGTGCTCCAGCGACTACTTTGCACTGGACAATCCGACCTGGGCTGAACTAAGGCATGTGTGTCGAAATTGTCACGAGAAATTGATCATCAGGCATCTTCCCTTTTACCCACCGATGAAGGAGTCGCTGATGCGTGTTTTAACCAAAGGAATTTGGCTGCTTTGTAGCGCTGCACTGGGCCTGTATTTCGCGGCCAGCCAAGCAGCGTTCACACCGCAAGCTGCGCTTGCAGGTGCAGCGACCGCGAAGAAGAAAGAGGCGTTGGCATCGCCAAAACTGCCGCTGGATTTTGTAGAGAATCGCGGACAGTGGAACAACAAGGCGCGGTTCATGGCGCGCAGAGGGTTGATGTCGGCCAGCTTTGAACGAGATGCCATCGAACTCTACGAATCGGAGAGCGAAAATCTCTCTTAAAGCTGACCTTTGAAAACGCTTCGCCGCATGCTTCGTTGATCAGCGAAGAGAAGCGCAGCAATTATTACAACTTCTTCATCGGTAACGACCCGGCGCAGTGGCGATCTCAAGTTGCCGCCTACACAAGCCTGCTCTATCGAAATCTTTACCCCGGCATTGATGTGCGTGTGCGCGAAGAAGAAGCCGGGCGATTAGAATACGACTTGCTGCTCGCTCCGGGCGCGAATCTCAAGAGCGCGATTGTGCGCGCGAGCGGAGCTCAAAAGATTGAAGTTGCCGACGACGGCGCGTTGTTGGTGCACACGGCAAACGGAACTTTGCGCCAATCGCCGCCCGTCACGTGGGAGGTGTTGCCAAACGGCGAGCGACAGTTCGTCGAATGTCGCTTCACAAAGATTGATGCATCGCGCTACGGCTTTGTCGCTGCGCGGCGCGATACAAGCTTGCCTTTAGTCGTCGATCCGGGTCTGGATTGGTCAACATTTCTGGGCGGTGGCGGCGATGAAAGAGTCGAAAGAATAATTGCGACGCGCGACGGCACGGGCGACGTGATCATAATCGGTTCGACGCTTTCCGCCGACTTCCCGGCGATGAGCGGAGGCTGGAACGCCATCGGGCAAGCGATCTACCTGACGCGCATCAACGCGACGGGCAGCGCTCTTGTCTATTCGACGCTCTTCGGCGGATCGTCCGTCAACATCCCCATGGGTCTCGCGCTCGACGCTTCGGGCGCACCCGTGATCGTCGGCGGCACGGCATCAAACGACTTTCCCGTCACGTCCGGCGCCTACGACACGACTTACAACGGGCAGGATGATGCTTTCGTCACTCGCTTTAACCAAACCGGAAGCAGTATCGTCTTTTCGACTTACCTCGGCGGCTCGCACATCAATCCGGCATTTGCCTCAGGGGGCACAGATCAGGCGTGGGGCGTCGGTTTCGACCCCACAGGCTCCATCATCGTCGCCGGATATACAACGTCGCTCGATTTCCCGGTCATGCCGGGAGCGTATGACACAACGCCGAACACCTACACCGATGCGACCTATTCTTCGATGCAGGATGCTTTCATCTCGCGCCTTGATGCGACCGGCGCAAGGCTCACTTATTCGACTTACCTCGGCGCGCAGGGAGTGGATACCGTCGCTGATTTGGAGATAGACGGTCAAGGTGTCGTAACTCTGGCGGGCACTACCACTCCTCTTTCGCGCGTGACATCAACGGCAACAATGTTCCGCTCGGCACGACGTTTCAACAACTTGGCGCCTACGACCGGACGCTCAACGGGCAGTCAGAGCTACATCTCGCGCTTGAAACTCGACGGCGCGGGGACGGCAGATCTTAAATACTCCACGCTGCTCGGTGGAAACGACACGGATGAGGCGACCGCGCTGGCCGTCAATCCGAACAACCCTGAATCGTTCGTCATCGTCGGCAAAACTTTTTCGGGAGATTTCCCGACGACTCCGGGCGTCATCGAACGCACGCATTCCGCGCCGGGCGAAGTGACGAATATGTTCGTCACGCGCTTTCAATTTCCAATCGCGGGGGGCGGTTCGCTTGTCTGGTCTTCCTATTTCAACGGTCCGGGTCCGAGTTTTTCGCGCGCGGAAGATGTCGCTCGACGACACTGGCGCGCTGATCGTCGTCGGTCAAAACAATTCACTTAGTCCGCGCACGACCGAACGCGCTTTCGACCGCACGCCGGAAACGTCCGACGCCATTCTCTTGCGTCTCAGCGCCGACGGCGCGCAACTGCTTTATTCAACTCTGCTCGGCGGCGCATCCTTCGAGGGTGAGTCGCACATGGCATACGTTGGCGGCGCGACTGTCATCGTCGCCGGACGCACCAAGTCGCCGGACTTTCCCGTCACGGCCGGCGCACTCGACACGATTTACGGAACGACCGGCGCGCCGAGCGATTTCACGATCTATGATGTGTTCGTTGCCAAGATGACGCTGCAACCGAACGAGACGGGTGACACGACGGTTGACGCGCCCGCGCTCGTCGCGCCCGCTCACGCGGCGACGTTTACCGCACCTGCTTTCATTGACTTCGATTGGTCGGACGTGTCTGATGCGTCGGGCGTAGAGGCCTACCACATTCAAATCAGCCCGAACGCGGCGTTCGCCGATTCACGCATCGCCCGCCTTTCCGGCTGGTTCGAGAAGTGGATTCCAGTTTCGCAAGCCAGCGCCGACTTCGGCACATCGTTCGTCGGCACATTCTACTGGCGCGTGCAGACGCTCGACCGGACGCACAACCTGAGCGCATGGTCGGCCGTCCGCACTTTTACGGTCAGCACGCCGACACCGCCTGCCTCGCCGACCTTGACGACTCCGGCGAACAATGCGCAGCTTCCGCCGAGTCAAGCCATCACGTTCGCATGGAACGCCGTGTCCGGCGCGAGCAGCTACGATATTCAGATTGACGATTCAAGCGCGTTTACTACGCCGCTGGTGGTTTCGCGCTCGGTCTCCGGGCAAACGCAAACCACACAATCTTTCGCGTCGGAGAAGAGTTACTGGTGGCGCGCGAGAGCGATCAACGGAGCGGGCGCCGGGGCATGGTCAACTGTTCGCACTTTCCAGATCAAGAAAGGCGCTTCGCTTCCACCACCGCCTGGAAACCCAACGCTCTCTACGCTGACGATCAATCCGACGACGGTGACAGGCGGCGCGTCCGCGCAAGCCACCGTCACGCTCACGAGCGCAGCACCGGCGAGTACAGCAATTATCGCGCTCACGAGCAGCAACTCAGCAATCGCCGCTGTGCCCGCAAGCGTCACCGTCGCTGCCGGAGCCACAAGCGCGACTTTCACAATTACGACCAATTCGGTGACCGCCGCAACATCTGTCTCTATCTCCGCTTCTTACGGCGGCATTACGAGGACAGCGCCACTTACTGTGAATCCGCAAGCGGCTCCTCCACCGCCCACGACCGATACCGTCGCTATCCAACGCGCTGATTATTCGACGGGCAACCGCCAACTGCGTGTCGAAGCGACGAGCACGAACTCCAGTGCGGTGCTGACTTGCTACGTCACTTCAACGAATCAACTCATCGGTACGCTAACCAACAGCGGCGGCAGGTATAGCGGTCAGTTCTCTCTGACGGCTAATCCACAGAGCATCACAGTAAAGAGCAGTCTCGGCGGAAAGGCGACAAGAGCCGTGACCATCAAGTGATGCTTGCAGCGACAACCGGGAACCAAAATCGAGGCGCGCATCCACTTTCTGCTTGACCGCTTGCAGCGGGCGACCGCACTTGTCGGTGGGCTCGGCTGGCGCATCTACGACGTATGCATTGTGCCAGTCAAATCTCGCGAGCAACAAAACGGAGATGGCGGGAACAGCAATTGACGAGGACAGGATTATTTAGCGAACCCCACGGATTTTGTTCGGGCAATCAGGGGTTGTTGTTCTCCGTGCTCAAAGCGCGACTACTGCTGCCGACATCTTTGCGGCCACAGTGTCCGACAATCTTTAGATTGTCGCGTGCCGTGCCAAAGTCTCGAAGCTTGATTTCTGACGGGGCTGAAGCGACAATCTAAAGATTGTCGGACATGGCTCCCGAGGTCGGGAGCCTTAACTCAACGATTAATCCGCCCTGCGCATCGTTTTTCGCGGTGATGGTTCCGCCGTGCAAGCGGACCGCCCGCGCGGTGATGGCGAGCCCCAGTCCGGTGCCTCCGGACTGTCGATCCCGGTCGTCGGCCACGCGGTAGAATGGCTTGAAAATGTCATCGAGAGCTTCTTCAGTAACCCCTGGCCCGTGGTCGCGCACCCGGATCAAGGCGTGTTCGCGATCGCCGTCTTTGTCGCACGCGAGCGCGATTTCCACCTCCGTTCCTTCCGCGGTATAGCGCACGGCATTGCGCACCACGTTTTCGACGGCGCTGCGGAGAAGATCTGCCGACCCCATCATCGTACACCGCTGGCAAGAAACAATGCGGACCGCGCGGTGGCGGCTGCGCGCCTCGAAGTCGGCATCATCCGCCACCTCACGCACCAGGGCTGACAGATCAACTGCGCTCCTCGCGACGGTTTCCGCGCTGCTTTCCATGCGCGCGAGGGCGAGCAATTGGGAAATCATCTCGTTGAGCTGAGCCGCCTCGCTTTCGATCCGGTCATGCGCGTCCGCCGCAGCTGCTCCTCCTCCTTCTTCTGCGCCCGCTCGCAATCGAGCGATTTCCAGCGCCAAAATCAGTCGTGTCAACGGTGAGCGCAGTTCGTGCGAGATGTCGCCGAGCAGGCGTCGCTGCGCGTCCACCATGGCCTGAATGCGTTCAGCCATGCGATTCACGTCGCGTCCGAGGTAAGCGAGTTCGTCGCGGCGTTTGGTAATTTCGGAACTCACGCGCGCCGTGAGGTTGCCCGCGGCCAACTCCTGCGCCGTCGCTCTTAGTTTGATCACGTTGTGCGTGAGGTGCCGGGCCAGCCAGTAGCAGAGCACTCCGCCGATCAACAGTGCGGCGATCAAACGCGGAAGCTGCATGCGCAGAAACCAATAAGGTCGGTCGTCGGGCGGCGGCGGAAGCTCGGCAACCATGGTGTAGCTGCGGCCTGCAAGCGACATCGCTTTTTGCGCGCCGAGTCGCACCTGTCCGTCGGTGGCGAATTCCGGCGGGCCGTCCTTGGCCGCACGAAGAACCAGTTTCTGCGCACCCGCGCTCAGTTCTCGCCCCGCAAGTTTTTCCCCGCGATCGTTGAACAAATCGGCGCGAATGTTTGTGGCTTCTTCGAGGCGTTCGAGGTAAGCGGTGAGCGCTGCCGCTCCTTCTCGCTCGAAGATCTCGGCCGCAACTCGCGCGTGGATGCCGAGCGGCGATCTGCCGGGCGGCCGTTGCCCTGGCGGTGATCTCGGAGGTTCCGGTCTCGTTAAAACAAAAGAAAGGAAGAAGGCCACATTGACGAGCGCCATCGCCAGCCAGAACCACAAGAAAATCCGCAGAAAGAGGCTGCTCATTCCCCGTTCACCCGGCCCTCCTCCTCCCGCTGTGTCTCTCTCGGATGCGTGTAGATGTAGCCGATTCCGCGCACAGTCTTAATGCGCTCCACACCCTGCACGTAGTGGCCGAGCTTTTTACGCAAGTTGCTGACGTGAGTGTCAATGCTGCGGTCAAAGGGCGAAAGGCTCCGGCCCAATACTTCTTTGACCAAATCTTCCCGCCTGACGATGCGGCCCGCGGCGCGCAGCAACCGCTCTAAAATCTCATACTCGACGGCGGTCAGCTCGACTACCGCGCGCGCGCGGCGCACCACCCTTGTGCCGAACTCCACTTCAACGTCGCCGATGGTGAGCGGGTCTTCTACAGTCTTTCCCTGAGCTTCGCCGGGCGCCGCGCGCCGCAAGATGGCGCGGATGCGCGCCACCAGTTCGCGCGGATTGAATGGCTTGGGCAGGTAATCGTCTGCGCCAATCTCCAGGCCGATGATCCGGTCGACATCTTCGCCGCGAGCCGTCAGCATCAATACGGACACGCGCGACGCGGCGCGAATGCGCCGCAAAACCTCGAACCCGTTGATGCCGGGCAACATCACGTCGAGCACCACCAGGGAATGCTCGCCGGTCAAAGCCCGCACGATGCCTTGTTCGCCGTTGTGCACGGCTTCGACCGCGTACCCTTCGTGGCCGAGGAACTCCGCCACCAATTCGCACATCCCCCGATCGTCGTCGATCACCAGTACTTGTTCCATGTTCTCAATTATCGCACACGAAAGACGCGTTTATTGTCTTCAGAGTTTGTTAATAAGTGTGAAGATCAACGGCCGTCAAACTTCACACTTTGCGTGACGTTTTAACACCAACGCAGATTTCCATCTTCACAAATCTTTGCAAACGCTTGACGAATTCTTAATGTCGCCGAGCCCGTTTCGTGCGTCTGACCAAGCATTACATAAGGAGGGAAGCTGCTTTCGGTTCGCAGCCAATCGAGCGTTCGGCCGATTGAACAAGTCGAACTGAGCGGCAACTGATTTAATGACTGGAACGGAAACCTACCCGTGGGCCGGAGGGTTTACTTCCCGGCCCGTCTGCGAAGAGGATGCGCCGCTCACCTCGTCAGACCATGCGCTTGCGCAGCGCGCCGGCCGCGGCGATGTGGAAGCTTTTGAGGAGCTATACCGCCGGCACAATTCAAGAGTGTATTCTGTGTGTTTGAGGATCGCGCAAAACGCGTCCGTCGCCGAAGATTTAACGCAAGAAGTTTTCATTCAGCTGTACCGCAAGATCGCCAGCTTTCGCGGCGAGTCGGCGCTGACGACTTACCTGCACCGCATGGCGGTTAATCAGGCGCTGATGCACTTGCGCAAAAGCGGCGTGCGGTGGGAACAGACCACAGAAGACGGCGCAATGCCGGAGCGCGCGCGTGGGCGGCGAGAGACAAGAAGATTTGGCGTTCGTCAACCGCCTCACTCTAGAGGCGGCCATCGCTAAACTGGCGCCCGGTTACCGCGCGGTTTTAGTACTTTTTGACGTGGAAGGGCTTTCACACGAAGAGATCGCCGAAATATTAGGTTGCTCGCCCGGAACAACCAAATCGCAGCTTCACAAAGCGCGGATGAAGCTTCGGGAGTTGCTGCTCGGGTCTGTGCCAAAGTTGAAAAAATAACTGGAATTATTATCTCGCGCGTCGCAGAACGTACACTTGTCCCCTAGCGAGGCGTGGTATTCACACGAGCGCCGCGTGCGGTTCACCATATTTCCTATTACCTGGAGTTAAAACGAAATGCAAAAAGTTGATTCGATGAAGATGTTCAGCGGATTGGTTTTGACCGGGGCGGTGGCTTTGACGGGAATCGTCGGGCTCGCACGCCACGCTTCAAATCAAGACTCGAGCGGCGCTCAAAACGTAGAGCCTCAGGCGCGGCGCCGGGGCGGCATGAACGGGCCGGGCGGAGGCCCGTTTGCGGTTCCCTTCGCGCGCAATCTCAATCTGACGGATGCGCAAAAGGAACAAATGCGACAGATCGCCGACCGCTACCGCGAAAGCTTTTCAGCCGCGCGCCAGCAGGAAGGCCCCGGAGGGCCTCGCGGCGGCGACCTCGAATTATTGAAGGATGGAGCATTTGACGAAGCGGCCGTGCGGACGGCAGCGCAGGCGCGCGCAACCGCCCGCGTCGAAGCGGAAGTAACTCAAGCGCGCATGATGCACGAGATGTACAACGTGCTGACCGCAGAGCAAAAGGCGCAGGTCGCAGCCGAGCGTCAACAGTGGGAGCAACGGCGCCAGCAACGCAGCGGCAACGACAACCCGGTCCAAAATCAATAATGCGTGTGATGCAAAACAGAAACCCGCTGCGGAACATCCTTGCGTCGCGGCTAACCTACTGATAACTGGGGTTTATTCGGTGGCGATGCTTAGTCCCGCGGAGGGCAGCAGCGAGCGCGGCGTGGGGCCGGAGATGATTTGCGGAGAGGAACTGCGATTGATTACTTCGGAGAGCAACTGATCTTCCATCTGGCGGTTGCTCCAGACGTTATTGCCGTGATCCAAAATCGCGAACACAATGGTGCCTTCGTTTTTGGTATAGACATAACCGGCGAGGCAGGCCATCCCCCCATCTATGGTCGTGAGCGTGCCGGT
The DNA here is from genome assembly GCA_037719755.1 of Pyrinomonadaceae bacterium. Lineage (GTDB taxonomy): Bacteria > Acidobacteriota > Blastocatellia > Pyrinomonadales > Pyrinomonadaceae > JBBJMB01. Next base: position 37,411 of record JBBJMB010000001.1, read on the forward strand.
CTTTCCGACCACGGCGTACTCTAAACCGGTGCCCGCTAATCTGTGACGCAGCGTTCCCCAATCCGCTGTGGCGATTGGCATCAAGTCTTCCGGCTTTAAGTCTTGGCGATTGAGTTCTTCCATGAGCGCTCGCAACACGGTGACGATGCCGCGCGGCGTCATTCTGTTACGTCCGAGGCCGGAGCAAGCTTCCAGCCAGACTTGGTCAGCTGAGATGCCAACTTCCTCTATCAGAAAGCGGCGCACGCCTTCCGGGCCTCCGACCAGAGCGCCGACGCCGTCCGCCACATAATTTTGAGAGTGCGCGTTCATGTACAGCAGCACATCTCTGAGGTTGTTCGACTTGAAGACGAAAAGCGGTTCGCCCGCCGAGAGGTCTTCAGCCACCGCTGTTTTAACTCCGGCGAGACTCAAGGCTTTCGCTAAACGCGCCGCCGATTCTTTGGCGTCGCCGAAGTTAAAGCAAAGCCCGGAGAAACCGCCAGCTCGTCGCGCACCTTTTTGATTCCCCGCCCTTTTAATTCCTTGGCGATAAAGTTTGCCGCGATGTCGCCGAAAGTCGGGTCCGCGCCGTCGACGCGCAGCGTGCCTTGCAGCGTGCCTTTCGCATCAATCTCGCCCTCGGCGAAAACGCGCGTTTCAAAGCGGTAATCCGCGCCGAGCTTTTTGATGGCCGCCAGCGTGGTCGCGAGTTTGGTCAAAGAGGCCGGGTTGTAAGCCGCGTCCGGGTTAAGCGAAGCGAGGACTTTTTTGCGGTTCACGGTCTCAATTAAAACGCCGTGGCGTTGCGGCTCTTCGCCTCGCTCCGCGTACCACGCGGCGGCGTCCAAGTCGGGCTCGGCGGCGACGACGGCCTTGACGGCTTCTCTCCCGGTCTGCGTCGGAGGCGAAGGATCGCGGTCGCGCTCCGCGAAGACCTGCGCCGGGCTCGCGTGCATCAGAACGTAAGGCGTGAGCGTGAGCGCCGTGACGATGGCGACGCCAAGCGTCAGCATGATGATAATCGCGTGCCGCGAATTCAATAACTTGATTCTCCCTTGAAACGCACTTCATGTCTTCCGCAAATTGGTCGGTAGGCCGTATCATGCGTATGTCCGAATAAGGCGTCAAGCCCATTCCGGTCGGACGGCCACCTTTTCTTTCCTTCAGGAACTCTCTTTGTGATGACTCTCCAATGGCAGGCTTTGCCCGACGGCGATGCGCTCGCATGGTTGGGGCTCGCGGTTGCCGTCGCGTGCGGCGCGTTGATCGGCAGTTTCTTAAACGTGGTGATTTACAGATTGCCGCGCGAGCAGTCCGTTGTGCTGCCCAGTTCCCACTGCCCGGCTTGCGACGAATCAATCAGCCATACGACAACATTCCAATCGTCAGTTACCTTGTGCTGCGGGGCGATGCCGGTCGTGCCGCGCGGTGATCCGCGCGCGCTACCCGGCGGTGGAGGCATTGACTGCGCTTCTCTTCGGTGCAGTTTATTTGCGCGACGGCCTGACCCTGGCGCTGCCGTTTGATTTGGCGTTTGTCTCGGCGCTACTGGCCCTCGTCTTTATCGACGCGGAGCATATGATTTTGCCTGATGCGATTACGCTCAAAGGCGCGGTGCTTGCGCTCGGCGCCCGCTTTGTGGTTTACAACTTGACGGCGTCGGCGCGCTCGCGACCGGCGCGCTTGCCCTGTGGCCGGAGTGGGCCGTTTCTTTGTTTGGCGCAGGGCTGGGAGCCATGGTCGGCGGCGGCTCGCTGTGGCTCACCGGCTGGACTTGGGAGCGGTTGCGCGGTGTCGAGGCGATGGGGCTCGGCGACGTTAAAATGATGTTCATGGTCGGCGCTTATCTGGGCTGGCGATTAACCGTTCTGACGATTTTCGCGGCGGTCGTCACCGGATCGGTGGTCGGCATTTCCGTGATGCTGTGGCGGGGCGAGCGTGATTTGCAGATGCGGCTTCCGTTCGGGATTTTTTTGGGCGCAGGCGCGATGTTCAGCTTGCTCTGCGGCGCACCCATCATCGCCTGGTACACGTCGCAGTTCAGATAGCGACATCACTTTGCGGATTTCGGTCTTTGCGTTTAAGTCAGACTCACTTAAACGCAAAGATCGCAAGGACAAGCCGCAAAGTGACAGAAAGGGTACTGCCAAGTCAGGGACGCCTATGGTGCAGCGTTACAAAAGTCGATTCCGGCTGGGCATGACGCTTTTGCTGGGGCTTTTCCTGCTCATCAACGGCCTCACCATTTCTCTGCTGGTGCTCACCAGACAGCAACACAAGGCTCTTGAGCCGTTGCTGCTGACATTTCTGCTAATCACCTGTGCCCTCGGGCTCCCGGCGGCGGCGCTGCTGGCGCGCCGCCTTTTCCGTCCTTACCAACAGTTGGTTGATGAAGCTGAGCGGGCGCCGGTGGCCAAGCGGATTTCGCCCGAAAAGGATGAAACGGAGTTTGTGCTGGAGACGTTCCAGACCGTGGTCGGGCAACTCCAATCGCAAGGCGAGCAGCTTGAGCGAATGCGCGCTCTGGCTTTCGCCAGAGCTGAATCGGCCGAAAAATTCAGCGAGCGCATTGTGGCCAGCGTGCCTTCGGGATTGATCGCGTTTAGCGCCGGCGGGCTGGCCAATATGGTCAACGACGTGGCGCGCTCGCTCGTCGGCGCGGAGGAGGAGGGCGGCGACGGCGGCGGCGAAGGACAAACAATCAGAAAGTTGTTGCGCCACGCGCCCGACCTTGCCGAATTGGTCGAACACTGCCTGAAGTCGGGCGACCTTTACCGGCGCGAAGAATTTGCAGTCAATCATCCGGCTTGGGCCTCGCCGCGCAGGATCGGAGCGACGGTCGCCCCGATCGAGTTTCACGACGCGCGCGGCGCCATCTGCCTGCTCACGGACCTGACCGAAGTGATCGAGCTGCGCGAAGCGGTGGCGCTCAAAAAAAATCTGGAGAGTTTGGGCGAGATGTCGGCCGGGCTGGCGCATGAGCTAAAGAACTCACTGGCGGCGCTTCACGGCTACGCTCAATTACTGCAAAACCCGTTGCCCGTCAAAGACGGCCAAAACATCGCCACGGCGATGCTGCAAGAAGTGCGCAGCCTCTCCGAAATGGTGACCGTGTTTTTAAACTTTGCCCGCCCCCAAACGCTTAATCTCGCCGCCACTTCGCTCGGAGAAGTGATCGACGATTGCGCGGCGGAGCTCGGGCCGCTGCTCGGCGAGCTCGGTGTGAAGCTCAGCGTGAGCGGCGATCTTCCGATGGTCGAGGCCGACGACCGCATGCTCCGCCAAGCTTTGCTCAACGTGATGCGCAACGCCGCCGAGGCTCTTGATGCGGACTGTGTGCGGCGAACTGTGTTAGTGCGAGGTTTTCAGCAAAGCGATCAGCGGGGAAAGACTTGGGCGGTAGTGGAGGTGGCGGACGCGGGACGCGGCATTCCGCACGCAGACTTGCAGCGCATCTTTATACCGTTTTTCACCACCAAGTCGACGGGTCACGGCGTTGGCCTTGCCCTCGCGCACCGCGTCATCACCGAACACGGCGGAAGCATCTCAGCCGCCAACGCAACAGGCGGCGGCGCGTGCTTCACCATCAAGCTGCCGGCGGCGCGTGAGTGAGCGAGTGAGCGCAATTATTTCGTCCGAACCTCTTTTTCACCATTTCGCGAATCTCCGCCGGTGAGAAGCCTTGATCCTTCTCCAGCTTGTAGGCGAAAAGGGCTTCATCCACGCAGACGCCGCAGTGCGCGCCGTGCGAGTCTTCAAAGCAGCTGTGCAAGCTTTTGTGCCCGGCCCCCTGATCGCAGTAACAGTAGCACGGCAATTGAGCCAGCGTTTTGGGGATCGCTTGCGCAGCCTGATAACCTTCTCGCACGCGCCCGGCAAACCCATCGGGGGCCAGCGTCGGCGGCAAGACGCCGATGCTGGCCGCGTTTGCGTAGTGTGCCGGCACGCGCTTGAGGCGCTCGGATTTCCGGCGTCTCCGCAGCGTCCGTGCCCGGCGTGCTCATCCACGGCGTGCGGCTTTTCCGGCACGCGGCGCGGCGGAAGCGTGAGCGGCGTTACGGTTGCTCGACGGCTGACAGATTGCGGCTCGGTCGCGCAAGCCGAGTTGATGATGATGGCCGCCGCAGACCCGAGCAAGTCCCTGTTTTGCTCTTCATGCGAAGTTATCTTCCTTTTGATCGCTCGCCGTCGATCCTGCTTGGCAATAAATCACCGCCGGCCGATATTTAAACAATATGTATATGACGGTGTCAGACGCGATACGGACGCCGTGAGTTTACCAATGTAATACGACGGCTGACAAACGGACAAATCCTCGCCAACATCACCTAATATAACCTGCCGGAAAGCGCACTTCGACGTTGCCCGGAGTGGTGACAGAAATGCGGTGAAATCCGCCGCTCGGATGTGTCGAAAGGTAAGTCAAGGCGATCTGACGCTTCAGCATCATGGAAAGGTCTTTGAAATACGCATCGAAGCTGACCGGCGCGTTGGTGCCTTGAAAGAAGGCCCGGCCGCCGGTTTCATCCGAAATTCTGTTCAATGAACCTTGCCCGTAGCTCACCAACACGCCGCCGCTCGCGGTGCTGACGGTGGGCGCGTAAAGCGAGTACACGGCGACGCCGCGACGCTGCGCTTCGTTGATCGCCCGCTGCAAATCTAAACTTTGCGAAGGCGAAGCGCTGTCAACGCCGCGCGAAACATCCAGCCCGTCGCTCACCACAATGATGGCTCTGCGCCCGAGCGGCAGCGACTCGAAGCGTTTCAGGGCTTCGATAATTTCGACATATGGGTTATAAGGCGAGACGGACGGACTGCCCACCGGAATGCGCAAAGATCCGGCCGCACGCTCAAGGTCGGTGGTAAATCTTTGCCGCACTTGCAGCGAGCCGGCCCTCAAGTAACCGACCAGAACGCGCGTGCCCCGTGGCTGGCGGCGAATGAAATCTGCGATCAACGGAATTTCATTGCTGACCGGGCTGATTAAATCGTCTTGAATTAGAATGGCGAGTGAAAGCGGCGTAGTATCTTGTCCGCGCACAGACAAAAGAGACTGCTCTTCATTATCTTCTGTGACCGTGAAATCCACCGCGACGAGTTCTTGCTCCGACCTCGCGCCGCGCGGATTGATGGTGACCGGGATGGTCACCGATCTGACGCCGCCCCGGCGAACCCGACCACCGCTGCTATTGCGCGCATCGCCTCGATTTTCCTGCGCGCGTCCGCCAGTAGCATAAACGCCAAACACAGGGCAGATTAACCAAGCCAAAATCCAGAAACACAAGGCGGCGCGCTTAATTAAACAACTCATCACAAAAACAAGTTCTCCTTCGCAAGCTCAATCTCAGCCGTCATTCCGGTTCAACCTTTGATCGCCACCGCCACAGCCCAAGGCTCCGCGACCGCGAAACTCTCCGCGACCGCTGGCCGGCCTGACCGCCCGTCCATTATCATTTACCAGGATCATTCGATTTGGGTTATTCAGTTGGCGATGAAGCGCCGATTATGGGGTGAAGGTAACACATGCGCGATTACCGTAAAAGCAGTAAGCTGACGGCCGCCGATCAACTGCTCGACAGGCTCTTACAGGTCGCGCCGTGGGTCGCCTTTTTGTTGATCGCGTTGCCGGCTCCGCTTTACTTTCTGCTCCGCTCGTTTACGTCCGTTGATGAGGCAGGCGTTTACGTGCTCCTCGCCCTCACGTCGCTCGTCGCCGGATCGCTCGTCGGATTCATCGTCGCGCTGTGTTTGGTTCTTTACCGTCGCGCGCAGAAAAACCGTCTGCGTGACCGCCTGGCCGCCGATGGCATTACGGCCGACGAGGTATCGCTTTTTGCTCCCGAGATGACGCGCAACGAACGCCGCGCGCTGAAACAAATCGAGCAACACAATTTACTGCTCGCCGACGCCTACCGCGAAACGCTGGCCGCGCGCATCACCGCGAGCCGCGTCATTAAACGGGCCGAGCGAGAACTGGCGACCGTCAAGCGGCAATCGCAACGAAGCGCATCGCTTGAACAGCCGAGGGCGACAGAACTGCAACGTGAATTAACAATTGATCGAGAGAAGCTCGGCCAAATCCTTAGCACCAGCCGCAGCCGCCGCGCCGAAGCCGAAGCCCAGCTGCAAACAATTGAGGCGGCCGCAGCTCGCGGCGCCACGCAAGACGAAATCAAAGTGGCGCTCGACCGGTTAAACGCTTCGAGCGGCCAAGCTCCTTACGCGCTTGACGCTGCGCGAATGCAACAAGAGGCGCTCAAAGAAGCTGAGCGCGAGCTGCGCTCACTCGAAAACGCCGACAACGCGAAGTGAGTCGGAAGTCGGAAGTCAGAAGTCAGAACGATGAACGATGAACGATGAACGCGGAAGTCAAAGCCAGGATATGCTTATTTCTGTGTTTACTTCATCGTTCATCGTTCATCGTTCTGACTTACCGTGGGGCGCTCGCGCGGATCGTTAACTCGGATCCGCTCAGCAAATCAAGTTCATCGCGGCCCTGGGCGTAAACGGAACCGGCGCCGGCTCCGCCGCCGATCACCGCGCCGATGGCGGCGCCCTTGCCGCCGCCCGCAATCGCACCAATCACGGCGCCGATGGCTGAGCCGATGGCTGCGCGTTCGACGGTGCGCTCAGACTGGCTGTCGCCCTGTTGCACGGCGCCTTCGTTGTCCACCTTGACGTTCTCGCCCGAAGGAGTGCGCACATTTTCCACCAACCCGGCGAACTTATACGTGCGGCCGTTGCGCAAACGGATGCGCTCAAAGTTAAGCGTCATCTGCGAACGGCCCGTCACGCGGCCGCTGCTTTTGAGGCCGGAGATGTAGCCTTCGATGACGGCGCCGTCATACTGCGCCGGGTCGCGCACGCGCATCGTAAACCGCTCACCGTCGCGCGATTGTTGGTGGTCAGGTCGTTTGCCAACACCGCCACCAGCGTCGTGCCATCGGTGATGGCGAACTCGCCGCCAGCCGTTTCACCTGAATTTCCCGGAAAGCCGGTGTCCCCTCATAGACATTCCACTGCGCCACTTCAGCCGTTTTGTCGTAATAGCTTTGAATCGTCACCGGCTCGCCCAGTCGGTCCAGAGTCACTGGCGCGTAATCTGCAATCGTCGCCCGCGGTCAAGCGCAGTGAACGTCACAGTGAAGTCGCTCGCGCGGTCGCCCGCCGAACTAACGATCAAATCGTCGCCCTGAAGCGTGGCGCGCACTCTCGCCGTCCGACCGTTCGGCAATTGCTCAACTTGCTCGCGCCCGTTGCATCGACGTAAGCTGCGGGGCGCGCGAAGAAGCGATGGTCACGGAGCGGCCACGCTGATCAATGGCGAGGGCGTTGGGCGATTCGAGCCGCCGCAGCAGCAGGTCCATGATGCGCTGGCGCGCATTGTTCGGAAGGTCTCGGGTCGCGCGCTCGGCCACCGCGCGCGCATCGTCGCTGCGCGCCACATCCAGGCGGTAGGTGCCGGTCAGCCTCCCCCCGGTGTTTTGAGAGTCCGGCGAGTAAATTCTATTTACCCAGCGCGGCGTCACATTATACGCGCGGGACAGTTCATCTAATTCGTTTTTAAGCAGCGACCAATCTCTTTCGGCGCGCGCAAGCAAAGCGTTGCGCCCCATAAAGCGGTCGAGCTGCACGGCGCGGTCGAGGACATTTTCCACATCGGCGGCCACCGAGCGGCGGTCGTTAAAGCGGCTGCGTAATTGGTCTGTGGCGGTTTCGAAAGCCTTCACGAATTCGTTGAGCTCGTCTTCAGTGCGTGTGCCGTCCAAACGGCTCTCATCAAGCGCCTGATCGGCGCTCTTGCGGTAGGCGTCGGCGCGCGTTTCAACGCGGCTTATGATAGCCTCGACCTGAGCGTCGCTTAAGCGATAAGGCTGCTGCTGGCCCCCACCGCTCGGATAACCCGGCCTGTTCCAGCCCCAAGAAACATTGTAGGCGTTGGCCAGTCGATCAAGATCAACTCTGAGGGCCGTCCAATCATTTTGCGTGCGCACGGTGAGGCGGTTGCGGCGCATAAAAGCGTCAATACGGCCGGCGCGACCGAGCACGTTCTCCACGTCCGCGGCCACTGAGCGACGGCCGTCGAAGCGTTCTCTCAGATTATCCGTCGCGCCGGTAAATTCCCTCACCAATTCATTGATTTCATCTTCGGTGCGCGTGCCGTCAAGGCGGCCGCGGTCGAGGGCGGCGTCCAAACTGGTGCGGAAAGTATCAGAGCGCCTCTCGACACCGCGCATAATCTGCTCGACCTGCCTGTCGTCCAAACGCGACGGTGGTTGCGCCTGGGCGGCCGTCGCGCCAAGCGTTAAAGCACAACAAGCGAGCAAAATCGTTCCAAACACACTTCTCAAGCTACTCATCTAACTTTTCCTCCGGTTTGTGATAGAAAATCTTTGACCCTTCTTAAAGCCGTGAAGGGAGAGGCCATGTTGCCCTGATTTGATGAAGCCGGACATTTTATCTCTCAATAGCTCATGTCCGATACTCTGATTCACGCGCAATTTTTCGGGTTGCCGTCCGAGGGCAAGGGAAAAGTTTTTGTCGCGGCGGCCCATGCACCTGCTAAAATGGCGCGGCTTTCGCACCCTCGGTCTGGAACCGTTGACATCAAGGAAGGAGTTCACGAATGGCTGACGACGAAAGAAAAGCAGGTAAACATCCGGGCTGCAACTGCACAAAAGCGCAAGAAAGCGATTATTGCAGCGCCTATTGCGAGGCCGCCGCCGAGACGAACGAGACCTCTTGTGGCTGCGGTCATCCGGGCTGCTCGTAAGAATTGAACACACGCAACAGTTTTCGGCAAGCAACTCCGCCAGGGCAGAGCTTGCTCTAAAGCTATGAGGGCGCGTTTTCTTCGATCCCTTGGCGCACAGCCGCAAAGTGCGGATGAAGCGCACCCTCATATTTCCACTGATTGTTTGAGTCATTTGAGAATGAGTGCTTTTCTATCGCTGACCCTTCTTTTATTTTCTCTTTTTTCCTGCGGCGGCGCGACGAATTCCAGCCCGGAAATTGCCGGCGGTTCCGCGCCGACCCTTCTCGCCGACGCCGCCCAGACGGCCAGCAGCGACGACGCTCTTGTCGCCGTCAGGCGCCTAGACCAATCAGGAATCGGCCCCGGCGATCAACTTCCCCAGTTACCGCCCGCCGAACACCTGCGCCGCGCCAGCGTGTATCTCACCAATCGCGCCTTTGATGACGCGCGGCGCCACTGGCAGGCATTGATCGCGCGATACCCGCAGGACCCCGCGGTGTCCGCGTCCCTGTTTTCGATGGGGCGTTCATACTTTCAGGAAAGAAAGTATCAAGAGGCGCTCGGCGTTTTTGAGCAATTAGGAAAGAGAGAAACGCAAAGCAAAGAGGGGCGCGACGGCTTTTATTACGTGGCGCCGACGCTGCTTCGCTTGAATCGACCGCTTGAGGCGGCCGTACGTTACCGCGAATATATCGAGCGCTTTCCGCAAGGCGAGCGCATCGCGGACGCGCACTTGAATGTGATCGACAGCCTGCGCGAAGGCGGCGACAACCAAAACGCCATCGTCTGGGTCGAGCGCACGCGTGAACGTTTCCAGGGAACGCCGACGGCAACGAACGCTCTGTTCGCTCGCCTGCGTTTGGATATCGCGACGCAAGATTTCGCGCACGCCGCCGCGACAGCGCCGAGCTTCAACAAACCGCCATCGCCCGCGGCGCCGCGACGAATGCCTCAGAGGTCGCCTACCTGCGGGCTTACAGTTTGGAGAAAGCTGGCCGCAAACAAGAAGCGGCGACCGCTTATCTCGCCATTCCCGACGGCGCCTCTGCTTACTACGGCGGATTAGCTACCAGGCGTCTGCTCGCGCTGTTTCCTAACAACTCACCGGCGACAACAACGCCGCGCGGCCGCGCTCTCAAAGCTTTGCAAGAAGTGCGCTCGTCTTCCCATCAATATCCGGTGCAGTACCGCGAAGCGATTCTGCGCCACGCCAGGGCACATAAAATTGATCCGCGCTTGATGCTCGCCATTATGAAGCAGGAAAGCAACTTTAATCCGCGGGCCAAATCGCCGGCCGCCGCGCGCGGTCTGATGCAATTGACCTTCGACGCGGCGACCAAGTATGCGTCCAAGCTTAAGCTCAAAAATTTGCAAGAGGATGATCTTTATCAACCGGAAGTCTCGATTCAACTGGCGAGCGCATACCTCGCGGAGCTGGGAGCGATGTTTCCCGGGTTGCCCGAGGCCGTGGCCGCGTCCTACAACGGCGGCGAAGACAACGTCGCGCGGTGGGTCAAGCGAGCCAATCAACCGGACCCCGGCGTCTTTGCGGCCGAGGTCGGTTTTGCCGAGACCAAGGATTACGTTTACAAAGTGATGGCCAATTACAGAGCTTACTCTCAGCTCTACACCTCTGATTTGCGCCCCATTGCCGCAGACGTCACGCGCACCACGGCCTACGGCTCCGGACTAAACGAGCGGTTTTCAAAACCCGTCGCGCGCTCGCGATCGCGCAGAGGATCAACGCGGTAACGTCGCGGAAGCACGCCGAGCCTGATTAACTCCGGGCGGTATTCGTAGCGCACTGAGACCTGGGCCGCCGGTTGCCGCTCTAAATCCAAAGCCACCCAGCGCACATCGTGGCGCACCGAGCGACCGATTCCGGTGGCAGCGTAATCGTCCGACTTGTTGGTGGCATCTGATTCCACCGCGCCTCGCTGTTTGACGGCACTTGGGGCCGACCTGCTCGTGGCACCATCGCTTTTTTCTCTACTTTCTTGACGATCGCGGGAATTCATCGGCGGCATGATGGGCATAACTCGTTCGCGCTCGCGAAAGAAGACAACTGGAATGACGCCAAGATTGGAGGTTTGGCCAAGCTTGGCTCCGTAAGAATCTCGCTCGCTGGTAAAGTAAAAGCGGCGCGCGCGCGCGGAACTCATCTGCCAACCGCTGATGGTGATGGTTTGATAAGGCATGATCACCCACTTGCTCGCGTCCCAGCTTGTGGTTCGCCGCGCATCCACCGTATTCATGCCGTCCACGGACAGCGCCACAGCGACGCGCACCGGCAGCGGGTTCGTCACTCTCAGCGCATACTCGGCTCCCGCGACCGCCTCGATGTAGCGTTTTCCCCGCGCGCTGTATTCCCGCTGCGGTTGGCCCTCAACCACCACCTCGACATTAAAACTATCATGCTCAGGGCGGTGCCTCTCAGAACCGGCGGTTCGCCCTTCGCCCTCATCACCAGACCTTTCTTCCTGGCCACGCACCGCGGGCATCAAAGCCACCGCCGCCAACATGAAAACAAAGAAGCTGCGTCTGATCGCTCGCTGCCACACTTTTTTCATCGCCTTTTCCCTTCTCCACAAATAATCTTTTGCCTGCTGTTCTGGAACGAACAAGAAAAGCATTTCTTGCACAAAGCAATAGTGGCTCACAATGGGGGACAGGTCAGAAGCCCGACCGTGAAGGAGGGCGTACGGCAACGCCCTTGCTGACGCGCGGGCTTCTGATAACGCCTCTCTCAAATATTCTCCTTGACAAGCCAGGGGAAATTGGACAGCCTGTTGGCTGTCAAATCCGCCTTTAAGACAACATCATTGCTAAAGGAGTGAAGATGCGCAGTTGTTTTCCGGCGACCAGACTTGCTTTCGCGATTTGCCTCGCGGCGAGTCTCGCCGCCTCATCATTTTCTCAAGCGAACCAGCTTCCCCGTATGGATCAGCGCGCCGTCGAAGTCAAAACGCTCAACACGCTTTATTCGTTTCCGGCGCCCGCGAGCAAAGAAGAATGGCTCGCCCGCTCCGAGTCACTGCGCCAACAGATTTTGGTGAGCGCCGGCCTGTGGCCGATGCCGAAAAAACAAACGCTCAACGCGCACATCTTCGGTAAAGTCGAGCGCGAGGATTATTCAGTTGAAAAAGTTTACTTCGAGAGTCTTCCGGGTTTTTATGTGACCGGGAATTTGTATCGGCCGCTCAGGAAGGCCGGTCCCTTTCCGGCCGTGCTGGTGCCGCACGGACACTGGGCCTATGGGCGGCTGGAGAACACGGACCTCAGCTCCGATCAAGGCTTGGGCATTAACCTCGCGCGCCGCGGCTTGGTGGCCTTTTCGTATGACATGGTCGGCTACAACGACGGCGGCCACATCGACCATCATCTCAAGCAAGGCAACGGCAACCGCCGGGGAGTCTCGTCGCCGGAAAGAGAATTTGGCTTGTGGGGATTCGGAACGCTTTCTTTGCAGCTGTGGAACGGCATCCGCGCCGTAGACTTTTTGGCCTCTCTTCCCGACGTTGACCGGGACCGCCTGGGATGCACAGGGGCTTCGGAGGCGGCACGCAAACTTTTCTGTTAAGCGCCATTGACGCGCGCATTAAAGTGGCCGCCCCCGTGAATATGATTTCTCATTCGATGCAGGGCGGCTGCGCTTGCGAAAACACCGCGCATCTGCGGCTCGACACAAACAACATGGAACTAGCGGCCTTGATCGCGCCGCGCCCGTTGCTGATGGTTTCGGCCACCGGCGATTGGACTCGCGACACGCTCAGCATAGAGCACCCGGCGATGCAAAGCATCTACAAACTGTTTGACGCTGAAGGAAAAGTGCACGCGATGCAAGTCGATGCTCCGCACAACTACAACCGGGCGAGCCGCGAAGTTGTTTACGAGTGGTTCGATCGCTGGCTGCTCGGGCGGCCGGAAAGCAACCCGACGAAAGAGCTTAACTTTACCGTCGAACCGCTGGCCAAGTTACTAATCTTTCATAACAAAGAGCTGCCCGCGGAAGCTCAAACGCAAGAGCAATTGTTCGCTTATCTCAAGGCGAGCTCCGAGGAGCAATTGCAAGCTCTCCGCCCGCGCGACCAAGAGAGCTTGCTTCGTTTCCGCGAAACGATGGGTCCTGCGCTGCGGCACTCGCTCGCGGCGGAGTACCCGCAAGGGGTGATCGCGGAACCTCGCCCTTCTTTTAAGCCGGGCGCCGCGGAAGAGTTTTTCATCGGGCGCGCGAAAAAAGGCGATCGAATTTCCGCCAAGATTTGGAGGCCACAGGGAAAAGGCAAGCCGAAGGCGGCGACCCTACTGGTGCATCCCGCAGGAGCGACCGCCTTTCAAGCGACGGGCAAAGATTTGGTCGAGGCGCTTTTGAAAGAGAATCACGTGGTGATGACGATTGAAGCTTTTAATACGGGCTCCGCACAGGCGAACCGAGACTTGAGCAGCGCGTACTTCACCACCTACAACAGATCGGATGACGCCAACCGCGTGCAGGACATACTGACGGCGCTCGCTTACCTGAAAGAAATGAATCAGGCGACGCCTCTCAATTTGGTGGCCTGGAAGAGGCCGGACTCTGGTGCTTGCTGGCGCGCGCTCTGGCTCCGGAGCTGGCGCAAACGGCGGCTGATGTTTTCCAGTTTGATGCTCGCGAGGATGCTTCTTTTCTGCACACGCTTTACATTCCGCTGATCAAGCGAGCCGGAGATTTGAGAACGGCTCTGGCGCTGGCCCCTCCGTCGCAGTTGCTTATTCACAACACAGGGGGAAAGTTCGATACCGAATGGGCGCGCCAAACTTACCAAATCGCGGCGGTCACAGACAGGCTCCGCATCGAAGACGGTAAACTGCCGCGATTAGAGTTAGCCCGCTGGTTGACACAGCCTCGATAATGGTTGTTTAGCGGTCGTCGCTGCGGCCATGCGTAAGTCTTCCTCTGCGCGCCCTTTGCGTCTTGTCTTGGCGCATCTCTGACGTCTCAATCGCGCCCGTTCGATCTCTCGGACGACAAAACGCTAGATGGCGGTTTGACAATCCCACGCGCGGCTTGATGCTACCGTCCGCTCAGCGCGGACTCATCGAATCGTCATCTGCAACCTGCCTCTCGCGTAACATCTGTTCGGAATTGTTCTCTGCGCTTTGACCCATTTAGCCCGCCTGCTGCAAAAAGTCGCGCGTCCGCGCTTGCTGCGGCGCACGCAGCAGACTTTCAGCCACGCCGTGTTCGACGACTTCGCCGGCATCCACAAAAAGCAGGAAGTCGGCGAGCCCGTCCAGAAAATTAATCGAGTGTGAAACGATGATCATCGTTTGGCCTTCGGCGACGAAGCGGCGCAAGAGCGGCCGCATCTCAGCGGCGCGGCGCGGATCAAGGGCGCTCGTCGGCTCGTCGAACAGCAGCACGCGCGGGCGCATCGCCAGCGCGCGAGCGATGGCCACGCGCTGCTGTTCGCCGCCGGAGAGCGAATCCGGGTAGCGGTGAGCCATTACTCGCAGGCCAACCAGATCGAGTAAGGCGTGGGCGTGAGCTTCGGCGTCTTGGCGCGGCGTGCCGAGCACATGCACCGGCGCTTCGGTGATATTGCCGAGAGCGGTCAGATGCGGGAACAGATAAAGATGCTGAAAGACCGTTCCCGCATGTCGTCGCAACTCTTTGACGCGCCGTTGATACTCGGTTTTGTTCAGCTGCGCATCAAGGCGCACGCCGTCGCACTCGATTGAACCGGCGTCTATTTTTTCCAATCCGTTTAAGCAGCGGAGCAAAGTGGTTTTGCCGCTGCCGGAAGCTCCGATGACGCCTAAGATAGACCGGGCGCCACCTCAAAGCTTACGGCCTTTAAGATCTGCGCGGAGCCGGAGCGCTTGCTCAGATGCTCAACTTTAATCACGCTTGCGCCTCCGCAACCTCGAACTGCGACGCCACGCGCCGTTGCAGTCTGAGCTCTAAGCGGCGGGCGAGGCGCGCCATCGGCAGACTCATCGCGAGGTAAAAGATTGAGACCACGGCGCCAAGCAGTAAGAATTCTCCGGACGCGTTCGCCAGTTCGCGGTAGGCCGTGGCGAGCTCCCAAACGGAAATCGCGAAAGCGACCGACGTGTCTTTGAAAAGCGACACGAAGTCGTTGGTCATCGGCGGCAACGCGATGCGAAAAGCCTGCGGCAAAATGATTCGGCGAAACGCCAACCGCGAGTTCATGCCGAGCAGATAGGCCGCCTCCCACTGCCCGCGCGGAATCGCTTCGAGCGCGGCGCGATACACTTGCGATTCGTAAGCTGCGTAATTTAGGCCGAGGCCAAGCAGCGCCGTCAGCCAGCCGGGCATCGCGAGCCCGAGCTTCGGCAACCCGAAGTAAAGAAAAAGCAGTTGCACTAACACCGGCGTTCCGCGGAAAAATTCCACATAAATGGTGCACAGCGCGCGCAGCCAGCGCGGCCCGCCGGATTGTCCGAGCGCGAGCGGCAGGCCCAGCGAGGTCGCCAAAAGCATCGCTCCGAAGGCGATCAGCACTGTGACCAGTGCGGCGCGGCTCAAACGCACGAGCGCTCCCGTCCAGTTAAAGCGCGTCGCCGTCAGATCGTAAGAAACAGCTTCGGCAACGCTGGCGTCCGTTCCGCGCAGCGAGACCTGCTCCGCGTTCCACAAATTCCACTTGCGCAAGATGCGCTCAAGCGTGCCATCGCTGATGATGCGAGCGATGGCGGCGTCAACCTGAGATTTGAGCGGCTCATCGCCACGTCGCAAGCCCACCACATAAACGCCGCGATGAAACGGCTCGCCCGCCGGTTTTAATCGCGGGTTCGCGCGCGCGTAATACATCTCCATCGGCACGTCCATCAAAACGGCGTCAAGACGGCCCAATTCCAAATCGCGGTAGGCGCCGGTCGGATCTGAATATCCTTTGAACGGAATTTCTTCTTGCTCCAACAAGCGCGAAGCGACCGTGTTGCCCAGCGTGCCGACCACGCCGTTGCGGCAATCACTGAGTTGGCGAATGCGCTCATCAGTGCGACGCACGGTGAGTTGGAGTTGGAAAACGTAGTAAGGCTGGCTAAAAAGTATCTGCTCCGCCCGGTCGGCGGTGGGTTCGAGCCCGTTGACGACGATGTCAAAGGAGCCGCGCCGTAGCGCCGAAACAATTGTCTCCCAATCGGTCGGCACCAGTTCGGGGCGGCGATTCATCGCCGCGGCCAGCGCCTCGACCATTTCCTTTTCGTAGCCGATGTAACGATCCGGCTGGGCCGCATCAGTGTAAACATAAGGCGCGCCGCCGCTCGGGTCCGCACCCCAGCGCAGCGGAGACGACGACTGCTCTTGCGCCCCAACGGCGCCCACCATCGCACAGAAAGCGATCACCAAGTGACAAGTGACAAGTGACAAGTGACAAGAAAGAAAAGAGGTGAGGCGGCGGCGATTGTTGTCTCTGCTCATTCTTGTCACTTGTCACTTGTCACTCGTCACTCTTCGCAGTCACTTCTCAAGATACTGTTCGTCGGCGAAGCACCAGGCCCAGTTTTCGCCGGGCTCGATTGATTTGATGATCGGGTGATTGGTCTGCGGGTAGTGTTTGGAGGCGTGTCGATTTTTTGAAGAATCGCAGCAGCCCACGTGGCCGCACGTCATGCAGATGCGCAAGTGCACCCACGCGTCGCCTGTGCGCAAACACTCTTCGCAGCCCGGCGCGCTCGGAAGCACCGAGCGGATCTGACCGAGGTGGCCGCAATTTGTCTGCGCCGCATCGACACCCAGCTCGACGCGCCGCTCGGTATCAATGCTCGCGCGCCGGACGACGCCGCTTGGCTCAATGCCCGCTGGCGAGCTTTCGTCGCTTGCCGATTCTTGGCGAAACAGCGGAGCGCTTTGCGCAAAGGCGAGAGTTGATCCCGAGAGCGTCAGCTCATCGCCCGGCTGAATTTGAAAGTCTGATGGCGCATCGGTGATGACTTGCCCTTTGCGCCGCAGGCGCAAGAGCGACAACCCGTAGTTGCTCTCCAGTGCCAGTTCGCCAAGCGTCTGCTGCGCGATTGGCGCGTGCGCACGCACCATCACGGTGCGCGAATCGAGGCAGTCTTGGCCGGGATTGCAGATCACCACAGGCTTGCTCGCTTGGCTCGGGTTGCCGAGCAGCGCCGCGTAGCTTCCGCCGCGCACGGCCTCTTCGTGCGCCTCTATCTCCTCGGCCGGCACGCGGTAATCGCGCAGCACTTCGGCGAAAAGCTGCACGATTGATTCTAATTCTTCCAGGATGACGTGATCAGCCCCCGCTTCCTCGAGCGGCCGCGTCTCGACGATGTAGCGCGTGCGCACGACGATGCGCATCGTCGGGTTCATGGTGCGCGCCACGGCGGTGATGCGCCCGGCGGTCGCCGGATCGTCGTCGGCGATGACCATCATTTTGGCGCGCTCAATGCCGGCGAGCACGAGCGTGTGCTGCTTGCTCGCGTCGCCGCGCAGCACCGGCAAACCCTCGCCCTCGGCTTCGTTGGCGCCCGTCGGACTGAGCGTGGTGATAATGTACGGAATGCGCGAGCCGCTGAGAACGCGCACCAGACGGCGGGCGGCTTCACCGTACCCGGCGACCACCACGTGATCCTCCATGTAGGGCACGTCGCCGGGCAGCGCGCCCCTCTCTTCCATGCGCGCGGCGTCCGACTCGGTTCGGCGTCGGCCGAGCGAACTTGAGATCCGCCCGCCGAGTTGCATCAGAAACGGCGTGATTACCATCAGCACCACCGTCGCCGAGATGAACGCCTGTGATCCGGCTTCGCCGAGATTCGCCGGCGTCAGGCCCGCCAAACGACCTTCGCGCTCCAGCACGAATGAAAACTCGCCCACCTGCGCCAGCATCAATCCTGCGGCGACGGCCGTCGGGAATTTATAACCCAGAGCCAAGACGCTCATCCCCGTGGTGACAAGCTTCACCACCAGCACCACGGCGATGGCGGCCACAACGAGCAGCGGATTGCTGATCAAAAATCCGACGTTGAGCAGCATCCCGACCGAGACGAAAAAGGTCGCGCTGAAAAGTATCTGTAACGGCATGGTCTCGCCGAGCGCGTGCTCGCTAAAACGACTCTCGCTCACCAGCAAGCCGGCGAGGAATGCGCCGAGCGACAAACTCACGCCGGCGAGACTGGTCAGATAAGCCGTCCCGAAGCAGATCGCAATCACAGCCAGCAAAAAAAGCTCGGGCGAACACGTGAGCGCCACCATCTCCAGCACCTTCGGCATCAAACGACGCGCGAACAGCAACACCACTGCGATAATGGCCACCGCTTTGCCAAGCGCAAAAGCGATGTCCCAACCCGAGCCGCCGCTGCCGCCGAGCATCGGCACCAAAAGCACCATCACGATGATCGCCAGATCTTGAAAGATCAGCAGACCCAATCCCACCTGGCCGTGCGTGGCGTTCGTTTCGCCGCGCTCGCCAAGCAGTTTGAGCACAATCGCGGTGGAACTTAAGGAAACCAAAAAGCCTGTGAACAGACCGGCGCGCCAATCCACGCCGAAAAGGGCGAGCGCAGCCATAGTGGCGAGCGTCGCGAGGCCGACTTGCAGACCTCCGCCGATGAAAATCAGGTTTTTGATTTTGGC
>JBBJMB010000029.1:0-19018 GCA_037719755.1 Pyrinomonadaceae bacterium
GACATCAACATTGACAACAATGGCGATGCGGTGGCCGACGTTAGTTTCCAGTTCACTTTTCAAACTACGATCGCTAATCCGAACACGTTTCTGTACAACACCGGGCCGATCAACAGTTTGCGAGGCGACCCGGACTTAAACGTTCAGCAGTTTTACACAATCACGATGGTCAGTTCCGGTGGAACCGTTGTGCTTGATAGCAATTTACCGGTCGTGCCTTCCAACATCGGTCCGCGTTCAACGCCGAACTACGAAGCGCTGGCCGCCACCGGCGTGCAGAGCTTTGGCACTGCGTACGGTGTCGGCAGAAGCTTCGCCGGCCAACGCGACGAAGGCTTTTTCATCGATCTCGGTTCGATCTTTGACTTGCTCGGTCTGCGCGAGGGTTTCAACTCGCTGCATCAGTTGGCACCGCTGCCGAACCAAGCGGCCGCCGGCAACACCGATGGCTTTAACGTGCACACGATCGCTCTCCAAGTGCCGATCAGCATGCTCACCGCCGGCAACACCAGACCGACTGACCCGAATGCGACGAACGCCGTGATCGGCATCTGGTCAACCGCCAACCGCCCGTCAACGAGAGTTTTGAACACGGACGGAACCATCACCAACACCGGAGGATTCGTTCAGGTTTCGCGACTTGGCAACCCGCTCGCCAACGAAGTGGTTATCCCGTTGGTGGCCAAGGACAGATTTAATGCCTCGCAGCCGAGCGGCGACGCGCAGTTCCTCAGCTTTGTTAACGATACGGCGAGGAACCCGAATTTTGAACAACTGTTTGAGTTGCTTTACCCGATTAATGTTCCGACGCCGCCGCGCAACGACCTCGTGACCGTTTTCCTGACCGGCATTCCGGGCGCCAATCAGCCGCGCAACGGTCCCGGGTCGGGCGGAGCGCCGACGCCTTCGGAGCAGTTGCGCTTGAACGTCGCGATTCCCCCGACCCCGCTCGGCAGCCGCAACCGGCTCGGTTTTCTTGCCGGACAGCTTGATGGTTTCCCGAACGGCCGTCGCGTGGGAGATGACGTGGTTGACATTGAGTTGCGCGTTCTCGCGGGCGTGCTGGTTCCCGGCTTCGACGTCGCGCCGAATAATCAACTCAGTGACGGAGTCGATTCCAACGATCGACCTTATCTCTCAGTGTTTCCGTACCTGGGAACGCCGAGCAGCGGCTACGATAGCCCGCACTTTATGCGCCGCACCACCATCAGAGAAGGCAAAGGCACAAGCCCGAAATAGGCCAACCGTAAGTTCGGACGAAAGAGGGCACAAAAACGCAATCGATTCCTAAAATCTATCCATGTGAGGGTCGGCCCGCAACCGAACCCTCACATGCGATGACTTTTTTATCGAAACAGAAAGAGTTATGCGTCAAAAGAACTTGGTTATCCTCGGAGCTGTTGTGGCTGTGTTGGCACTTGTTCTTGGCATTCGCGCCGTCTCAAATCGCACGCCGCGCATGTCCGAAGCAAATCCCTCTCCGGCAGTAGCGGCATTACCGGAGGGCAACCGCGCCACACCGGCCGACAAACCGATTCAAGCGGCGCAGAGCATCATCGCGCGTCAACCTTCCGCGTCGCGCGGCTATAATATGCTGTGTGCGGCCTATATGCAGAAGGCTCGTGAAAGCGGCGATTTTAGTTTCAACGCCAAAGCGGAAGCGGCGCTCAAGCGCTCTTTTGAAGTCGAGGCCAACAACTACGATGCGCTTAAGCTTCGCGCCGCGCTTTTGACGACGTACCATCGCTTCAAAGAAGCGCTCCAGGTTGCGCAGCAAGCGCAAGCTTTGCAGCCGCAAGATCATGAGATTTACGGCGTTTTGACGGATGCTTTTGTTGAGCTTGGCAGCTATCCGGAGGCCGTCGCGGCCGCGCAGACGATGGTGGATCTGCGGCCGTACACCGCATCTTACGCGCGCGTTTCCTATCTGCGTGCGTTGCACGGCGACACCCCGGGAGCCATTGAAGCGATGCGTCGCGCCGCCGAATCGGCGAGCCCGCGAGATCCCGAAAACCTCGCTTGGTGTTTGGTTCACCTCGGCGACGAGTTGATGAACGCCGGGCGTCAACAGGAAGCCGAGCGCGAATTTGATCGAGCGCTCTACGTCTTTCCCGATTATCATGCGGCGCTGGCGGCCAGGCGCGCGCGCGCGTCGCGGCGGGAGACATAAGCGGCGCCGTCGCCTTATACGAGCGCGCTTTGGAGCGCGTCCCCTTGCCTGAGACGGCCATCGCGCTTGGCGATTTGTACACCAAATTGAATCGCTCTGACGAAGCGCGGCGCCAGTACGATCTGGTTGAATTCATCGAACGCGCGAATGCGCCGGGCAGTGAAATATACTCGCGCCAACTGGCCCAATTTTGGGCGGACCACGATCTGCGGCTCGACGAAGCGCTCTCCATCGCCCGGCGCGAGCGAGCCAGGCGCTCCGACATTTACACGTGCGA
Organism: Pyrinomonadaceae bacterium; assembly: GCA_037719755.1. Taxonomy (GTDB): domain Bacteria; phylum Acidobacteriota; class Blastocatellia; order Pyrinomonadales; family Pyrinomonadaceae; genus JBBJMB01. Next base: position 2,448 of record JBBJMB010000029.1, read on the forward strand.
TACGCTCGCCTGGTGTCTTTTTAAAAAAGGCGAAATCGCGGAGGCTCGCCGGGAGATCGACAAAGCGCTCAGACTCGGCACGCGCGACGCGCGCATTTATTACCACGCCGGCATGATCTACAACAGTCTCGGCGACCGCCGCAACGCAGCCAAGTATTTGAAGCTCGCCCTGCAAATCAATCCCGCCTTTGATGTTCTGCAAGTTGAAGCCGCCAAGCGAACGCTCGCGAGCATGAACGCTTGAGGCACACAAGCTGGAGGTCCGGGAAGATGTTTTTGGCCGGGTTTCCTTGCGAGGTAGCTTTCGTGATCGTCGCCCGTTCCGCTTCCGCGCGCGTTTTTGTTGACCCTCCGGCGCGTCGCCGTCTGCTGTGCCGCGCGGCAGCAAATCTTTTCACTTTGCTGCTCATTGCTGCCGGCGCAGACGAGCGCGTCGCGGCGCATCCGCTTGGCAACTTTACCGTCAATCATTTTACGCGCATCGAAGTCGATCACAGAGATGTCCGCCTGCGTTTTGTGGTTGACATGGCGGAGATCGCCGCTTTTCAAGAGCTTCAAAAAATGGGTGCGGACAGCTCCGGATCAACATCAAGCGCGGCGTTGAATCATTATGCGGAGCGCGCCGCTACGGAGTACGCCGCAGGACTTCAATTAACGATTGACGACGTATTAGTTCCGCTCGCTGTGGTGTCGACGAGTATCACGCTGCCGCCGGGAGCGGGCGGATTGCCCACCTTGCGCATCGAATGCGATTTCACCAACGCCGCCCCATTGCCCGGCAACGCGCATCGAGCGCGGCGCTTGCGCTTACAAGAACGCAACCACCCGGCCCGCGTCGGCTGGCATGAGATGGTGGTGAAAACGGCTCCGGGAATAACGGTCTACGACTGCACTGCGTTTGGCACGTCAGTCACCGATGAGCTCAAAGCATACCCGGACGATTCGCTCACTGCGCCGCTTGATGAGCGCGTCGCTGCGATGTCTTTCATTAACGGCCCTTTGCCCGCCGGAGCCAAGCCGCTTGTCGCGCGCGATGGCCAAACAGTGCGCACCGTATCGCGCGGCGATCGCTTGGCCGAACTGATCGCCGTTCCTCAATTGACGCCCGCAATTGTTCTCTGGGCTCTGCTGGCGGCGGCGGCGCTCGGAGCACTGCATGCGTTTTCACCGGGTCACGGCAAAGCGGTGGTGGGCGCCTATTTGGTCGGCTCGCGCGGTACGCCGCGCCACGCCGCGTTTCTCGGTTTAACCGTCACAGTGACGCACACGCTCGGCGTTTTCGCCCTCGGCTTGATTACGCTTTTCGCTGCGCAGTTTGTTTTACCCGAACGCTTGTTTCCGATCTTAAGCCTCGTCTCCGGCGCGCTTGTGCTGCTCATCGGATCAACGCTTTTTGTCAACCGCCTCCGCACAGTGTTGCGAAGCGAAGCGCCGGTTGCTCAGATTCCCGAGGCGGAGGATCATTCTCATCTCGACGCTCGTTCATCTTTGGTGCATTCGCACGGCGGGCGCGCTCACTCGCACTTGCCGCCAAAAAGCGGCAACTCTCAAGTGACTTGGCGCAGTTTGCTGGCCCTTGGAATTTCCGGCGGACTTTTGCCGTGCCCTTCGGCGTTAGTGGTGCTGCTTTCCGCGATCTCGCGCACCGCGTCGGTTTCGGTTTGCTGCTGGTGCTGGCTTTTAGCATCGGACTCGCGGGCACGCTGACTGCGGTTGGGCTGCTGTTTCTTTACGCCGGGCGCTTGATAAACTTTTCGTCGAGCGCCGGTCGCCTGAGCAGCGTGGGGCGCGTGGTGCCGGTGATGGGCGCGCTGGTGGTCGCGTGCCTCGGAGCGGTAATTTGCTACGACGCCTTATGGCAAGTTTGGCGTAGCGCATAAGGCAGAGCTAAACTTAGCTGGCCGCCGCTACGCAAGCTGCATCAAGAAACGTGAAAGGGAGCACCAGTATGAGGCTGGCGCGGGCGGTGGGAAGGCTTTTGACAGCTCGCCATTGATGGCGGTCCCTCCGTGAGAGGAACGAAATTGCTGGCCTGGCGCACGCCGCCAAGCGCAACGGCAAGCGAAAACGGCGCAAACGAACCCACCGGCTCAATGGTGCCGTGGGCGCAACGCCGCTTGCTTGAAGCGACGCGGCAAGCGCTCGCCGCCGTGGCCGCCGACGTTAATGCGGGATTGATGGAGACGGTGGGCGTGCGCGCGACCTGGGTCGAAGGCGAGCGGGCGGCGGTGCAAATCCATCTGCCTGAAGGCACCGACAAGTCACGCATCGCCGCCGCCATTGATCTGGAAAACGTGGAAGCGTGGGTAACCGAACAAGGCGAACTTCGGGTCGGCATCGGACCGTGGTACACCACCAAGGAAACGGATCAAGTGGTGCTCTCGGTTATCAAAGTGGTACACGTGCTGCTCGGCTTACACGGCGCCGCCGCATCCACTGACGATCACCAGCACGAATACTCACACGGGCCAGAAGAAACAGAGCAGCCTTCGGGCCACCGTTTCCGCATCCTGAAGGAAGCCAAAGTGATTATCGATTTGGTTCGCGGCACGTCTCGGCGGTGAACTTCTGGAGAGCAAGTCTTCACGCCGCTCTGATATCTGGATCTCTGGCAGCTAATTTAAATCTTGTTGAGGAATGATCCCTGAAGGGGATGAACTCAATAGCCGTGGGAGAGCGCCCACGGCCACATGCGATGATCCGTCTGAGCCTGAAAGGCTCACAGTTTGAATGCGACCCTTTCAGGGTCAGCACATTGTTTTCCTTGTGACCGGTGGCGCTGCCACCGGCTATTAACTGTTGCCCTTTCAGGGCAGAGGCAATTCCCAAACACACTCTTGGCGAATCTCACGGGTTCACTTACTCTTCAAGCGAATCTCAAAAAGTTTCGGCCAAAGCTTGCCGGTAATGAAAAGGCGGTCGTAGGCGTCGTCGTAGGCGATGCCGTTTAAGACGGCTTCGGCATCCACCGGCTGGTCTCCGGCGCGCCGGAGAAGGCCCGCGAGGTTGATCCACCCGAGAATTTTGCCGGTTTCCGGGTCCACCTGAACGATTTGATCGGTCTGCCACACGTTGGCGTAAATCACGCCTTTGATGAACTCGATCTCGTTAAGCGCGGAAAGCGGCATGCCGCGATCAAAGACGCTGATCGTTCGCTTGACAGCAAAATTCTGGGGGTCCAGAAAGCGAATACGATTGGTGCCGTCGCTCAAGATCAAAAAACTTTCGTCGTGCGTGAGACCCCAGCCTTCGCCTTGATAGGAAAATTCATCTAACGGTTTAAATGTTTGCAAATCGTAAACGAAGCCCTTTTGCGTTTGCCAAGTCAATTGATAAATGCGGTCGTTGAGGATCGTTAATCCTTCGGCGAAATATTGCGCGGGAACGTCGCGCTTTTGCAGCACTTTGCCGGTCGTCAGTTCGACTTTACGCAGGCTGGACGCGCCGTTGCGGCCCGTGCTTTCGTAGAGAAAGCCGTCGTGAAATTCGAGCCCTTGTGTATACGCGCCGCGTCGTGAGGGTATGTGTTAACAATTTCGTACGTGTAATAAGCGAGCGCGTTGCGGTCGTGCGTCGCCGGCGTGCTGCCTTGTTGCTGCTGCTGCGCGGCCGGCGCAGCGCTTTCAAGAGGTGCCGCCTCTGCGCGGTCACGGTTGACCTGCGCTTTGTGCTGGCAGGCGGCCAAAGCGAGCATCAGCCAGAGCGTTGCGGTGGACAAAAGTCGCATGCGGTTAACGAAAAGCGAAGGTAGTTTTTGGGCGCGCCGCTCGCGAATCAAGCATCTTGCCCGAAAGTATGTGAATCTCAAAACGGCTGTTACAATACGACAATCGAAGCCGCTTGCTCCGCTGAAAATGCCTTTCGCGAAAAAGGACAGTGTAGCCAGTTTCGCCGAGTTGTCCAACTCGCGCGGCCTCGCGGATTTACTCAATCTCAGTCATGAGTTGGTCTTTCCTTTCTCTGCGTCTCTCTGCGTCTTCTCTCTGTGATTCTCTGCGTTTAGGTAGGTCTCACTTAAACGCAGAGAATCACAGAGAGAAGACGCAGAGAGAGGGGGTCAACTCATAACTCGGGTTTACTTACGGTCGTTGATCTTAATTCTCGTTGCTCAAATATTGAGGTACTACTGTATGAAGAGATGTTTAGTCGGCATCCTGGCTCTCGTTTTCTGCGCGCAGCTGCAAGCATTGGCGCAGAAGGTGCCGGTGCAGGAAACAGTTTTGGACAACGGTTTGCGCCTTTTGATGGTGCCGCGCAAAGGCGATCCGAACGTGGCCGTCGGCTGGATCGCGCGCGTCGGCTCGGTCAACGAACGCCCCGGCATCACCGGCCTTTCCCACCTTTTTGAGCACATGATGTTTAAGGGCACGCGCACGATTGGCACCAAAGATATCGCAGCCAATTTGAGTTTGATGAAAGAGATGGACGCGGTGCGCGCCGATTTGCGGCGCGAGGAACTGACGCTCGTCCGGCGCCAGCGGCTCGGCGAGATCGCCGACGCGAAAGATTCGCAGCACCGCACGCCGCGCCATCAGGAACTGCTCAAGCGCTTTGACGACTTGAGCAAGCGCGAAAAAGATTCGATGATCAAAGATGAATTCTCCAGCATCTACAACAACGCCGGCGCTTCGAGCATGAACGCCGGCACCAGCAACGACTTCACCGTTTACTTTATCAACGTGCCCGCCAACAAGCTGGAGCTGTGGTACTGGATGGAGTCTGACAGATTGCTCAATCCGGTTTTTCGCGAGTTTTACTCCGAGCGCGACGTGGTTTTGAAGAGCGCCGGATGCGCACCGAGCACGCCGACGGGCAAGTTTGATGAACTTTACGAATCGCTTTTCTGGCAGTCTTCGCCCTACGGCTGGCCCGTCGTCGGTGGCCGAGCGATCTCGACGGCATCACGCGCGAAGAAGCGCTCGATTACTTTGCGGTCAACTACGCTCCGAACAATTTGACGGCCTGCCTCGTCGGCGATTTTGAGCCGGCGCGAGCCATCGAGCTGGCAAAGAAATATTTCGGCCGCTTGCCACGGGGCCCCCGCGAGCCCGAGCCGGTGCGCACGCAGGAGATGAAGCAACTTGCCGAAAAGCGCATGGTGGCTTACGCCGAGACCGTACCCGAGGTGCACATCCGTTATCACACGGTGGCCGACGGCCATAAAGATGAATTCGCGCTTTCTATTCTGACCGACATTCTCAACGGCCGCACGGGCCGGCTTTATAAGTCTTTGGTGCTCCAGCAAAACGTCGCCAATAGCGCCGGCGCCGGCCAGGACGGGCGCAAGTATGAAGGCTTCTTTGAGTTTTCCGGCGTCGCCAAACCCGGGCGCACGCCGGAGGAAGTCGAGGGGGCGATTTACAAAGAAATCGAAAAGCTACAGAAAGAAACCGTTAGCGAGCAGGAACTACAGAAGGTGAAAAACCAAAACGCGGCCGCCGATTTTCGCCGCTTGCAGTCGAACTTTAATTTGATGCTGCAACTGCTGCTGCGCGACGCGAATCGGGGCTGGGAAGCGATCAACACCGACCCGGCCAGATTTCAGGCCGTCACCGCCGAAGACGTGCAGCGCGTCGCCAACGCTTATTTTACGCCGGAGAATCGCACCGTCGCCATTTATTACACCAAGAAGGGCGCCACAGGGGACAAAGAAGATCCACTGTTGACGGGTCTCGACGACGAGGAAAAAGCGCAGGTGCGGCAGATGCGCGCGATGCTCGGCCAAATGAAAATCGAGCAAGTCAAAACGACGCTCGCTCAAGTTGAACAGGGAGCGCCGCTCCGGCCGACAAAAAGTTTCATGAAAGCTGTCAAAACGCTGAAGATCGCCTCAAACAGCGAAGGGGAAAGCAGTAATGCGCAGCAGAGAACGATTCACATCAGCGCTTCTCTTAACAGCAGTTAAGCGCGCCCGCCCGCCAGCAAGGGCACGCGATGCGCGCGCCGCGCGCTGGTGCGGCAAACCACCAGCGCGAAGCTGGACATCCCCGTCACCGAGCGGATTAAAAATTCAAACGCTTGATTGCGCCGCCGCAACGCGACAAGCCTGACACGTGCTGCCCAACGGCGCCGTCGCGTACCTCGTCGAAGACCACGATCTGCCGCTCATCAACGTCTCAACGATTGTGCGCACCGCTACCCAGGCCGCCGGCAAAGAGGTCTGGCGTCAATCACCGGCTTCAGATAAGGGGGCGCCGCGGAAAACGGCCGAGCAATTTGGGAAGCACGACTTTCTCGCCGCTCAGTTTCCAGCAGCAGGGGGAACGCAAGGCGGCATAACTCGGTGTCTCGCCAAAGACATTGACTGTGGGTTAGGCCTTTTGTTTGAGATGCTCAAAACGCCCGGGTTTCAAGCTGACCGATTGGCGCTGGCGAAAAGTCAGATTTTGCAGCAGATGGAGCGGCGCAACGACAACACAGACGCCATAGAGGATCGCGAATGGGATCGCCTGATGCGCGGCTCAAGCCACTTCACCACGCGGCCTTCGACCAAGTCTTCCATCGAAGCGATCACGCGCGACGACATGATCGCTTTCCACAAAAAATATTACCAGCCGGGCTCTTTTATCTTCGCCATCTCGGGCGACTTCAAAACCTCGGAGATGCTCGCCAAGCTGGAAGCGGTGATGCGCGGTTGGGAGCCCGGAAAAGAGACGGTGCCCGAAGTGCCGAAGCCGGATTTCGCGTCCGTGGCCGGCGTGTATGTGGTCAACAAGCCGGACGTTAATCAGGGCCGCGTGACCATCGGCCACCGCGGCACGACGCGCGACAATCCGGATATTTACGCGCTCTCGATTATGAACGACGTGCTCGGCGGCGGCGGCTTTAGCTCGCGCATCATGTCGAAAGTGAGATCCGACGAGGGCCTCGCCTACAGCGCCGGTTCAGATTTCTCATTCGGCGTTTATTACCCGGGCGACTTTCGCGCCTCGTTTCAGTCGAAGAGCGCGAGCACGGCCCAGGCCTTAGACATGGTGCTCGAAGAGATCAGCCGCATCCGCAACGCCAAAATCTCCGCCGAAGAACTGCGCGAGCGAAGAGCTACGCGGCCGAGATTTTCCGCGCTACTTCGCGACCGCCGTCCAATCGCCGGCACTTTCGCGCAAGACGAGTACGCGGCGGCCCATGATTTCTGGGACAAATACCGCGACCGCGTGCAGGCGTCACCGCGGACGAAGTGCTGCGCGTCGCTGAAATATTGCCGGCCGATCAATTGGTGGTGCTCATCGTCAGCAACATCGACGACATCTCGAAGGCAACCCCGACCGGCCGCAGCATTCGCTTACGAAAATCTCCAAGGGCGCTCGGGTCGCCGCATCCCGCTGCCCGATCCGCTGACGATGACTTACCCGAGCCAGCCTTAGCACAAAGGCCCCGGCGCAATGAAACGGGCGTGGAATCGACTCCACGCCCATTTGTCTGGAACACGAAGGAGAAACGGATGTCGTCACCGCAAGCGACGCCCGCATGACGGACGCCGCATTCAGACCATGCACATGCAGCTTGAGCGCATGCGCGCGATGCATTACAAGTACTCTGACCTGTTCTACAAATTAATCGTCGTTTCTCTCTTGGCGATGTACGATGGCTGTAACGCGGCGGAGACGCTGCGCGCGACCGTGTTCATCATTCCTTTCTTTACGATTTACGTCGGCGTTCAATCGGCGTACTTCTTGACCTACACCACCTTCGCCCGGGTCTACGCAACTGGCCTCGAGCAACGCATCAACAAAGTTCTCGGCGGCGACGTGCTCGTCGCGCACCGCATCGAGGCCGAGTATCTTTTTCCGCTCGCGGGGCCTCAATTCGCCGGCGTGCCCGCTCGTCTCGGGCAGACCTTTATCGGCTTTCTCACGATTCACTTTTGGATGACCGGCGCGGCCGCGATCGCGCTCTCAACTTACCGCGCTTGGCAATTATTGCCTGATGCCGACGAGCGTTCCCGCCCGCCGGCTACTACCTCTGGGCCCTCGCCGCGTGGTCTCTACTGCACCTTGTCTATCTGCTCTGGTATTTCGGCGCGCGCCGCTACGAAATCAAGCGATCATGAACATCGTGCGGGAAGCTTACGGCACCAACTACGACGGGGCGTGAGCGTCTGGTCTTTGCGGTTAAGCCGCCTCAGTTCTAACACAAGCGATTGAACGAGTACAGCGCTATAGGCCCGCGCAAGCGCTGCAGAAGGCGCTCGCGAATCCCGGCAAGCCATTTTTGGAACTATAGCCCGCGCAAGCGGGCGGCAGAATGTAGCCCCAGGCGTCAGCCTGAGGACTAAGCGCAAATTTCTGAGCCTGCGTGAGCAGGCGACAGATGCGGCGCTGGACGCAAGCATCTGTCGCCTGCTCACGCAGGCTCACGGATGTAGTGGAGGATGGCATACCCCAGGCTGACGCCTGGGGCACACTCTGCTGCCCGCTTGCGCGGGCTAACGCTCTCGCTTGCCGTGGGCTAACACTCCCGCTTGCCGCAGGGAACGCTCCCGCTTGCATTGACTGACTTTGGGTAGGTCTCACTCAAACGCAAAGGCTTGATTTAAACAGCTGCGGCTTCGAGCGGCGGTGCGACGGTTTCTTCTGTTTGCTGTCGCGCGTGGTATGAGGAGCGGGTGAGCGGGCTCGATTCCACGTGTCGGAAGCCCATCTGCATGCCCACTTCGCCGAAGCGGCGAACTCTTCGGGCGTGACGTAGCGCTCCACGGGCAGCCAGCGCGTGCGGCTGAAGGTATTGTCCGATGGTCATGATGTCGCAGGATGCGGCGCGCAAATCGCGCATCAGATTCACGACCTCGTCGAAAGTTTCGCCCAAGCCCACCATGATGCCGCTCTTGGTGAGCATGCCGCGGCGCTCATGGTCGCGGCGCTCGCCCGCGCGTTTGAGCAGCGTGAGCGTCTGTTGATAAACGGCGTCGGGACGAACGCGCTTGTAGAGGCGCGCGATTGTCTCCGTGTTGTGATTGAGCACATCGGGCTGCGCGTCAAGCACGGTGTCAAGCGCTCGCTCGTCGCCGTTAAAGTCGGGAATCAAAACTTCGATTTTGCAGGTGGGACTGAGAGCGCGCACTTCGCGAATCGTGGCCGCCCAGTGGGCCGCTCCGCCGTCCGGCAAATCGTCGCGGTTCACGGAAGTGATTACGCTGTGGGCCAGATTCAAGTGCTGCACGGCTTCGGCGACGTGGCGCGGTTCCGCGGGGTCGAGCGGTACGGGCGCCCCTTTGCCGACCGCGTAGAAACCGCAATGGCGCGTGCAGATGTCGCCGCCCAGCATAAAGGTGGCGGTGCGATCCGACCAGCATTCAAAGATATTGGGGCAGCGCGCTTCCTGGCAAACGGTGTGCAGGTTCAGCCCCTCGATCAATTTCAAAACGTGATTTTGATTGGCCGGATCGCCCAATCGAATCTTCAGCCAATCGGGCTTCGGCAAGCGCTCTTTTCGACCAGGCACCGCCCTTCCGTTGTTACTGATCACAGTTAGCTCGCGGCTCACTAATTTATTTCTCCCAGTGACAAATTGCTGGCGAAATTATACCACCGCCTGAGCGCGAGCGTCGCTTGGGCGTGTTAACAGATTGGCGATGACGCTGCTGTCCACATTGCCGCCGGACAACACCACACCCACGTTTTTGAGTTCCGGCGGTATTTTGCCGAACAGCACGGCCGCCGCCGCGCTCGCGCCGGTGGGCTCGACGAGAAGCTTTAAGCGCGCCAGCAGAAAAAGCATCGCTCTATGATTTCGTCGTCGGTGACGACGAGCACATCCGCGGCGTGGCGTCGCAGCACGGGAAACGTGAGCGCGCCCGGCGATTGATTGCGCATGCCGTCGGCGATGGTCGGCGGCGGCGGAATGCACACGCGCTCGCCGCGCAGAAAAACTGGCGCGTGTCATCGGCCGTGTCGGCTTCGACGGCGTAGCAGCGAATGTCGGGCCTCAGCGACACGCGGTGCTCGCGCCGGCGAACAATCCGCCGCCGCCGCACGGCGTAATCAAACAATCAAGCCCGGGCACCTCCTCCAAAAGCTCAAGGGCGCAGGTGCCCTGCCCGGCCATAATCAAATAATCGTCGTAAGGCGGCACCATCACGAGCCCCTCACGCTCGCTAATGACGCGCGCGAACTGCTCGCGGTCGTCGCGTTGCCGATCGTAAAAAACAACTTCGGCGCCGTAGCCGCGCGTCGCCGCCACCTTCGATTGCGGCGCATCGCTTGGCATCGCGATCACTGCGCGCGCGCCCGCCTCGCGCGCCGCCAGCGCCACGGCCTGCGCGTGATTCCCCGAAGAAAACGCGACCACGCCGCGCCCCAGCTCTGCGGCGCTCAAGCTGCGAATCTTGTTCGTCGCGCCGCGAATCTTAAACGCACCGGCGCGCTGCAAGTTCTCACATTTGAAGAACACCCGCCGCCCTCCCGAGGCTTCGTCAAACGAGCGCGAAGTGACGACCGGCGTGCGATGAACGAATTGATCTATGCGAGCGCGCGCCTCAAGAATGTGATCAAGAGAAAACATAACCGTGGCTCTATAACTGCTCGCCGCCGAGCGATTCTTTCATGTCGAAAACTTCGGCGAAGCGCGCGATGAGGCGATCTTCGATGATTGTTAAAGCAAGCTCGCGCCCGATTAGTTGATGCATCGAAGCGACGGGCTCGCCCTCGCAGGCCACAATCAAATTATAAAAGTTGAGATCGGTATTGACGTTTAAAGCAAAGCCGTGAGTCGTGACCCAGCGCGAGATGTGCACGCCGATGGCGGCGATTTTACCTCGCTCGGTGTGGACGCCCGTTAATCCTTTGATCGCGTAACCCTTGATTTGAAAATCACCGAGCGCGAGCATCAGCACTTCTTCGAGGTCCCGCACATAGCGGTGCACGTCTTCGCGCAGCGGACTCAGATTAATGACCGGATAGCCAACTATTTGGCCGAATCCGTGATAAGTAACTTTGCCGCCGCGGTTTGTTTCCACCACGGAGATGCGGCGTTCGGCGAGCATCTCTGTGGTGGCCAAAACGCCGGCGCGCGTGGCGTTGCGGCCGATGGTAAAAACATGGGGGTGCTCCACCAGCAGCAGCGTGTCGGGCGCGCCGCTTTTCACGGCCCGCTCCACTTCTTTTTGCACGGCGAAGGCCTCGCCGTAATCCATCCGCCCGAGCCGGCGCACATGCAGTAACTTTTCGGGCATCTCTTCACGGATATTACAACGGCAAAGGCGGTTCGCAGAAATGCGCGCAATCTTTCAGGGTCTTCCTCTGCGTCTCTTTGCGTCTTTTTTTGCGCATCTTTGCGTTGAGGTGAGACTTAAACGCAAAGATGCGCAAAGAAAAGACGCAAAGAGACGCAGAGAGAGAGACATGGCAACATTCTTTCTGTGTACTTGACGTGCGTGCGTTGCCGGGAATAGTTTTAGCGCTGTCGTTCCTGCCACAACATCCAAAATAAACTTCGGGCCGTGCGCTCTTTCCCGCGTCGGCGAGAAGAAGGAGATTCGTCGCTTTGAAAAGTAAATTAATCGTCCTTTTGTTTCTACTCGCGTTGCTGCTGCCGCGCCCGCGTTCGCGCAAACGCGCAAACGCAGCATCCGAGGCAAACGGCCCGCCCGAGCGGCAGGCACCGCCGGTGCTGCGAGCAGTGCGGCCCAACAGGCCGCTGAGGTGCGCCTCGGCGCCGAGCGCGTTTCCGAGCAGTTGAAGAACTTGACGCGCTTTGTTTACCTGTTCGGACGCATCTCCAACGGGGTCGAGGCCAGCGAGCAGCTGCAAAAGCAAGCGAATCTGGGAAACTCGCAGGTGCCGCAATTGGAGAAAATGAAAAGCGGTTTGCGGGACGGCGTCAGAAACGTGCGCGCCGGGTTAATTGACCTTGAAGCTTATTTTGAGAAGACGCCGGCCGTGCGACGTTTTTACCCGCAAGTGGCGGGCGTCGCCGACGGCGCGGCCGTCGCGGAACAATTGGCAACCGCCGGACAATATGATCAAGCGGGGCGCTCGCTGCTCGGCGTCGCCGTTAAGCTCGCCGACGCCCTCATCGGCATGCACTGAGAATTAACTGTTGTCAGTACTGCCTGCTTAAGCTGGGCGGGTTTCTTCGGGTGCGCCGAAACCCGCCCAGCTTAAGCAGGCGGTGCTGACCGAGTTACTTTTGCAAATGTCTAATTACTCAAAAGTGACAGGTGACAGGACAAGCAGGAAAGATGCGGTTTTCATCAGCGATTACGTTATTCACCAGCGCCGTGTCACGTGGCACCCGCACGATGTGGAGCGATCGCCACGAGAGTGCGTGATAGCGGGTTGGAATGGCGCGCTGCCTAGTGCTTTCCTGTCACCCGTCACTTGTCGCCTGTCACTTTTGAGTAATTAGCGACCCGGATTGTAGAAGCCTTGACGAGCGCGGATGCGTAGCTCGGGTTTTTCCGGCACGGTGACCTTGATGCGCAAGAATGCTCCCGGTTTGGCGTCGTTTCGCGTGTAATAGCCGAGCAAGTATTGCGACCGGAGTTCCGCCGCGATGCGTCCGAACACCTCATCCAGATCTTCGATTGCCTCGGGGATAAAAGCTCCGCCGCCGGTGCCGCCCGCAAGCGTTTCCATTTCGTTTTGCCCGCGACGGCTGATGATGTTTAAGCGCAACGCCTGACCGCTCGGATTGATCGAGTAGAAAACGGCGTCGGCGCGCTGCACTTCGGCCAGCGCCGCCTGAATGGTCTGCAATTCTTGGCTGTAAGTGTCTTCGCCATCCGAAATGGCGACGATCACGCGCCGGTGACGGCCGGGAGTTTCTCTTTGTAAATAGCGGGCCGCTTCGGCGACCGTGTCGTAAAAGGCTGTGGGCTGCCTGGTCGGCTCAATTCCCGCGAGCTTGGCGACGGCTTGATTCGCATCCGTGCGCGTTTGTTCGAGCCGCGGCCGCACGTCGATCGCAAAGATCGTGGCCCGGTCGCTTGGCCTGAGCACGCCCTTTAAAAAACGAGTCGCCGCTTCGCGCTGAAACGTAAAGCGCCCGCGCGTGCTGCCCGAAACATCCACCAGCAGAGCCAACTCGACGGGCACTTGATCGGGGTCGCCGATTTGCGCGATCTCACGCAGACGCCCTTCCTCTTCAAGCCGAAAATCCTTTGCCACCAAGCCCTGCACGGGCTCGCCCTGAACGTTGGTCACGGACACGGGCACCGAAATCAAATTTGAAGTGACGCGAATTACTTCATCATCCGCAGTGGTGCGGCCCGGAGCGTTGCTCGGCGTCGGATCGGGTGCGACGGGAACGGGCGGCGGCGGCAAATTGGGAACAACTTGGCCGCTCGCGTCGCGCTCAAAAGCGAAGAGCAGCACGACGACAACAGATGCCAAAATAAAAAGCACGCCGCGGATGAACGGCTTTGGCGTAGTAGTTTTAAAAATTTTTATATGCACAATAAGCAGTTTAAAAGGTTAAGTCCCGAGTCTCAAAGAAAACCTGGTGGTGAGAGACTCGGGACTTAGAAATGATTTGCCTGCGAGCGTCGGATCTCAGTTGGCAAAGTTACTGTTGATTGGTGGTCGTGGTGCTCTGCGCCGGCGTTGTCGCCGCCGGTTGAGACAAGCCGCGGTTGATGAGCATCTTCACTTCGACGCGGCGATTCTGCGCGCGGCCTTCGCGCGTGGTGTTATCGGCGACGGCTTGCATCTCGCCATAACCGAACGGCGTGATCATGCGACGCAGCGGAACGTTGTGATTCTCTGCCATGTAGCGGACCACCGCGTCGGCCCGGCGCTGGCTTAAGCGGCGATTAAGATCGTCGCCGCCGGTCGCGTCGGCGAAGCCGGTGATTTCGACCATAAAGTTCTTGGCCGAGGTTAACTGCTGAGCCATCGTATCAAGTTGCGCCTTGGCCTCTGGCGAAAGCACAAAGCTGCCGAGTTTGAAGTTTACGGTTGTTACTTGCTGCACCGTGTAATCATCAAGAGCAGCGATGCGCTCGTTGGTGGCCGAGACGCCGGCGATGGCCGCGTCGGCCGTTTCCTGAGCGGCTTTCGCGCCGCCGCGCGCGGTGTTGGCGACGGCCGCCAGTTCATCCAATTGGCCCGACAAACGCTGAGCGTTCTGCTCGACTTGGCCGATGCGATTCTCGGCCGTGCCGACACGCGACTCCACGGGATTGACGCGCGACTCGATTGAGCGCGCCACGCGATATCAATGTGGAAAGCTTCACCTTGTTAGCGACAAGTTGACCGCTTTCATCGCCAAGCCCCTCAGCCTCTACGTTGAGGCCGCGAACCTTGTGGTCGCGTAATTCTTAGCCCGGCGAAACGGATTGCTCTTTCTTTCGAAACGTCGGTGGTGTTTGTCAGCCGCACAACCGTGTCCGCATCGTTCATGTCGCGAACGGTGAACGTATCGGCATCGCGGCGCACAATCACGCCCTTGATTTTCATTTTTGTCCGACCGACACAGTGCGCGTCGTGCCCGACGTTTGCGCGGCGCTCTCGGATTGTGCGGTGCTGGTATTGGTTGGATTGGTCTGAGCTACGGCAAGCGGCGCCAACTAAGTGCGAAGCCGAAAGCCAGTGCGGAAACTCGCGACGCCCTAAACATATTCCGACTCATGTCTACATCTCTCCTCTTTAAAACATCTGATGCTTAAAGCAAAAGTAAAAGTTGAAAGCTTGGCTAAACGCGGTTTTGCTATTGCTGACCAACTCAATTCTCGAAGGCTTAAACCACCTTTGCCGGCCCCTTTGATGCCTCCTGCCGTCGTATCCGATGCAAACTTTACTCTTTTTTACGCTTCGGCCATGATAAATATTATTACTGATCGTTACCCAATAAAATCAACTGTTTAGCCAGATGTACTGCTTTTGTTACCGAATCGCTAACTGATCGCAATGCGGAAAGAAAAAGGCCAACACACTTTAGGTCTTTCGCTCTTGTCTAAACAGCGAATTGCCCGGCCTCAAGCACGCTTTTGACATAAGCCAAAAACTTTTCGGCGTCAGAACCATCAATCAAACGATGGTCAAAGCTTAAGGCAAAGTACGCCATCGAGCGAATCGCCAAGTAGTCTTCACCCTCGGGGCTAGTCATCACCAGCGGGCGCTTTTCGACAACTCCGATGCCGAGAATAGCCACTTGCGGTTGGTTAATAATCGGCGTTCCGAAGAGGCCACCGAACACGCCCGGATTGGTGATGGTGAAAGTTCCGCCCGAAACTTCGTCCGGCTTGAGTTGCTTGCTGCGGGCGCGTTCCGCCAGATCATTGGCGGCGCGCGCCAGTCCCGCAATCGAGAGCTCATCGGCGCGCTTAATGACGGGCACAATCAAGCCCCAATCAAGCGACACGGCCATGCCAAGATTGATGTCACGCTTGTAAATGATTTGGTCGCCGCCGAGCTGCGCGTTAAAGACGGGGAACTTTCTGATGGCGCTTGTCACCGCTTGAAAAATAAAGGGCATAAAGGTGAGCTTCGTGCCGTGACGCTCAAGGAATGCGCCCTTTTGCTCCTCGCGCAGCCGCGCGACACGCGTCATGTCGATTTCATAAACGGTGGTCACGTGCGCGGAGGTGCGCCGCGAAAGCGTCATATGCTCGGCGATTTTACGCCGGATCACGCTCATCGTTTCAACGCGGTCGCCTGCGGCTGGCGCAAGCGCCTGACTTTGCACGATTGGCATCGCGGCGGGCGCCGCAACTGTGGAAAGAGCGGGCGCTGAAATTGAAGTTGCCGGTGCCGTAGCGGCCGCGCTTTCTGGCGTTGCGCCGGACTCAATGTAGCTGAGGATATCGTTTTTCGTGACCCGGCCGCTGGTGCCCGTTCCTTCGAGCTGTGAGATGTTTATGCCGTGCTCGCTCGCAATTTTGCGCACAAGCGGGCTGGAACGCGTGCGACGCATTTCCTCCGCCGTCTGCTCACCGCCGTTGACGGGCGCTGATTGACTGCTCGGCCTTTGCACCTCGGGCGCGCTCGCCACAGGCTGCGTTTGCGTTGCAGGCTCGGGTGCGGATCGTGGCGCAGCGACGGCGGGCGAGAAAGTAGCAGGCGCAGCGGCGACCGGAGCCGTTTCCGCGATCGGCGCCGTTTCTATTTGCGGCGCCGCGCTGTCTGTTGCTGCGGCTCCATCAATCGTCGCGACAACCGAATTGACCGCAACCGTTTCACCTTCCTGAGCCTTGATCTCGGTGAGCGTGCCGGCGGACGGCGACGGTATCTCAGCGTCAACCTTGTCGGTCGAAATCTCAAACAGCGGCTCATCACGCTCTACGCGCTCGCCAATCTTTTTCAACCACTTCGTAATCGTACCCTCCGCAATGGACTCACCCATCTGCGGCATCACCACTTCTGTACTCATAAGGTCTCCTGAAAGTGACAAGTGACTTTAGGAGTGACAAGTGACAAGTGACAAGTGACAAGAAAGAACCTGCTTTTACTTGTCACTTGTCACTCGTCACTTGTCACTTTTTGGAGGTGCACATGACGATGCAGGTTGATTGGTTGCGTGGTTGTGCGACGGCGTTGGTGACGCCGTTTGCGTCGAGCGGGGCAGTTGATGCGGAGCGTTTTCGCGCGCTGGTGGAGCGACAGATCGCAGGCGGGGTGCGGTTGCTTGTGCCG
>JBBJMB010000241.1:0-5837 GCA_037719755.1 Pyrinomonadaceae bacterium
TCACCCGAATCTGGCTTTTTAGCTACAAATTTCTTCAGTCTGAACAGTTACCAAACAAAGCCTTTGAGGGCTGATGCGCTCCGTCGGTACGTATCGGCTGACGCAAGATTTAACTTGAGCTTAAAAACGAGCGCTCGGAAGAGTTTTTCAGGGAACGTAAGGCTTGCCCTTCACGTCCTTGCTTTTGGCGACGCCGGTCTGGTTCATAAAGTAGGAAAGTTTTCCGCTGCGATTGTAGCTGGCCGGCGCGGCCGAGACAGTGTAGCTCTTTTTATCTTCAGCGAGCGCGAGCTGAAACCGGTAGCCGGTCGTCTCAGTGCCCTCCAAGTCCTTCGGCAGGTAGCCGAGCTCAATTAGTTTAGGCAAATCGGCGTATTCGCCTTGGTGCTGAAGTTGATAAGCATTCTGCACGGCGAAAAGGCGCAGCATCATATCTTCCACCTCAACGTGGTGCGTCTGATGCGCGCTAAAGAAAAACTCTTTACCGCTCTTTTAACTACCGCTTGATTATCTTTGTCGCCGATGATCCATCCGCCCGAGGCGCGCATCGGTGACGCACGGGCTCAAGCGGCGACTCCGCGTTTTGACCGATCTTCACGAAAACCGTGGCCGTGTCTCCGCTAATCTGTTCGCCGCTCACCTGGAAATTCGCCGGAATGGCCGCCGCGATCTTTTCAAAGTCGACGCTCAGCTCGGCCAATTCGCTTTCGTTGAGCGGATCAACGGCCGCCTTATAAATCGACATCGCAAAGGCGTCGCGAAACTTTTTCTCATGCAGCCAGCGATAAAATTGCTGCACCGTCTCGGCCGGCGTGCGCGTTGGTGCGGCGCCATCGCCTTTCTGCAAGCAAAAACGGGATCGTGCTGTAAACCGATGATGAGAGTAACGAGAAAACCGGCGGCTATAATCTTCAAATAATTGATTTTAAACATTTCACACTTGCACCTTGCGGCCTGATGAAGAATGCGGCACGCCCGCCGGTGTTTTGGCGAGCGTGCCGCATTATAGACGATCAAGGTGACGGGAAACAGTGTCAAAGGCCTTGCATTATTTGCCTTTTCTTACCTTAGTGTTCGCCGGCTTGGCTTTGCGGCCAAAAGCCATTCGCGACCAACGAAGTAAAGTAGAAGTGTGAGCAGTATGAACGGAATCAAAGAAAGCACGTCCGCCGAAGGCCCGGAGAAGAACGGATTATGCTCTTTTGACCATTCCTCTATGGTGTTGTTGTAGTCGGTCAGCACGCCGGCCATAAACGCAATCAAGATGCCCGCAATTGCGCCGCCCGCTATGTAGCCCGAAGCCATCAGCACGCCCGGACTCTTATCGCCCTCGGCAACTAATTGATCCTCGCTTAGATTTCGGTGCGCCAATCTCTTCCGCAGACTGCTGTCAACCAACCACCGCACCAGACCGCCGATAAAGATCGGGCTCGACGATGAAAGAGGAAGATAAACGCCGACCGCGAAAGCCAGCGACGGGATGCCCGACATTTCCAACACGACGGCGATCATCACGCCAAGCAGCACCAATCCCCACGGGAGTTGACGGTCGAGCACTCCCTTGATGATGTAAGACATAAGCGTGGCCTTGGGCGCATCAAACTTCGTGACGGTCGAGCCGTCCGGCCTCGTTTTGTAAATTCCGTTGATGCCCGGGTCAACCAAGTAAACTGGCACGCCTTGGTCGTCAACCAGATACTTGCCGGCCGGCCCGCCAACGGCGTCTGCCTTGTGCCATACACGGTACTCATTAGTATCTGCGCCGGCTTGGGGGCCTTCGACCCGCTCAGTCCGAGTGAGCTGCGCGGACGGGGGCACACGCAAGTCCGGCGGAAAACTTTGCTGCACTTTATAAATTATGCGGCCGCTCTCGTTCACCAAGTAGTCACCCGCTTGAAGATCCTTGATGGGCGCACCCTGATCAGCTGCTCCGCCGTAATTTAACACGCGGTAATTACCCGGAGTGTTCGGCTGCACGTCGCCCGCGTAGGGTAGAAGAGTTGAAGCTTGAGAGGAATCTACGACGTTGTTGGCCTCCGTGACAGGCTGCAAGACCGTGCGCGGGACGTAAACGGTGGCCGCATCATTTAAGCTCAGCAGAATGGGGCCAAGCACCAGCGCCGACGCGAGCGCCCCAATGAGAATCGCAATCTGTTGTAGACGGGGCGTCGCGCCTACTAAAAAGCCGGTCTTCAAATCCTGTGAAGTTGTTCCGCCGTTCGAGGAGGCGATGCAGACAATCGCGCCGACTGAAAGCGCGGTCACAAAGTAGGCCGGGCCGTTCCAGCCTAAGATGAGGAAGATCAGGCAGGTCAAGAGAAGCGTTGCGACCGTCATACCTGAGATGGGGTTCGATGAAGACCCAATCTCACCGGTCAACCGCGAAGATACCGTCACAAAAAGAAATCCGAAGGCGATGATCATCAGCGCGCCGAGGACATTCATGTGCAGCGTGCGAGCTGCCATAATGATCACCACAAGCGTGATGATTCCCGCGATCACGAATTTCATCGGAAGATCTTGATCCGTACGCGGAACCGATGATCCGACGGCGTTTTGTCCGCCCCGCAAATCGCGCAAGCCCTCTTTAAGACCGTGCCAAATAGTTGGCAGCGAGCGGAAAAGACTAATAATGCCGCCGGCGGCGACCGCGCCGGCGCCGATGTAAAGCACGTAAGCGCCGCGGATGTCGCCCGGTCCCATGTCGCTAATTGGCACCGTGCCCGGCGCCAACGGGCCGGTCATACCTTCGCCGAAGAACTTGATGGCGGGGACAAGGACCAGATAAGCCAGCACGCCGCCGGCGCACATGATTGAGGCGATGCGCGGGCCGATAATGTACCCGACGCCCAGCAGCGCGGGCGAAATCTCAGCCGAAATCGATCCCGCTTTGAAGGGCGCGCCAAAGACCTTTTGCGGTGTGTCTTTCCACCCCTTCAAGGCGACCATCGCTGCTTGGTAAAGGAACCCGATGCCGAAACCGGCAAAGATGGTTTTCGCGCCGGCGCCCGCTGCTGCGTCGTCCGACGCACGCGCGCTCGTCCATTCCGCACGCGCGGCGTCTGAGGCGACGGCGCGTGATTCTTCGGATGCGCCCGCCTTCAGCACTTCAGCGCACGCGGTGCCTTCCGGATACTTCAACAAACCGTGCTGCTGCACAATCAGTGCGCGCCGCAAAGGGATCATCATTAAGATGCCGAGCAATCCGCCGAGCACCGAGACGAGCATCACGCGCGCAATCTCCAAGTCGAATCCGAGAATCATAATCGCGGGCATCGTGACGCCGACGCCAAAGGCGATTGATTCGCCGGCGGAGCCAGCCGTTTGGACGATATTATTCTCAAGAATTGTGGCGTTTTTCGCGCCGAACTTTGAAAGCACGCGAAAGAGCGTGATCGAGATCACGGCCACCGGGATGGAGGCGCTCACGGTCAGACCTACTTTGAGCACCAAATAAAGCGACGACGCGCCGAAGACCATGCCAAGCAGCGTGCCAACAATTACAGCGCGGAGCGTTAACTCAGGCAAAATCGTCTCAGCAGCAATGTAAGGGCGGAAGGCGGCAAGATACGGATTATCGGGCTTGGCGCCGACGACGTCAGGATACTCATTTTTAACGTGATCTATGGTTCCGCTCGACATAGCTGCGAGACCTCCGTCGGATCAGTTTGGGTGCTGGGAAAAGGGAAAGTTATAAAGGTTGTAACAAGCGCTACTGTACACGCCTGATTGCCGAGAAGCAAGCGCAAGTTTCCGGCCTTTTCAACCACACATAGTTGGCAACAGCAGCCGTGTGCTACACTCGCCGCTCTTTTATTTTCACCGTGCTTGACGTAATAAACCAACACCATTGAGCCTGAGACCTGAGATGCGCACGCGCCTGCTCACACTCGCCTTGATTTTGTTCGCGTGTCTGCTGCCCGCCTCTGCTTTTCCTCGTAAGCTTCAATTGCCAAAACAAGCGGCGCCGCTCGGTGCCCGCGCCCGAAAGCGTGCTCGGCTTTCGCCCGGGCGCGGATCGCAAGCTGGCGAGCTGGCAGCAAATAATTGATTATTTTCGCGCGCTCGACCGCGCCAGCGACCGCGTGCGCTTTGAGGAACCGGGCGCACAACTATGGGCGCGCCGTTTGTGATGGCGATGATCAGCGCGCCGGCAAATTTGGCGCGCTCAAAGAATTAAAAGACATTCAAGCGCAGCTCGCCGACCCGCGCCGACTTGGCCCGCATCCTGACGCGCCGGCCAAAGCTTTGATCGCGCGCGGAAAAACCGTGGTGCTCATTACCTGCGGCATACACTCCACGGAAGTCGGCTCTTACCTGTCGAGCACGCTCATCGCGCATCGCCTCGCGTCGTCGGCGGATGCGGAGGTGCAAAGCATTTTGGAAAACTGCATTGTGCTGCTGGTGCCGTCGCTCAACCCGGACGGCGTGGATATCGTGAAGCGCTGGTATGATCGCACTTTGGGTACGCCCTTTGAGGGCACCAGCCCGCCCGAGCTGTATCACAAATACATAGGGCACGATAACAACCGCGATTGGTACGCCTTTACGCAGCGCGAAACGCGCCTCACGGTCGATCGGATCCACAACGTTTGGCACCCGCACATCGTTCACGACATTCACCAGCAGGGCCAGTTCGGCGCGCGCCTTTTTGTTCCGCCCTACATGCCGCCAATTGAGCCGAATGTTCCGGCGCAGCTCGTGGAAGCCTACACGGAGCTTGGCGGATACATCGCGCGGCGTATGCGCGCCGCCAATTTCAAAGGCATCACCACCGATTCATCTTATGACGCGTGGACGCCGGCCCGCGCTTACTCTCACTACCACGGCGGCGTGCGCATTCTCTCCGAGACCGCATCGGCCCGCATCGCCAGCCCCTTCAATGTGCGCTTTGAAGATTTGAAGTCCGACGCGGGCTACGATCCGCGCGAGACCTCGGCGGCATTTCCGGAAATCTGGCCCGGCGGCGAATGGCGCTTGCGCGACATCACAAATTACATGACGACCGCAGCTTTTCACCTGCTCGATCACGCCGCCCGTCACCGCGAGCTCTGGCTGACCAGATTTTATGAGATCGGCCGCGAAGCGGTCAGACCGCGCCGCGCCGGCGAGCTTTTCGGCTTCAAAATCACGCCCGGCGGGGGAAGCTTCGAGCTGGAGCAGGTGTTGGAGCGAGGCGGCGTTGAGATTGAGCACGCGGCGGAAGCTTCCGGGCGCGGCGCGCGAAACAACGCCGACCGGCGGGTGCCGCCAAGTATTGTGCGCATCGCGCAGCCATACGGCGCATTCGCCAAAGCGCTGTTGGAGAAACAACAATACCCGAACCTCAGAAGCGCGTCGGGCGAGCCTCTGCCGCCCTATGATGTGACCGCTCACACGCTTCCGCTGCTCTTTGGAGTCCAAGTCGCGCCGCTCTACGCGCCGGTGCGCACGGTTCGTCAGCCGCCCGCGCCCTCCGCGCTGGGAGCTTCAGCGCCGGTGCCGCAAAAGCGGGTGGCGCTTTACCGCTCGCACGTTCCGGCGATGGACGAAGGTTGGACGCGCTGGGTGTTCGAGCAACGGGGCATGAATTACACTTCGCTGCGTGACGCGGAGATTCGCGCCGGGAATTTGCGCGCTCGATACGATGCCATCGTCATCCCCGACCAATCTCCGAAATCAATCCTGGAAGGGTACGCGGCGGGCGCAATGCCTGCGGAGTATGTCGGCGGCATCGGCGACGCAGGCGTGCGGGAGTTGCGTGAGTTTGTGACCGCGGGCGGGCGATTGATTTTGCTTAACCGAGCGTGCGGCTTCGCGCTCAAGCAGTTTGACCTTCCCGTGCGCGACGTAACGGA
>JBBJMB010000242.1:0-5825 GCA_037719755.1 Pyrinomonadaceae bacterium
CTGCCCTGAAAGGGCAACAGTTAATAGCCGGTGGCCACGCCACCGGTCACCATCAAAACAAGACTCCGACCCTGAAAGGGTCGCATTCAGAATGTGACCCTTTCAGGGTCACAAGATCGTCGTAGGTGCCCGTGGGCGCTCTCCCACGGCTCTTGACTTGATCCCCTTCGGGGATCATTCCTCAATACGCTTTAAGGCTAACCCAAGTCGTGAGTGTGTCTGGTGACAGGCTCGTACCAAATGATTAACGCACGTCATAGGCCAGCAGTCGCTTGCCGCGCGCGGTGAAAAGCAAGCGGGCGCTTTCATCAATCGCGAAGCGTCGATCCAGTTCTTCAATTCTGACGCTGCGCTCGGTTTGGCCGGTGTTGACGCTGACGCCGGCCAAGCCTTTTCCGCCCGCCGGCAAGCTCGTATAAAAATACATCCAATCTCCGCGCAACGCGGCCAGCCGCTCGCGACGAAGCAGCAGGCGCGAAAGCCGCTCCAACTGCCGCGCCGGATCAATCAGGTCAAGCGCGCGATCTTGAATGTCGATTGAGGGGCGAGGCATGCGCACCGCCGGCAATTCACCTCGCTGCACGACGCGCGCGGCAATGCCGTAGGCGCGGAAACGTGCGCTCACTCCTTGCCGCGCGTAAACGGAAGCCGACGACGCGAGCGTCGTTAAGTTCGGCAACGCGCTGCGCGCGGCCAGGCCCGACCAGCGCAAACTGCTGGCGGCGCTCGCCAAGCGCACGCCGCGTAGCGCCGTGGTCGCGGCCCAGCCGTAGCTAAAGTAAAGCGCGGCGGCGCGCGCGGCGATGGCTCCCACCGTCCTTAGTGCGCCGCGGCCGGGCGGCGTGTGCCGCGCCCGCCAGATCGCTCTTTTTCCTTCCACATCAAAAGCCGCGATTTCGTTTTGCCCGCCGGCGACGGCTTCCCCTCTCTCATTGATGATGACAAACGCCGCTTGTTCAAGATCGTGCTCGATCTTGTAGCGGCGCTTGCCCGTGTCGACATCTATGATTAACAAATCATCGGCGTCGGCGATCAGCAGCGTCCCGGCGCCGAGCAGCGCCAAGTTAGTGATTCCTTTGTCAGCGCCTTTGTAGCGCCAAAGGACTTTGCCCGTTTGCGCGTCGATGGCGCTCACGCCGTAAGGCCCACGCTCCACCGCTTCGCCATCTTTGAGACGCGTGAAGCGGCCGCCGGTGCGCACAAACAGCACCCGCCCCTCAAGCATCATTTCCGGCGTCACGCCGAGGTCTGTGGCTTCCCACACGACTTTGCCGTTGTCGCGCGAAACCGCGCGCACGCGGCCGCGCCCTGAGAAGTAGATATGCCGCTCGTCCATCACCGGATCGGCCTCAGTTAACGCGAGTCCTTCTTCATTGACGCGAAAGCGAACGCGCTCGCGCGACTCGCCCGTGCGGGCGTCAAACGAAGTGACTCCTTCATAAAACAGATACAGCCGATCATCAAGAAACAAAGGCGGGTGATAATTGTCGAACGTGTAGGGAACTTCGTCGCCAGCGGTCCAGCGCTCCGGCATCATCTCGACTTCCCCGTCCAACTCATGCTTCCACAGTTCCGCGCCGGTGCTCAAGCGCAGTGCGCGCACTTCGGGCCGTCGCTTGAAAGTTTCGCCCGCGCCTCCCCGCGCGTCGCGCGCAAACACAACGGCGATTAAATCAGCGTCCGGATCAATCGCCATCTGCATCAACTGCCCGCGCATACGCTCGCTGCGCCACACGGTCGCGCCGGAAAAAAGGTCCGCCGCTTCCACGCGCGCGCGGCTTCCTGCTCTAAGTTCAAAAGCAAAAGGTCTGTTCCGGGCACATGCGCCGCGTCGGTCGCGTCGAGTCGCACATCTTTGCGCCGCCACAGGATCTCGCCCGTCTCGCCGTCAATCGCATACAGCGAACGGTCAGTGCCGGCGACGATCACACCGAGCGCAGTGGGGTAATAAAACCGCACGTCGGAATCAAGTTGCGCGGCCCACGCCTCGTCCGCGCGAGCGGCTTGCGCCGCGCCGCCCAGGAAAACTACACTGAGCAGCAGCAGCCGCGTCAACTGGCGACGCGGGTAAACGGATAATGTTGACTTCATCTCACAAAATGCGGCTCCGGTTTCATTACTTTCTGAGATCTATCAGTATAGCTTACGCAGTGATGACCTTTCACTAAACGAGAAGCCCGGGTTAAAGTCTTTGGATGAAGGCACCAGCAAAAAAGCGCGCTTTAATTTTAGTTGACGTCCAGAACGACTTTTGTCCGGGCGGCGCGCTGGCCGTATCCGACGGCGATCAAGTCGTGGCGCCGCTCAACGAGCTGATCGAAGAGTTTCTCACGCGCGGCGATCTGGTGGTGAAAAGCCGCGATTGGCATCCGCCTCAAACCAAACATTTCGCCGCGCACGGCGGCATCTGGCCCGTCCACTGCGTGCAAAATACCCGCGGCGCGCAGTTTCATCCGCAACTCTGCGATGACCCGCGCATCGTGGTCGTCTCAAAGGGTCTCGGCGACGAAGACGGCTACTCCGCGTTCGATAACACCGGGCTCGCTTCAATTCTGCGCGCACACAACGTCGAAGAAATCTGGGTCGGCGGATTGGCCACCGACTACTGCGTCAAACACACCGTGCTTGATGCGCTCCGCGAAGAGCTTTCCGGTCAAACTCCTCACCGACGCCGTGCGCGCCGTCAACCTCAACCCCAACGACGGCCACCACGCCATCGAAGAAATGCGCCACAAAGGAGCGAGCTAAACGATGAACGCGGAACGATGAACGATGAAGTCAAGAAAAGGAAATTTATAACGTCTTCCCTTCTTAACTTCATCGTTCATCGTTCCGCGTTATGTTCCCACCGTGTCTACCTTAAATATTGATCGTTATCATGCGGCGATGGGGAATGCGTCGTACAAGGACGTGACCAGGTTGCGGCAGGGCAAGCTCGGCGACGCGGAGGCGACGTTTTACGTGACGCAGCGCAAGCTCGCGTTTGCGCCTTGTCTGGGTCATGAGCGTTTGGTCAGATTTTTGGTCGAAGGTCATTTGGATCGGCCGCGTTTGCGCTTTCTGGAGGAAGACCGCGGCGGGTTGCAGCTCTTCGCCAAGGCGCTGGAGGATGTGCATTTCATCGGCTCGATTCGGGCGGTGCGTCCCGGCACGATGATGTTCGCCGCAGAACCGTTCGCCGACATCACCGGGCCTTTCGGATTAACGCAAGCTCAGGAGATCAAGTTTGAGCACGCCTTTGATTTGCCGATGACCACCGCCAGCATCGCCATGGAGCTGCGCCTGGCGGCGGGCGATCATCGCTGGCTCTCAGACTTTTCGCTGCGCCGCAACGGCGACGTGGAGCGCGCGGTCGATGTGGCGACTTACGCTTTCGTGGGCGGCTTCAACGATACGTCCAACATGGAGGCCGCGCACCGCCTGGACATCCCGGCCGTCGGAACGGAGGCGCACTACTGGCAGCAGGCCTTTATCAGTTTCATGCATCAGCCCGAGATTGAGCCGCGCACCAATGGGCCGAAGCATTTCGAGCAGGTCGCCTTTGAGCGCTGGCTCGACGCCAATCCGAACGGCACCACGCTGCTCCTTGATACAATAAATATCTACCAGGGTGCGGCGCACGCGGCGATGGCCGCCACTTCTACGAAGGAACGCCGCCGGGCGTTCAAGGGGTTTCGCATAGACTCGGGCGATCTCGCCCACGCGGGTCAGTGGTGCCTGGATTTTTCGAGGCGAATGATTTACCCAACTTGATGTCGATCCTGACGGGAGACTTGGACGCGGAGCGCGTGCGGCAAATCGTCAGCCAGTTTCCGCGCGTGTCCGGTTTTGGCATCGGAACGAAGCTTTCGGGTGAGGTGCGCGCCGTGGCCGGCGTCATCTTTAAGGCTTGTTTGATCGACGGACAGCCGACGCTCAAGACTTCCGGGACAATTGAGAAGTCTACGCTGCCGGGCCGCTTGCAGGTTTTTCGCGGCTCAGATGGTGACGGAAACTACGTCGCCGATGTGGTCGGCCTTGACGACGAGCACATCGAGATTTCGGGCGCGACGCGCGTGGAAAGATTAATCGTGCCGTGTTGGGAAAAAGGTTGGCACGAGCCGCTCCTGACGATCACCACGTTGAAAACTTTTGTGGAAGAACAGCGGCGACGCTTCACAGACATTCATCATTACCCGCACACCTTGAGCGATCGCCTGCGCGCGCTGCGCGACCGGCTGGCCACGCAGATGCACGCCGATTACTCCGAGTGGGAAACAGTTCTCAATTTGCCCGCTCACCTGCGGCGCGAAATGAAGTGACGCTCGCTAATACCTGCGGATCAGCCACACGCCGGCGAGCAACAACGCGACGCCGACAATGCGCCACGCGCCGAGCGGCCGGACGGCGTAACCGAGCAAACCGTAGTGATCCAGGATAATCGCCACTAACGTTTGTCCCGCGACGACGATGGCAACGAACAGAGCGGCTCCCAGTTTCGGCACCACGATGATCGCGGCCGCGATAAAATACGCGCCTAACAAGCCGCCAAGCCAAGACCACCACGGGGCCTGCGCCAGATGTCCGACCGATGGCCACGCGGGACGCAACACCACGGTGGCCGCGATCATCGCCAGCGTCCCGACGAAGAATGAGATGAGCCCCGCGATGACCGTCTGATTCGTCCAGCGTGCGAGTTGCGAATTAACTCCCGCTTGCAGCGGCAGCATCGCCCCGGCCAGCAAGGCCATTAATAAATACAGCCAAAGCATGAACACCTCGATGTCCTCTCTCTGCGTCTCTCTGTGTTCTTTCTCTGTGCTTCTCTGCGTTTAGGTGAGACCTACTTAAACACAGAGAATCACGGAGAAAAGACGCAGAGAGACACAGAGAGGGATTCAACTCATAACTTGGGTTTGGTAATTGATTTAGCCGTTATAGACGGGGCCGCGGCGCGCTTCGTACAAATCCAGCACCTCGTTTGCTTGCTCGCGCCCCAAGGCGCGGACGATCTCAATGCCGCGCCGCTCAAGGTAGGCATACGATTCCGGAAAAACCGGGCCTTCGTCAAAATCGTGCCGCAGAGCGTCTTCACGCGTGGCCGCGAAAACAAGTTTCTTGACGCCGCTCCACAGCGTCGCTCCGAGGCACATCGCGCAGGGCTCGCAGGAAGTGAACAATTCGTGGCGAGGCATCTGTTCTCCGGCCAACGTCCAGGATTTAAGGCGCGCCCCGGCCATCATGATGGCGACCATCTCGCCGTGCAGCGTGCAGTTATTGAGCGGCACCACCAGGTTGACGCCGACCGCCACAAGGCGATTGCTTGCGGCCTCGAAGATCGCCGCTCCGAACGGCCCGCCCGTATCGCGCACCACGTTTTCGCGTGATAGGTCAATGGCCAATTGAATTTTTTCATCGTCGCTACCGTAGCGACGATCTGGGTCGATTGACGGCTCAACCCAAGCGGGGTAATTGATGCGTATTTCCGGAAATTCCATAAGCACATAGAAGGTGACAGGTGACAGAAGAAGTGACAAGTGACGAGTGACAAGTGACAAGAAATCTTTGTGAAGATTCGGCGAGCCGCGCGCGGAAGTGGGACGCGCGGCGGAGCAGCGATTTTATTTGCTCGCGGCGGCGCGAGCTTGGCTGATGTATCTGGCTAGAGTCTTAAACCGAACGTCGTTTGCGCCCCACCGCCCGCGACCCAACTCCGAGGCTTGCCCGAAGAGCGTTTCGGCTTCGGCACCTTTGCCGAGTGCGAGTTTGGCTTCGGCTAAATTGAACAACGCCCAGGTATGGTTGTAGCCTCCTTCGTCTGCTTGCCGGAAGCGTCTGAGGTTTTC
>JBBJMB010000030.1:0-18942 GCA_037719755.1 Pyrinomonadaceae bacterium
ACTGACTTCAAAGTCGACAACGGTCGAGCTTATAGCACTTCAGGTCGTGTCTTCGACCCGGAAACATCTACCCAGCTGGGCACCTTCGTCCTCCCAGGGGATGGCTTTTTCAACACTCTAGCGCTACCCGACGCAGCCTCGGGCCGCGTCTACTTTCTGAGAAGTAGTAGTAGCTTTTTCGATGACAGCACCCCATCCACGGCGATGCTTTACGCCTACGACCAGACGACGTTTCTCCCACTGGGCACCGTCACCATCGAAGTGAGAGGAAACGTGAGCAGCTTAATTAAGCTCAGTGCGGATGAACTGGCCTTTCGCACTTCAGGAAATCAAGTGATGATTGTGAAGACTGCGGCCTTCGCTGCAACTTCAGCCATTCCCCCGACCGCACCGCTGCCAACACTACAGACGTATGGTATCGTCGGCCGAATCACCACTTTTGACGGCAATGCAATCGAAGGGGCTAAGGTCACTGCAAGCGGCACGGAAAGCGCTGAAGTGTTGACTGATTCAAACGGCAATTTCACGATTGAGAATCTTTCAGGATGCGGAACATACACCATCTCGACAATCAAAGTCGGTTTCTCTTTTTCCCCGAATGACGTGGCGGTAGCCTTCAGTAACCAAGGCTTCAATATTGAAGGCGGAGAAGTAAGATTCAACCTCAACGGCTCGCCGGCACCTACTTTGCAGTTTAGCGCCGCCGCTTACGAAGTGTCCGAGGATGCGGGCAGCATCCATGTCACAGTGACGCGTGTGAACGGCGGGTCAGCCGCCGTCGACTACGCGACTTCAGACACCTCGCCGCTCGTCAATTGCGCGACCGTGAACGGCATCGCTTCAGCCAGATGTGATTACACGTTGACCTTCGACACCCTCAGATTTAATGAAGGAGAGACGAGTAAAGACATCATCATCCCGATCACGGATGACGCTCACCAGGAGGGCACGGAGACGTTCACTTTGACGCTCAGCAACCTGGCCGGCGCCGTGCTCGGGGCCGGAAGCGCCATCACGATTTCCATCGTCGACAATGATGCCGCGGCCACCGCAAGCAACCCGATTGACAGCACATCCTTTTTTGTGCGCACGCAGTACCTGGACTTTCTTTCGCGCGAGCCCGAAGCGGACGGATTGAACGCCTGGATGAACTTGCTCAACAATTGTTCCGACGTTAATAACAACGCCGCCTGCGACCGCCTGACGGTCTCGGCCAGTTTCTTCGGCTCGGAGGAATTTCAGGTCAAAGGTTTATTCGTCTACCGCTACTATAAGACGTCGCTCGGCAGAATGCCGACTTACGTCGAGATGATCAACGACATGGTGCGGGTGACGGGTAAAACGGCGGAAGAGCGGATCGCCAAACAAAACGCCTTCGTCGATGCCTGGGTGTTTCGCGAAGCGCATACGCTCCGCTACTCGGACACTCTTTCCAACGAAGAGTTCGTCACAAAGCTGGAGCAAACCGCAGAGGTAACGCTCGTCAATAAAGCGCAATTAATCGCCGAGCTGAACAGTTTCGCCAAAACGCGGGCGCAAGTCTTACGTTCCGTCGTCGAAAGCCAGGAAGTAGTCGCCAAACACCGCAACGAAGCGTTTGTCGCGATGCAATACTTCGGCTATTTACGGCGCGACCCGGAGACGGACGGCTTCAACGCCTGGCTGCGGGTGATCAACGCCAATCCTCTGGACGAGCGTACGATGGTCAACGGATTTATGAACTCGGTGGAATACCGGAGCAGGTTCGGACTTCCATAGGCCGCCCTCTGCGTCTCTCTGTGTTCTTCTCTGCGGTGTTTCTCTCTCGTTTAAGTCTGACCTACTTAAACAGGAAAACACCGCAGAAGAACACAGAGAGACGCAGAGAAGAGAGGTTCTCCACTGGATATTAGCCCTGTTTTTACTAACATCCCCTGCTCTCGTGTGAGACAAAGTTTTCGATGAAGTGGAGGGATGGCGATGAGCGGAAAATACCGCGTGGGAATCCTGGGTGCGACGGGAACGGTCGGGCAAAGATTTATCGAGCTGTTGGAGGGCCACCCGCAGTTTGAAATCACCGCCCTCGCTGCGTCCGACCGTTCGCAGGGTAAGACGTTTCAGGAGGCCTGCAAGTGGCGCTTGGCCGGCGACATGCCGGCGTCGGTGAAGTCGATTGTTGTTTCGCCTCCGCAGCCGCCGCTTGACTGCGACCTGGTCTTTTCAAGTCTGCCCTCTAACATGGCGCGCGACGCCGAGGGCGCGTTCGCCGCGGCCGGTTATCCCGTCATCAGCAACTCGGCCGCGTTTCGCATGGACGGGGACGTGCCGTTGCTGATTCCGGAAGTTAACCACGAGCACCTCTCGCTCATCGACGCGCAACGCTCCTCGGGCCGCTACGCCAAAGGCGGCTTCATTGTCACTAACCCGAACTGCTCGACGATTATGATCGCGCTCGCGCTCGCGCCGCTGCACGCCCGCTTTCGCATCGAAGCCGTGGCAGTCGTGACGATGCAAGCCATTTCCGGGGCCGGCTATCCGGGCGTCGCTTCGCTCGATATTACCGATAACGTGATGCCCTACATCTCCAGCGAAGAGGAAAAGATCGAAACCGAAACGTTGAAGATTCTCGGACGAGTGAAGGCGGGCGGCGTCGAAGACGCGGCGTTCGCCATTAGCGCGCAATGCCACCGCGTGAATGTCACGGACGGCCACACGGCGGCAATGCGCGTCAAGTTCGCGCGAGCGGTTGAGATTGCGGAAGTGCGCGACGCCTTGGCTTCTTTCACATCCGTGCCGCAGGAACTGCGTTTGCGCTCTGCGCCTGAGCGCCCGATCATCGTGCGCGATGAAGCGGATCGACCGCAGCCGCGGCTTGACCGTGACGCCGGCCGCGGCATGAGCGTCACCGTCGGGCGTTTGTTTCCGGATCGCGTGCTCGATTACCGCTTCGTCGCCCTCAGTCACAACACGATCAGGGGCGCGGCCGGCGCGGCCATACTCAACGCGGAGCTGCTGATCTCAAAAAACCTGCTTGAGCGGCGATCAGTTTAAATGCTCTCAGCCTCAGAATATCTGGGCTCCGGCCGCACCGCTTGACGCGCTTTGCGGAATGAAACCATCATCTGCCGCTCTTCATCCCAAAGCCTCACGAACAAAGAGCGCCAGCTGCTGCGAAGATCGAGCATCGGCACATCATGGAACACAGGGTTTTCGTTGTGACAGCGCTCCAATTGATAGTTTGGCACTTGCGCGTTGAGGTGATGAATGTGGTGAAAACCGATGTTAGCGGAAAACCACTGAAGCAGTTTTGGCAAACGGTAAAATGAGCTGCCTTCCAGCGCGGCGCCTTCGTAGCTCCAGACGCCGCGGCGCGCCCAGTACGCATCTTCAAATTGATGTTGCACATAGAACAGCCACATGCCGGCCGTCGCCGCCCACCACACCACCAGAAGCTGCACCAGCAAGTAGTTCTTGAGGCCCAACAATAAAGAGCCGCCCACGACCATCAGCGCAATCGCGACATTCGTGCGACGCACGTTCTGACGCTCGCGCGCGCGCGCTCCGGGCGAGCAAAAGCGCTGCAAAATGAGGAACACCACGAGGGGACCAAACCCGAGCAGCACCAGTGGGTGGCGGTACACTCTGTAGCTCAGCCGCTCCCACCGGGAAAGTTGCAGATATTCAGCGACGGTCAGAGTTTTGATTTCCCACCAGCCGCGCCGATCCAGATTGCTCGATGTCGCGTGATGAATGATGTGATGACGACGCCATTCGTAGAAAGGCGTGAAGAGCAGCACTCCGGTCACCGAGCCGAGCAGATTAGTTGCCCGTTTGGAGGGCAGCAAAGACCCGTGCGTGCAGTCGTGAAAGATGACGAAAATTCGGAGCAGAAAGCTGCCGCCGACGAAGCCCAGGGCAATCGTCAGCCAGTATGAAACGGCGAGCGACTGATACATCAGAAACAACGTGAAAAAATACGGCACATATGACGTGGCCACTTGCCACAAACCTTGCCGCCAAGTGGGGCTTTGGTATTTCGCCATCAAAGGCCGCCATTCGAGGCGCGGCGGAGCTGAAGCGTTGACAGTATCGTTTGACATCAACCAACTTTCTTTGAGTTAACTTGTGATCTGTGAACAAGGGGCGAGAAACTTGGTGTGATCCTCGCCCCTTTAAATTTATGATCCCAGACGTGATTTGGTCTGAGATTGCAATCTTTCTCTGCGCCCCTTGGCGTCTTATCTTTTCGCTCTTTGCGGTTAAGGTCTCAGTCTCACCTAAACGCAAAGAGCGCAAAGATAAGACGCCAAGAAGCGCAAAGGATGTTGACAAAAACCAACTTGTAGCTCGAGTGAAATTAGGATTACTTTAGCTTTTAACTTTGAATCCGGTGCTCTTGATGGTTTCTTTTAGCTTTTCAACGGAAACCTTCGCGTCGTCGTATTTGACCGTGGCTTCCTTGGTATCAAAGCTGACCGCGGCTTCTTGCACGCCCTCGGTCGCCTTTAATTTCTTTGCTACGGAGGCGGCGCATTTGTCGCAATGCATGCCGTCAATCGCGATGGTTACGGTTTTTTCAGTGAAAGCCAGAGCAGCAGCGCCGAGCGACAAAATTATGCCCAAAGCGAGGGCAACAAATCGCGTTCTCATGGTGTTCGATTCTCCTCTAAGATCAAGCTTTAAATCAGCTTGGTGATGGGCCAAGAGTCTACCACAGGTAATTGCGGGCGCAACTGTGGCGGCCGCCAGATCCTCAAAGCGCGAATC
Source organism: Pyrinomonadaceae bacterium (assembly GCA_037719755.1). Lineage (GTDB taxonomy): Bacteria > Acidobacteriota > Blastocatellia > Pyrinomonadales > Pyrinomonadaceae > JBBJMB01. The sequence continues at coordinate 4,747 of JBBJMB010000030.1, forward strand.
CAACAATCTTTGGATTGTCGCCGACGCGGCGAGAAAACAAGCGGTGCAGTTTGGCACGCACCGCGACAATCGAGAAGATTGTCGGACACTTATGGCCCCTTTAACGCAACCGGTCACCGCGACGCCCCTCGCTGTCGCGTAACGCCGGCGGATGCGGATTCCTGGGGCGCGTCACTCGCGCCGGTCACGATAAAAGCATCGACGCGCAATCCCGGCGGCAGTTGCTGCTGGCCTTCGTCGAGCTCAATGAGCGTCTCCAGTATCTTCGTGTCGACGCGCTCGGTCGGCTCGTTTGTGCGCACGTTTTTTTTGCCCAAGACTTGGCCGATGCGCACAATGCGGCCCGCGAAGCGTCGGTCGCCGTAGGCATCCGCGGGGACGTAAGCCGTTTGCCCCACCTTCAGCTTGCCGACGTCCGCTTCGTCCACGTCGACGCGCACGCGCAAAACAGAGGTGTCGGCGATGGTGAAGATCGCGGACCTGGAAGCGTCTTGAGTTTCAAGCGCATAGCTTTCGCCGGCAGCCGCCGCCGCAAAACGACGCCGTTGATGGGCGCGCGAATGTATGTCTTTGCCAATGTGGCGCGGGCTTGCTCGGCGCGGGCTTGCGCTTCTTCGCAACGCGCTGCGGCTTCCCTGATTTGGGCGCGCGCCAGTCGAACCGCCGCTTCGGCGCGCGTGCGGTCTTCCTCGCGCGTCGGCCGACACAAAGTCTGCGCGCTCGCCGAGTTCGTCGAAGCGCGCTGTGCCCACCTCCGCGTCGCGCGCGGCGCGATCAAATTCCTCGCGCGAGATGTCGCCGTCGCGATACAGCTGGCGCCGTCGCTCCAGCTCGACGCGCGCGTTGCGCAGCGTCGCTTCCGCTGCGCCGCGCCCGCGCGCGCTTCGCGACGCTCTTCAGAGCGGGCGCCGTTGACGACGCGTCGCTGCTCGGCCTCGGCTCCGATGGCCGCGCGGCAGCGGCCGCCTGCTGCGCTTCGGCATCACGAACTTGTGCCTCGGCCGAGCGCACCTGCGCCGCATAATCGTCGTTCGCGAGCACGGCGAGCACCTGAGCGCTCACCACCACGTCGCCCTCTTCCACTCTGACTTCGCGAATCTTTCCGCCGACCTCGGCTCCGACCTCAATTTCTTCGGAAATCGGCTCGACGCGACCCGGAGCGCTAATCAATGAAGTCGAGTCCGCAGACGCATTAAATGCGCGGGCGGCCTCGGCCTTTGTTTTCGCAAAAACCACTTGATTGCGCCTGTACGCCAGCACGGTGACAGCGAAAAGCACTGCGACCACGCCAAAGACGGCGATTAAAATCATTCTTCTTTTCATTGTTCCTTCCTGGTGACGCCAACGGCGTGACGTGTGCGAACGTCGGTTTCGATGATGCGCCCATCCTCTATGTGCACGATGCGGTCGGCGTATTTGAAGACGCGGTCATCGTGCGTCACGATCACCACCGCGCGGTTTCGCTGGCGCGCCAAGTTGATCATCATTTCCATCACCGCTTGCCCGCTCATTGAGTCGAGCGCCGCGGTCAGCTCATCGGCGAGAATTATTTCGGGGTCGCCGACGATCGCGCGGGCGATCGCGACGCGCTGCTGGCCGCCGGAGAGGTCGGCCGGCGGCGCGTCGTATTTGTGGCTGAGGCCGACGCTGTCGAGCGCGGCGGCGGCGCGGCGTTTCGCTTCAGCGCCGCGCGTGCCTTTCAGATCCAGCGCGATCTCAACGTTTTCTCCGGCGCTCAAAGCGGGAAACAAATTGAAGCCTTGAAACACGAACCCGAAGTAGCGCAGCCGGACGCGCGGCAAATCGCGCTCCCGCAATCCGACGATCTCTTCGCCGCGCTCGCCGATGCGCACGCTTCCTTCGGTCGCGCGCAAGATGCAGCCCATCATCGAAAGCAGCGTCGTTTTGCCGCTGCCCGATGGTCCCATCATCAGCAACACCTCGCCCGGATAAACATCCAGATCGACGCTTTGCAGCGCTTTCGTCGCCGTTTCGCCTTGGCCGTAGGTTTTGGACAGGCCGCGCACCGCAATGGCCGTCGGCCCAGAGGACTGCAAAACTTGCGCGTCTCGACGCTCACTCGCTTGCGCTTGCATCAAGTTTTCACCTTATCCCTTAAAAACCATCGCCGGGTCGATGCGCGTCACTTTGTTGATGGAGACGACGGAGGCGCCGATGCACATCAGCAGCGTGACGATCAACAGCGCGACCACTAACTGCACGGCACCAGCACGGCCGTGGTGCCGCGCTGGCTGATCAAGCGACGGCGAGGCTGACGCTCATTCCGATCGCGTAGCCGATCAGCGCGCTCGTCGTCGCCTGTTTGATGATCACGCGGTAGAGGTAGAGATTGGTGGCGCCCATCGCTTTCAAAGTGCCGTATTCGCGGATGTGGTCGACGGTTGCCGCGTAGATCGTCTGCGCCACCACCACAATGCCCACGAGGATGCCAAAGGCCGCGGCGATCAGCACCGTGATGCCGGCGCCCGTGCCAAACATCCAATAGAACTGCTGCTTGCGGCTCCAGGCGGCGGTCGTGTGCACATCCACATCGTGGACGCGCGCCGCCAAGCGCTCGCGCAGTTCCTCAACGTTTGCGCCGGGCGCGGCTTTGACCAAAATGTAAATGGTTTGGTCTTCGCGCAAACCGAAATAATTTTGCGCGTTTTTAAAAGAAGTGAAAGTGGCCGGAGACGTCGTGAAGGTGCGTATGCCGCGCGTCAAGCCGACCACGCGCGCGCGGTATCCGCGGATCTCGATCACCTGACCGAGGTGCGTCACGCCGAGCTTTTCCCGGTAAAGCTCGTCCACCATCACCGTGTCCGGCGCCCTTAAATCGGCGGCGCTGCCCTCAACGATATTCCACGGGCCGCCCATCCCGCCGTCCGGGTCAAAGCCGACCAGGAGGATGCCTTCGGTCGCGCCGTTGGGCAGCTTCCAATCGCCGAACTGGACGATTTGCTTTTCGGCGCGCGCCACGCCCGGCGTCGCCAGAATCTGGTAAAGCTTGCGTTCGGAAAACGGCACGCCCGACTCCAAATGGCCGACGTTCTTTGACGCGACCCACAGATCTGCGCGCGAGTTATCGATCACGTCCGAGGTCGCCGTCTGGAAGCCGACGAACAAACCGAGCTGCACGGTCGCCAGCACCACCGAGAAGACGATGCCGGTTAAGGTCACCACGAGCCGCACTTTGTCGTGGAAAAGATTACGCCGCGCCAAAGAGACCATTTTGGTTATCCCCGTAAAGCGTTGTTAACACCGTTAAGTGCAAAAGCAAAAAATTTTCAGCGCGTCTGCAATCCGCGCACAATCATCTCAATCGTTTCTTCAATCAATTTGTTCTTTGGCACAAAGGGAAAGTCTTTGTGCGTGATCAGAAGCGACGTGACGCCGTGGATCGAGGCCCAGATGGCCTGCGCGGTCGCGTCGATATCCGCCGTCTGCAGTTCGCCTTTGGCGACGCACAGCGCGACGGCGCCGCGCATGTAGCTGAAAGCCCGTTCACCGGCCGAGCCTTGAAACTGATAGTCGTCGCCTCGTGTGGGAGCGAGAATGAAGGTCACGGCGTAGTGGTGCGGATGTTTCAGGCCGAAGTCAATGTAGGCGCGCAATCCTTCGCGCAAAAAGGCGAGCGGATCGCGGCTCAGGCGTTTTTGCAGCTTCTCCAACCGCAAAGCGAGCTTCGCGAACGATTCGTCGCAGAGCTGGTTGAAAAGTTCGGCCTTGTCTTTAAAGTGCAGATAAATGGTCGTCGGCGAATACTCGATGCGCTCCGCGAGCTTGCGCATGGAAACGTTCTCATAACCCTCTTCAAAGAACATCTCTCGCGCCGCGTCAAGAATTTCCTGACGCAACTCTTCTTTTTGCCTTTCTCTCCGCTCGCGCACGCCCATTTCAACTTTCTCACTTAACGGCGTTAAGAATAATAAACCTGTTCACCGAAGTCAAGACATCTTTTACGCAGATGTCCGACAATCTTCTTGATTGTCGCTCGACCCTGCTGTGAGAAATCAAGCTTCACAGCCTCGCGCACAAGCGACAATCTGAAGATCGTCGGACATTTTGGCCGCATTAATGTTGGCAGTAGTAGTTTAGCGGGCCGGGCGCCTGGTCTCGATTAATCAGCTTTCAGAATTCTTTCGTGCGGGTCAATCACGATCTGCGCTCCGGCGGCAATTGAGACGCGTCCCGCGCCTCCGTGCATTTCGATTTTTTGCACGCGGTCGCCGACTTTGATTTCTATTGGCATCGGGAAAGAAATGTCGCCGGGCGTCTCCCACGCGAGCGTTAACTCATCAGGTTGTTTCGTGACGATGAGGCGCGGAAGCTGCGGCTGGCGCAAGTAGATGTCAAAGAACCAATCGAGTTTCATGCCCGAAGCTTCTTCAGCCGTTCGGCGAAAGTCATCCGTGGTGGCGAAGCGGCATTGCCGCCCGTTTGTCACCCGCTCCAGTTCCGCGTTCGGATACGCCATGCGCCGCAGCGCGACGAAGAAAGCTTCGTCGCCGATCAGGTAGCGCAGCGTGTGCAGCGTCCAGGCGCCTTTGCTGTAGATGTCTCCGTCGCTTGCGAGGTAATCGGGAGCGGCCATGTAGATCTGCATAGCGGTGCGCGCTTCGCGCGGCGCCACGGGCTGCTGGTTGCGGATCCCTTTGCGCATGCCGGCCATGTATTGGCGGTAGCCCGCCTCGCCGCGCAGCTCGCCCGCGTAAAGCGCGTCCATGTAGGAATCGAATCCTTCGTGCAGCCAAAAATCGCGCCAATCGAGCGCCGTCACGAGATTGCCCCACCACTCATGCCCCAGTTCGTGAAACATCAAGCCGTCGAAGCCGTAGGCGTTCATCTTAAAGTCGTTGCCGTAAGCGTTGATGGTTTGATGTTCCATGCCGAGATAAGCGGTTTGCGCGATGCCGAGTTTTTCGGCGCGAAACGGGTAAGGGCCGAGGCGGTCTTCGTAAAACTTGATGTACTCCAGCAGGCGCGGAAAAAGCTTTTGCGCTTGATCGTGGCTTTCCGGCAGCGCCCAAAAAGTAACCGGAAAAGTTTCGCCGGAAATGCTGCGATACGTGCCCTCGATAACTCTGTAAGGTGCGACGTTGATCGTGACGTCGTAGTTGTTAATCGGCGTCGAGGTGAGCCAGTGGTAAGTGTGCGTGCCGTCTTTGTTTTTGGTGACGTTTTGCAAACGGCCGTTGGCGGCGACGATGAGATTTTCCGCAACCGTGATGTGCAGCGCCACTCCGCGATCGGGCTCATCCGATGGATGATCCTTGCAGGGCCACCACAAATCCGCGCCGTCGATTTGGCAGGCGACGCCCACCCAAGGATCGCCGCCGGCGGTCTTGGCCCACACAAACCCTCCGACCCAGGGCGGGCGCGGCGCGACTCGCGGTCGGCCGCGATAATCTACGCGCACCTTGACCGTCTCGCCCGGCTGCTTGGTGTTGGGAAATGCGATCCAGATTTTTCCGCCGCGACGCTCGTACTTTAAACTCTCCGGCCGGTTATTGCTGTCGAGTGATGCGACCGCCGAGACGGTGAGCGGCGCGTCGAGGTCAAGCACAAACCATTCAATCGGGTGCACGATCAACGCCTCAGCCGTGAGCGCTCCCGAAATCGATTGTTCGGTTGGATTTATTTTCAGCGCGAGGTCGTAAAACTTGACGTCATAAGCGGCCTGCTCGGGCATCAGCGGCCCGCCGGACTCGTCCGGGCGCACGCCCAATTCTCTTTGCGCATCGGCGCGAGCCGCAGCGCCGAGCGTGACGGCCAGGCAGGCGACGATTATGAAAAAACACTTCGACGCTTTGCGCGCGGGTTTAATTTGCATGTTTATGTCCGGTCGTGCCATTTCTTTTAGTCGATGACAAAGGTAGCACAGGCTTCCAGCCTCTGTGTGTGTGACGCGAGTAAAACACAGGCCGGAAGCCTGTGCTACTTTTCAATCAACGCGGCTTTCCGCGAGCACGCGGCGGTAAACGGCGCGCGCGTGGTCGTAGGCCGCTTGCGCCTGCGGGCGTTCCTGTGGGGAGATCTGCGGCGCTTTTTGCGCCCAGCATTGATCCACCGCTTTGAGGCACCACTCGGCGCTGCGGCGCGAAGCTCTGACGGGTTGATCTTTGACGAGCACGAAGATTGGATTCGTGTGTGAGGACGGCAAAATCCTGAGCGCGATCCAACTGCTTTGCTCGACGGTGAGGTCGAAGCTTAGCTCGCGCAGCGCGCCGTCGGCCGTGATGTTACGCTGCGCGACGGAGCGGCCGTTACCACGCTTCAACTGTCACCTGGCGCGACCGGCCAACGCGCCCGCTCCGCGTCCCAGTAAGGCTGTACGTCGTAGCGCTTGGCGCGCGTCGCTTCGTTTGGTTTCTCGTCTAAGAGCGCCGCCGCCTGCGCCGTCACGCGCACGGCGGAAGGTTGTTTCAAACGCAACTCGCTTTTGTTGGTGCCGACGGCCAAATTGTTTACTTTAAAGTCGAGCAAATGGCTTTTGCCGTCTGAGACGTAAGCGCGCCCGTCGCGCACGCCCCTTATCCACGCGTCGTAGTCGAGTTTTTTGCCGTCGAGCGCGACGTAAGAGCGCCCGAGGCCCACGCGCTCGCCGTAAATGCAGGGGAAATCCGTTTCGCCGCTTAAGCGCGTGCGAAAGCCTGAGTTGAGCGTGTGATACCAGACGTTTAGTTCCCACACGAACGGCGTGTCTACAGCTGAGATAAAATCCACAGCGTCGTGTGTCACATCAACGACGTACTCATTGGCGCCGATGCCGTCGAATTTCGGCAATTCATAGTTCGGCAGTTGGTCTGACTTGACCTCCAACCCCCAGCCCGAATGCGCGAAGCCGACCACAGCCCCTTGCGCTTTCGCCCAGCGCAGAATCGGCAAATTCCAAGTGGGCCAGTCTTCGAGTTTCGTCGCGCCCGGATAATCCTGCTGGCGCAATCCTAACAGCGCGAGATGTCCGTTGTGACTCGAAGGAAAGCCTGAGATTTCGACATCGTAGCGCATTAGATTTTCGGCGGTCGAAAGTTGATTAATTTTCGCTTCAAAGAATTGCTTTTGATAGTAATAGCAAGGCCCCCAGGTGAGCACGGCGCCGATGCTCAAAGCTTCGCCTTTGATGTGGCGGATCATGTCTTCGGGCAAAACGCCTTGCGTGGGGCTTTCGTAATGCAGGCAGCCGGCCGCGTGTATGTGATGGTCGCCCGCGTACCAGCCGCGCGCCGCCGGATTGATCCACCGCTCCAATTGGAAACTCCAGGTTCCGGAATCGGCCCCGACCGTTAAGGTTTGCCGCCGCACAAGGTATTCCGGCCCGCGCGTATATTCGACTTCATAATCGCCCGCGGGCAATCTGATGCGTTCGCCGTCCTCGCGATAAATTTGCGGATGGAAAGCGAAGTCGGGCGCCAACCGTTTGGAGCGCGACGGATAAATGCGCCCCTGCCAATCGCGAATGATAAACGACGCGGTCGTCGGTCGCCCGCGCTCATCTCTGACGCGCAGCGTGGTGTCAACCGCAGGCAGGCAGTTAAAAAGTATCGCCGCGTCGTTGCGAAAGCCTATGTCTTGCGTTCCCTGCCCGACGTTAAAGCCGAGTTGCGCTTCGCGTCGTCCCGCGTCGCGGCTGTACAGCTGAATAACTCGGTACTCCAGATTAAGGCCGGAGAGCGCGGCGTTCAGCGGCGCTTTGTCAAACATCGCGAGGTCGAGCCAGCGATCAATCACGTCGTGCGGCTTAATCGTTTGCGGCGGATTCGGACCTCCGACAAATTCTTTTGCGCGGGCGTACACCGGCAGCGCCTGCGTGCTCTCCGCCTTGAGCTGCGCGGTCACGCCGCCCTCGTTGCGTACCTTCACCAGAAAAGTGCGCCAGCCTCCTCAACCAACTCGGGCCGCGCCGCTCCGGCTCCACACGCACGCGGCTCTCCGGCTAATGTGCACAATCGCCAAAACGCGTTGGTCGAAGATGCGCTCGATGGCCGCCACGGCAGGCATCGTCCGGAACTTTGGATGGCGCGCTCAAACGCCGCTTTGTCCTCGGCGCTGAAGCTTTCGCCGAGATAATCCATCGCTTCGACGAGGCGCCTCGCCTGCCCCACAAACGGTTGCCGCTCGACGGTGGCGGCGACAATTGATGTGCAGACGGACACAAGAAGCAGCGAGATGGCGACGCTCAAAATGATGTGATGCATATCAGTGTTGTTCACGATAACGAATCATCGTCTTTCGGTTAACCGCTTCCAAATTGTAGATGACCTCACCTGAGTCACAAATCTCTTACCATCTTCGCGCCCTTTGCGTCTTCCCTTTGCGTTTCTTTCATTCGTGTTCACCGAGAGCGTCCGCTTCCAGTTCCGTTTGGAAGCCTTCAATGTCTTCAACACGCCGCTTTTCGGCGGCCCGGATACGGGCAGCGCCACGGGCAACAATTTCGGCGTGCTCAACCCGAACAACGGACAGCGCAACGTTCCGCGCCAAATCCAACTCGGATTCAAGCTCAACTTCTGAAGGACGTCTTGAAGGATGAAGGCGGAAGGACATCTGGAAGGCGGAAGGCGGAAGGATGAAGGATGAAGGATGAAAATTAAGGAGTAAGGAATTTAATAAAAGTTCTTCACGCCGCAGCTTTCATCCTTCCGCCTTCCGCCTTCATCCTTTCATTAGGATACCTTGCCCATCAGTTTGCGCACTGAAGGCGTGAGCACTGCAAGCACTCCCGCCGAGACGAGCAGGCCCACCGCGATTGAGCCGTAGAGCTTCACTAAAATTCCGGCATCAGTGGCGAAAAAGCCCGACAAGTAGCCGGCGAGTTTACTGCCCAGAGCGGCCGCCAGAAACCACACGCCCATCATAATGCCGACGAGTTTCACCGGGGCCAGCTTGGTGACGGTACTCAACCCCACCGGACTCAAGCACATCTCGCCGATCACTTCAAGAAAGTAAAGTCCGACCAGCCAGAGCGGGCTGACCCGGCCGTAAGCCGTGAGCGCCGCCGCAGGGATCATCAGCAAATAAGCCAGACCGATGAACAGCAAACCGAGGGTGAATTTGACGGGGCTGGAAGGTTGTCGTGAGCCCAGGCGAAGCCACAGGATCGAAAAAAGCGGCGCCAGGGCGATGACGTACAGCGGAGTTAAAGACTGCAACCAACTCGAAGGAAAAGAGAACCCGAGCACTTCCGTGCGCACCAATTTGAGGGCGAACAGATTCAGGCTGGCGCCCTTCTGCTCGTAGGCCGCCCAGAAAAGTATGGTAAAGAAAAAGAAGATAAAAATGGCGCCGATGCGCCGCCAGTCTTCGCGCGTCAGCGATTGGTTGGCGGTAGTAGCCGACGCATCTTGATTGCTCCCGGATCTTTGTCCGACATGCGCCAATCGTTCGCGGCTGACCAGGTATTGAATGAGACCAAGCGTCATGCCGATGCCCGCCGCGCCGAACCCCCAATGCCAGCTCGTGGCGGGATCGAATCCGAGCGAAGCGATCAAGCGCTTGGCCCCCGCGCCTTGCGCCAGATAACCGCAGACGAGCGGCGCCATCACCGCGCCGATGTTGATGCCCATGTAAAAAATCGAGAAGCCGCTGTCGCGGCGCGCATCGTTCTCGCCGTAAAGGCTGCCGACCATGCTGCTGATGTTCGGCTTAAGCAATCCCGTGCCAAGCGCGATCAACACCATGCCCCCGTAGAAGAAAGGCATCGACGGGTACACCATCGTAAAATGCCCGCACGCGATGATGATGCCGCCGACGAGCACCGCCAGTCTCGCCCCCAGAAGGCGGTCGGCGATGAGGCCGCCCGGAAGCGCGGTCAGGTAAACCGACATCGTGTAGGTGCCGTAGATCGAGGCCGCCCGTTTCGTATCAAAACCCAAACCGCCCTCGGCGGCGGGCGCGACCATGTAGAGCACCAGAATGGCGCGCATGCCGTAGTAGCTGAAACGCTCCCACAGCTCCGTAAAGAAAAGCGTCGTCAATCCCCTCGGGTGCCCGCCGATGCCTGAAGTGTCCGTCAAGATTTTAGTCTCCACATTTTTGAAGGATGAAGGATGAAATTAAGGACGGAAGAACTTTTATTAACTCATGTGACGCGGTGTGGATTACGGAACGAAGCTGCTCACTGCTCAGCCAGCCTGCTCCGCAGCAGGCGGCCAGATTGCTAGCCACGTGCGTAGCGCAGCGAGCGCGGGGGACCGTGCGGCGAAAGGTGGCAAGCCCGCGCTGGGCGGGCGGCAGAGTGTGGCCTGCTGCTTCGGCCTCAGCGTCGTAGGGTGCGCCGTCCATGTTCTGCCGCCCGCTCAGCGCGGGCTGACCAGGTGTTTGCTTGCTGACCCCGCGCTGGCGCACGGGGCTAGCCATCTGGCCGCCTGCTGCGGAGCAGGCTCATCGAAGAGCTTCGACTAAGATTCTCAATGCGTAACATCAGATTAAATCTTTGCTCCTCAGCTTTCCGCCTTCCGCCTTCCGCCTTCATCCTTCCAAAGTCCCTCGCCAAACACGCACGATGTTGTCGTCACCTACGGTCGCTAAGATTTTGCCTTGAGCGGAAAACTTAATATACCTCACAGTATCCGTATGGCCCCTGAGCGTGATCAACTCCTGCCGGGTGGCCACGTCCCAAAGCTTCACCGTATGGTCTTCACTACCGGTCGCCAGCCGCCTGCCGTCAGGCGAAAAGGCCAGGCTTTGGATCGGTCCGGCGTGCCCGTGCAAGGTGGCCAGTTCCCGACCACTGGCAACATCCCACAGTTTCACCGTTTTGTCATCGTTGCTTCCGGTCGCCATGATCCTGCCGTCAGGCGAAATCGTGGTGGACGTGTATTGCTTGAGCGCGCGGTTATACAGAGTCAGATCCGCGTAAAGAGTTTCAATGCCGGGAGCCGGGTCATAAAACCAGACTTAAACCGCCCCCTTGGCGACGTCCGTGAGAGCATGTGACATCCGAATTTCTCTATGGCCGCCGCTTGTGGCGCCGAGCTTGACGGATTGTCCACCCTGATGACTTTGCTCTGAAGACAGCGCTACCGACCCGTATTCCTGCTTCACCGTCCAAAATGAGTTGAATGTTTTTTCTTCGAAGTTATCGCAATAACCTTGTCCGGATGAGATAGGTGTGAAACAAAAATCGTCGAAATAAAAGGCTGTCTCAGGCCTCCAGACGGGACCATCTACTCTGAGGTTAATCTCTGTGAATCCGTGATCGCCCGTACCGGAAGCGACCGATGTATCGTCTATCAGAACCTGGTACTCGGCCTTGTTGATCTTGACCTCGAATTTATGCCAGCCCGGCGAGCGGCGGACAATCATGCGCCCGTTTGTCGGCGCGCCCGGCCCCCAGATTCCCACCAAGACATACCAATCCGGCTCATCGTCCCGCACACCGACAGTGAAACAGAAGCCCGGCTGAGTAGCATGATATAAAGCTACGGAACCAATCAGGGTCTCATACTCCTGAGAATTTGTTATTTCCCTTCCGCTGATCACGTCCCACAGCTTCGCGTGCATGTCGTAGCTGCCCGTCGCCAAGACTTTGCTGTCAGGAGAGAATGCCATGGCGTAGACTGGTTCAGCGTTTCCTGTAAATGTGACTGTTTCCCGCCAAGTGGCAACATCCCACGATTTCACCGTTTGGTCTCCGCTCGCTGTGGCCAGGGTTTTACCGTCGGGTGAGAATGCGATGGAGCTGATCCCATACCCGTGTCCTCTGAGCGTGGCTAACTCCCGCCCCGCAGCCGTATCCCACAGCCTGACGGTTCTATCTTCACTTCCTGTGGCGAGTGTCTTGCCGTCCGGTGAAAACGCCACGACACTGAATGAGCCGCGATGCCCCTTGAGCGTCGCCAGTTCGGCCGCTGGTTGTATCCCACAATTCCCCGTCATGTCATTGCCGCCCGTCGCCAGCATTCGGCCGTCGGGTGAAAACGTCATTGCAATGATCCAGTGCGTATGTCCTTTAAGCGTGAGCGATTCCTCTGGTCTGCTGGTCGCGTCCCACAGCTTCACCGTATGGACACTACCCAGCGCTCGAGGTGCATATCTACGGTTTGACACAACGGCTGATGATACGACGACGAGAGTCGAGCGGATGAGGATCGCGGCGAACGGCAACATTGGGGTTGGGCTGACTAATCCTGTGTATAAGTTGTCGGTGGGCGGGCAGATTCAATCCACCAGCGGGGGCTTTGTTTTCCCTGATGGCTCAGTGCAGACCACAGCAGCAAATGGAGGGAGTGGCGGATTAGCGTTCGTCACTCATGACAACACGCTGGTCGGGGAGGGACCCGCTTAGGGTCGTGATAGTCAGAGAAAAAGACTTTAACGTTTTCGCGGGTAGCACGGCTGGCGTTAGTAACACAACAGGGGCTGCAAACTCCTTTTTCGGTTACTTTGCTGGCCTTTATAACGGTATTGGTGGTAATAACTCCTTCTTCGGATTTCAAAATCCGTGATCGAATCAGCGCGCCGCTCAACTTGATCGTGGTAATAACTCCTTCTTCGGATTTTAAAGCGGCTTAAACAACACACATGGCGATACACATTCTTTTTTCGGAACTCAAGCCGGCTATTCAAACACTACAGGTGTCGCAAACACATTCATCGGCTATCAATCTGGCTACCAATTCACCACGGGGGTTCATAATACGTTTGTCGGTGCGTTTACAGGATTGTCCAATACTTCTGGGAACTACAACACCTTTATTGGTGTTAGAGCTAGCGGAGCTGCAGGGATCACCCACGCGACCGCTATTGGAGGTGACGCGCAAGTAACGCAAAGCGATTCAGTAGTCCTGGGGGACATCAATGTCAGTGTAGGAATCGGTACAACCGCCCCTAAAGCGAAGTTGCACGTTGAGAGTGGCAATATCCTTGTCGGGTCTCCCGGCCAAGGCATCATCCTCCAGTCTCCTGATGATGCAACGTGCCGCTTGTTGACTATTAACAATGCGGGAGCAATGGTTCTAACCACTGTCATATGCCCTTAGCCGAATGCATATGCGTTGTTAAAGTATTACCTTGCCCAAAAGATTCTTCTAACACTCATGATGGCCCGCTCGTCGCAATTGTCGGAACTCGTCGCTATTGCTTCCGCGAAGGTTCAGCAGACCAACCTCGACAAGATGGCTGATGCTTTTGCCGCGCTCGCCGAGACCATTGAAAGATTGAAAGAACGGGTCAACTCCCCTTCAATTCAGATCGCCGACAAGGTAATGCTTACCTTGCAAGACGTCGCGGCGCTCAGTAGCCTCTCGCGCAACCACCTCCTTGAAGCGATCCACGCCGGCAAGTTGAAGGCGCGGATCAGCGGGCGGGGCGGGCGCATCAAGCGCGACGACCTAGACGCCTACGTGAAAAAGCTTTAAGCTTTACTTTCTGCCTCATACTCTCACTTGCTCGTGCCTTTCAATGCGTCAGTAGGAGTAGTGTGGTATGGAGCGGCGCAGAACACGGCGCATCTATGAACCCTTCATCGCAAACGTGGTTGGTGTTGACCGCAGCGGCACCTCTTTTGATTTCCAAACCATGCTCGAAAACATCAGTTCAGGTGGATTGTATCTGCCCTTCCACCGCAGCCTCTGCTCAGCTCAGGCACCAGTTGAGCAAGGTGCACAGCTCTCCATCACGGTCGATCTCTCATCGATTGCGAAGGACTTAACGCCGCGGTCACGCTAAGTCGCACACGGTGAGGTGCTGCGCACGGACATCAAGGAGAGTGGCGCTTGCGGGGTGGCCGTTAAGTTTACGGATCACAGTTTTCTCGGGTGAAGCGGACGGTCTGGATACTTACGTAAAGAGTCTCCGATAAGGGGGAGGTGGTCATGAAGATCGAAGTCGTCAGCCACGATTTATTAACATTCCTGCAAGACTTAGCCCAGCGCACTCTGACTTCCAGAGCGAGCTACCCGCGCGAAGTTGACGCGCTCAGTGGAGGCAATCTTGCCCGAGACATGAGTGATTTAGACATTATCGAAAGCAGGGGCGTGGTGACGCTTCACGACCGGCGCTACGTTGATGATCAGCAAGCTTTCGTTGGCGTAGAGCTGACGGAAGAGGGAAGCAATGTGCTGCGCGAGCTTTATAGCATCAGCGATCGCGACCAGTAAGAAGGGAACGAGACGGGAAGCTATGAACGAGAGGCAAGCCACCCAATATACTTGGAGGCACCTAGCCTTGATTGATTAATCAAGTTATCAAGAT
>JBBJMB010000243.1:0-5795 GCA_037719755.1 Pyrinomonadaceae bacterium
AATAAAAGTTCTTCCGTCCTTAATTTCATCCTTCATCCTTCCGCCTTCATCCTTCTATTGGCGCCGCACTGAGCTTGAGAAAGCCGAATGCCGCGCTGCCCGGCGAAGAGCCGGTAAAAATGTACGGGTGATGATGCTTTAACTGTTGGTACTGCTCAGCGACTTGTGCGATGGCCGCTTGCGCGTCGCGTCGACCGAGCACCGCCACGGTTCCGCCGCTTCCGCCGCCGGTGATTTTCGCGCCGTAGAGCCCGGCTTCGGGCTTGAACTCGCGCACCAATTTGACGAGCAAATCCGTGCCGGCGGAGCCGAGACCGCACGCTCCGTAGCTCGTGTGCGATTGATACATCAATTCGCCAAGGGCTGCATCGCGTCGCGCGCTCGCGGGACCCTTTAACAACTCGGCGAACAGGCGCACACGAAAGTGTTCGTAGATCGCGTGCGCCGTCGGTTTCAGCACGGCGTAAGTGCGCCCTGAGTCGACGCGCGTCACCCGATCAGTAGTGCCCGCGTAACGCGCGAGAAAATCGCCGCCCGGTAGAGTTTCGGGAAGATGGGCGGAGAAGTGTTGCTCAAATTCAGAAGGAGCGACGTTCGCCAAAAACCCTTGCCAGCGCTCGTCCGCGATCTCGACGCGAGCGTCGGCGCGCGTGGTGATGGCGAGCCCGGCCATTTCCGCCATCATGCGGTAACCCATAAAGGCGCCCGTGCGCACCGAGCCGTAATCTCCCGCGCCAACCGAGTGGCGCACGCCGGAATCAATGCCCCACACGGCCAAATCATGGGGAAGCGTCACCGTACCCTGCAACTCCGCGGGCTGGCAAAGCAGCGCAAGCAGTTTATCCGGCTCGCCGCACGCGGCCGCCATTTGATCCATCACGCCGCACGGCGCGCCGACAATTTCGTTCTCAACTCGCTGACACAAAAGCGCCGCCTCGCGCGGCGCGATCCGCAGATCGTAAGCCGCCGCGACCGCCGACAAGGCCGCAACCTCAAGCGCCGCCGACGAACTGACGCCTTTACCTTCCGGCACGCCCGATGCGATGAGCAGGCGCGCGCCGCGCGTGAAACGAACGCCGCGTTCGCGCATCAGCGCGAGGAAAACGCCCGCTATGTAGGCCGCCCACTGGCGCGTCGGGTGCAAGGCGAAAGAACGCGCGCGTCCGGGTGTCGATGTTGCGCCGTCGCGCTCCAGGTCGTCGAGCGACATCTCGAAGGCGACCGCGCGCGTCGGCTCCGCTTCCTTTTCCGGCGCAAGGCTGACGATCTTTAGTGTGCGCGCGGCGCCGTCAGGCTGCAGTGCGACAATCGCCGCTTCGGCAATCGGCAATTGCAGGACGAGCGAGCCGGAGTAATCGGCGATGCCGCCCATCACGTCCAGGCGACCGGGCGCGCGGGCGACGAAGATGGGCGCATCGTCACCGAACAGCGTGCGCGCCTCAACCGTCGGATGAACGTCAAGCTCGTTGAGCGCTTGAAGGAACGCGGCCACGTCCGGCAGATCATGCGTTGAGCCATGCGCGATGCGAAATTGAGTTTGCCGTTGATGCATCCGCATGGCCAGCTTAAATCTTGAGGTGTCAGGCTCTCCCTCTGCGTAACTCTCTGTGTTCTTTCTCCGTGTTTCTCTGTGTTTGAGTAACTCTCACTTAAACACAGAGAAACACGGAGAAAGAACACAGAGAGTTACGCAGAGGGAGATCAAAGTGCTGTCGCGGAAATTCTACGGCAACAAATTTCCTGACAGCAAGCCGCGCTTCTGTAAAGCGCGCTGCAGAAGCGGCTCGATTTCGGCCCGGATGTGCTCGTTCGCGTAGCCGCACCACGCGATGTCGGCTTCCACATCAAGCGGCGCGCGCAAGGATTCGCCCGCCACATTGGTGACGATCACGCCCGCCGCGCGCGCGATCAATTCGGTGCACATATCGTAAGGGTGACAGCAAATGCCGCTTGATAGCCCGCGCCGCGCAAGCACCGGCTCCATCAGCGGGCGCAGATCGGCGATAAAGCGGTCGTGCCCCATCATCAATTCGTAAAGCTGGCCGCCGGATGAAAGATACTGATCTTCAAAGCAGTGCGCTTTGCCGTGCTCCACATCGCCGAGCGCGCCGCGCACCACTTCTTCATCAATCGCCGCGAGTTCTTCGCGCACGCCCGGAAAAAAGCGCGCCAGCCCGGCGAAGCCGTGCCGAATCGTATGCGCGCGCGAAGGCTGCAACCGCCACGGCACAACTTCGCCGCTCACACGGTTGAAGCGGTGCATCTGTGCGTTCGCGCCGCGCAAGCACCACAGCGTGTCGCAGAGGTGCTGCTTGACGAGCGGAATCTCGGTTTGCACGGCCAGCACGATGTCTTGCAAATTCGTGGCGTCGCCCAGGTTCGGCGCCACGCCTGTGAGCACCCACGCGCTGCGCTTCTGGTACATCAAGCCGCGCGTGCCGTCAATCGGGTCGACGATGATGCGCCACACGGCGTCGCGCTCATCGGTTCCGCGCGGCAGCACCACGCGCCCGCCTTCTATGCCCTCGGCGACGAGGATTAGCGGCGTGCGCGGCGCCACTTCGCGCTCAAAAAATTCCAGAAGAACTTCTTCGCTCACCCGATCAATCGCGTAAATCGTATCGCCCTCCGCGCTGTCGTCCGCAACGGTGGAGAGCTGTTCAAGCGTCGCACGCTCGCACGCCGCGACGACCGCATCGCGCACTTGTTCGTGCAAGCGACGCAAAGGATCAAGCAGCGCGAGCGCTTGCTCTTGAGCATGAGTGTGCTGGTTCATCGTTTCTTTCAAGAGCGCGCGTGCTTGTAGTGCACGTCGCTTGCAGCGCGCAGTTCGGCGGCCTTTTCTTCGGGCGCGGTGTCGGAGAGAAAATTGCCGCCGCCGATTTCAGGGCCCGCCAAATACTTCAGCAAGTTCGGACGGCGCAGCGGCGGATGAAACTCAATGTGAAAATGAAAGTTGCGGTAATCCCCGCCATCGGTCGGCGCGTTGTGCAGCACCATCACGTACGGAAACGGCATGCGCCACAGATTATCGAAGCGCACCAAAGTCTGTTTGAGCACGTGGGCGAAATCCAAGAGCTCCGCGTCGCTTAAATCGGCGAGACTGGGGTGAGTGGCTTTCGGAGCGACGAAAACCTCGTAAGCGTAACGCGCAAAATAAGGCATAAAAGCGATCGCCGATTCGTTTTCCGCGATGATCCGCCGTCCGTCAGCATGTTCGGCATCAAGAATGTCCTGAACGCGTGCGCCCGGTGTCGGCGAAATGTTGGGCGCTCGCCCGCGCTTCCGTTTCAATTGTTTTGAAAACGAAATTAGTCGCGTAAATCTGATTGTGCGGATGCGGATTAGAGACGCCGACCGCTTCGCCTTTGTTCTCAAAGATCAGCACATGATTGATGTCTTCGCGACGGCCAAGCTCGCGGTACTGCCCTTGCCAAACGCGCAGCAGATTCTCAACTTCGTCTGGCCCAAGCTCGGCCAGCGCAAAACTATGGTTCGGACTGTAACAAACTACGCGCGCGATGCCCTGCGCCGGGCGATTGCGATAAACTTCATGCACCGCGGCTTGAGGCGACGGCGCGTCTGGGCCGACGCACGGGTGATCGTTGTCAAAAACGAAGGTCGACCTGTAATTAGGATTGCGCGCACCGCTTACACGCAAGTTGCCGGGACACAGGTAACAATCGGCGAGGTAGACGGGCAGCGTTTCTTCCGCGCGCTCGATGGTTTCGCCGCTCCACGGGCGGTTCTGCCGGTGCGCCGCGACGATCACCCACTCCTCACGCAAAGGATGCCAACGTTCTTCCCAAGTCATAATTTAAAAGTGACGAGTGACGAGTGACTGCGGAGAGTGACTGCGGAGAGTGACAAGTGACAAGTGACAAGTGACAAGAAAAAGAGAAGAAGGGTGTTGCACGTTGACCTCTGTACGGGAGTAAATTAGTAGTTCGCTACTGCTTCCACTTCCTCTCTTGTCACTTGTCACTTGTCACTTGTCACTCCTAAAGTCACTTGTCACTTTCTTCTGCCACTTTCTTAAGCCAATGTGATCTGCAATCTGGTCACCGAGGCGGGGGCGAAACGATAAACTAGCGAGCCGCCGGCGCCAAGTTTGAGCAATTCGTTTTTTGGTTCGAGCGCGCGCGGGTTGTCGAACGTGTTGTGGGCGTGAATGTCCGCGGCTTGGAGCGTGCGGACTTGCCCGGATTGGGCGCGCGCCGCGCCGCCGATGACGATCTCCGCTTCGCGCGATTCTTTCAAATCGGGGTTGACGACCGTGAGCGTGAGTTGCTTGCCGTTGAGGGATGCCGAACCGCCGAGTCCCCAGAATTCGGCGGGCTTGCCGTCGCGCTCGTAGGCGGCGCGGCGCCACGAATTCGGCGCGCACGGCCTGCGCGTTTTGATGCGCGGCGTACATCTCGAAAACATGGTAGGTCGGCGTCAGCGCGAACTTGTCTCGTGCGCGAGAAAAAGCGATTGCAAACAATTGATTAGTTGCGCTACATTGGACATCACCACTTTGTCGGCGTGGCGATGGAAAGTGTCGAGCGTGAGGCCCGCTAAAATCGCGTCGCGCATCGTCGATTGCTGCCCGAGCAAATGCGCCGGCGCCACCTCCGTTCCCGGCTTGTACCATGCGCCCCATTCGTCAACCACCAGTTTGGTGCGGTGCCGCCGATCGTATTCGCCCATCACCGTCCAATGTGAATTAATCAGCGATTCCATCCGGTCGCCTTCGCGCAGCAATTCGTAATACTCCGCCGCGTCGAAATTCAAAGCGTCACGCTTGCCGGCGACCCAGTCTGTGGTTTTACCAAGCGAAAGGTTCCAAGCGTAGTGATGCAAGCCCCAGCCGTAAATGTTGTTGAAGAGGCCCGCGCCTTTTTCAGCCGTTTTCGCGAAAAAGCCGCGCGTCCAGTTGAGATCATCGCCGTTTGAGCCCGACGCGATGTGCTTCAGCGGCACGCCGTAGCGCGGCACAGCGGCCGTAAAGCGACGAAACTCGGCGGCGTACTCTTCCGGCGTGAAATTGCCGCCGCAGCCCCACGATTCATTGCCGACGCCCCAGAACTCAACGCGAAAAGGCTCGCGGCTCGGCATCTCGCCGGAGGCGCGCAACTCGGCCCCGGTCGTAGACCCCGCCGGCGAATTGCAATACTCAACCCACTGGTAGAAATCCTGCGCTCCCAATCCGCGCAAGTTTGCCGCCAGGTACGGCCGCCCGCCGGTTAATTGGCAGAAGCGCATAAACTCATTTGTGCCGAACCAATTCGGCTCAAAGTTTTGCGGGACATTCCGGCCGGTCACTTGCGAGGTCGGATCATCAATCCAAAAGTTGGTGCGGCGCGCCCGGCCGGCGCGTGCGCCGATGCCGTCGCGCCAATCATAGCTGTCGGCGAAGCAGCCGCCGGGATAGCGTATCACCGAAGGATTGATGCGCTTCATCGCGTCAACCAGCGCGGTGCGCAAACCGCCCGTGTTCGGAATCTTGGAATTCTCGCCGACCCAGATGCCGTCATACACCACGCCGCCCAAATGCTCAACAAAGTGCCCGTAAATGTCGGG
Source organism: Pyrinomonadaceae bacterium (assembly GCA_037719755.1). Taxonomy (GTDB): domain Bacteria; phylum Acidobacteriota; class Blastocatellia; order Pyrinomonadales; family Pyrinomonadaceae; genus JBBJMB01. Next base: position 5,566 of record JBBJMB010000243.1, read on the forward strand.
GTTGATGTTTCCGATCAACTCGCTTGGCAGCACATCTATGCGCGAAGCTGAGGCGCGCGAAGATTGCACGAGATGGCGCGGCAGAGCGCCGCGCGCGGCCACGCCTTTCGCGAGCGCCGTCGCGCCGAGCGCGAGCGCGCCGCCCACGAAAGTTCGTCGTTTAATGTTCGTCATCGATGTTTCATCCCGTAAATTATGAAATGACACTTGGCCATCAACCCTGGCGGCTG
>JBBJMB010000031.1:0-18877 GCA_037719755.1 Pyrinomonadaceae bacterium
CCCGTTCGTTAACTCAACCCCTTTGCTCCTTTCATTTATAATGCGTTCGCCCTAGTCAAGTGAGTTATACCGAGAGCTTTCAGTCGATTTCTTGGTAGAATGGCGCGGCGGTCAGACCGCCCGATTTGTGAACCATTTTAATGATCGAATCAATCTTACTTTTTCGCCGCCTTGAGCGGAGGTGAATATGCCGAAAGGATGGCTGATGCGGCCTACAAAGAAACTTCGCCAAATGAGCGCGCTCACGTTGTTGGCGTCGCTGTGCTTTTCTACTTTCGTTCTTCCTTTCAATGCGGCTGATGCGCGGCCTCTGGTGCAAAGTCAACAGCCGACAACTGGCGAAACACTGGAGCGCGGGTACCGCACGGGCTATTCCGATGGATATCAGGCCGGCTACGGCGACTCGGCGAGCGCCGGTTCCCGCGACGTTAAAAGTAAAGAGGACTACCAAAGCGCGGATCGCACTTACAGCTCGGCGCACGGCGCGCGAGAGATTTTTCGCGACGGTTACCGGCAGGGCTACGAGCGCGGTTATGAGACCGGGTATGAGCGGCGCTCATTCGACTCGACCGTGCCAGCGGATTTAACCAGCCGAGGCGTTTCAGATGTTCCGGATGACAGGGCCGCAAACGCGCCCATCTCGGATGACAGCGATGTCAACAACAGCAGCGTGCGCGCCGGAACGTCGTCCGGCGGCCAGGCGGTGACGATTCAACAAAACACAGTGATGCTCGTGCAGTTGGAAACCAATCTCTCGACGGACGCCAGCCAGAACGGAGATCGCATTCAGGCCCGCGTGATGAGTCCGGCGGAGTACGAGGGCGCGATGCTGCACGGCGTAGTGAGAGATGTGCGGCGGCCGGGAAAGGTGCGCGGCAGCGCCTTGTTGCAAATCGCTTTTGCAGAGATACGGTTGCCGGACGGCCGCTGGACTGAGATGGAAGCTCAGGTCATAGAGGTCGTCAACGCCGACGAGCGGGAGATCGGCGAGGTGGACGCTGAAGGCGGCATTCGGGGCAAAGATTCGACGAAGCGAGATGTGGCGAAAGTCGGCGCGGGCGCGGCTCTGGGCGCCATTATCGGCGCCATCGCCGGAGGAGGCAGGGGCGCAGCGATCGGCGCCACGGTTGGCGGCGGCGCCGGCGCCGGCGGCGTACTTGCTTCTCGGGGCGACGATTTGCAGCTGAGGCGCGGCGATCAATTAAGAATCCGCACGGCCCGCACCGTCAACGTTCGTTGATCGTCGCCGCCCGCCACTACTACTGCTTTACGGCCGTGATCGGGCCCCAACTCTCGAAAGCGCCGGGGCCTGATATTTGGTGATTCGTTTGCTGCCAGAGCGACTGAATTTACTCTTCCGACCCAATGTTTGACAGCTTTTCCGGGCCGGTGCTATCTTCAAGCATCTTTCACACTTAAGGAAATTAAATATGGATAACGGGAAAGCTTCGGCGACGACCGGCGGCGCCGCTCCGGCCGGACTTGAGGGCGTTGTCGCTGCGACTTCTTCGATTGGCGATGTCGACGGAATCAATGGAGTCCTCATTTATCAGGGACTTGATATTCACGACCTCGCGCAAAACAGCACGTTCGAGGAAGTCGTTTTTCTTTTGTGGCACGGGCGGCTTCCCAAAGGGGCGGAGCTCGCGGAGCTGAAAAAGTCGATCGCCGCTGAGCAACAGCTTCCCGCCGAAGTGGTGGAGATGATACGGCGTTTCCCTCGCGACGCCGACCCGATGTCCGCTTTGCGCACCGCCGTTTCCGCGCTTTCCTTTTACGACAAATCCGCCACAGACACTTCGCGCGCGGGAAGTATGCGCACCGCGATTCGCCTGACCGGCCAACTGCCTGTGATCGTGGCGACCTTTGAGCGTTTGCGCAACGGACAAGAGCCGATTGCGCCGAAACCGGAGTTGGATATCGCCACCAACTTTCTGTACATGTTAAAAGGCGAGATGCCGTCGGCGGAAGACGCGCACATCTTCGACGTGGCCCTGATCCTTCACGCCGATCACGAATTAAACGCTTCCACGTTCACGTCTCGCGTGGTCGCCGCGACGCTGGCTGATATGTACGGCGCCGTGACGGCCGCCATCGCCGCTCTGGCCGGCCCGCTGCACGGCGGCGCCAACACCGCTGTGATGCGCATGCTGCTTGAGATCGGCGACGCGAACAAGGCCGAAGACTACATCACGAACGCTTTAGAGCAAAAGAAGAAAATCTCCGGCTTCGGCCACCGCGTGTATCGCACGGAAGATCCGCGCGCCACACACCTGCGTCAATTCTCGCAAGAGATCGGCGAGCGATCCGGCGAAACCAAATGGTATGAATGTCTCGCAAAATCGAAGAAGTCGTGATGCGGGAAAAGAAGCTGTATCCGAACGTCGATTTTTATTCGGCCTCGACGTACTACATGATGGGCATTCCGCTTGACGTCTTTACGCCGGTCTTCGCCGTGAGCCGCATTTCGGGTTGGACTGGGCACTTGCTTGAACAATACTCTAACAATCGCTTGATCCGCCCGCGGGCCGAATACGTGGGCCCGCGCAACGTGCCCTACGTTGCGATCAGCGAGCGTTAAAGGTCTTCCTCTGCGTTTCTCTGTGTCTTGTCTCTGTGGTTCTCTACGTTTAAGTGAGACTTACCTAAACGAGAGAGAAACACGGAGAAAGAACACAGAGAAACGCAGAGAGAGAGAGAGAGCAAGTTAGAGAAGCGGTTAGGTTTCGTCGCGGCGCGCGACAGCAGCAGTATTACCCCCCGCCGTGTAGATTCTCATTTCTTCGGTCGCGTAGACCTGACGCATACGCATGATGAATATCGTTGAGATGACGAGCGCCAACGCGCAGGCGGCGCCGCCTTCGATGCCGTAGAGTCCGCCGGTCAGCCATTCGGGCCCGCCGCTTGCGGCGCCACACCGGTTGCGGTGTGAGCGCGGTGATGCCGCTCACGGGCAGCCCGAGCACGGCGCCCATCATCCAGTTCCAAGCCCAATGCGCGCCGAGGGGAAACCACAGGCTGCGCGTTTTAATGTACGCGACGGCCAGCCACACGCCGGCCAGCGCGGTGTTCACCAGAGTCCACCCGCGCGCGATGTTCGGATTGCCAAGATGCACATAAGCGAACGCCAGGGAGGAAGGCAGCGCGGCCGCCCACGCCGGCCACGAGCGCAGCAAAGTCTGCAGCGGGTAGCCGCGAAAAAGCGCTTCTTCGGCGGCGGCCGCTAAAATAAACACCGCGCCCGAACCGACGAGCGTGCGCAGCACGTAAGGCATCACGTCGCTGGCCGCGACCTCAAACCTCAAGCCGCCGCCCGCCGCCGCGATACCGACAGCCAAAAGCATTGACCCGCCGCCAACAAACGACCCGTAAAGTAAATCGCGTTCCCAATGCCGATGCCGCGCCCAGCCGAGCGCGCGCCGCGGCAAATGTTCTAAAAAGCGGTTGCAGCCCCAGCCCGTGATGGTGGCCGCCGTGATGAGCAGCAGACCCTGTATGACGAACGACCAACTGCTTTCAAAAAGATTCTCGACGGCCGCGGGCGAACGGCCGAGGGCGGCGTATGATAACAGCCAGGCCAGCGCGGCGAGGATCGAGAAGAAGAGAAGAAAGCAACAGGTGAAAATGAGCAGTCGCCAGCCTGCGCGCAAGCGATGCTGGCGGTCGAAGATGAGAAAAGAAAGTGTCATGCGTGCGAAAGTCGCCTCGGTGAAGTAAGTTCGATCCGGCACTTGTCACCGCGCCCTTTGGTTGTCGGCATCATTGTACCCGCGCTCTGTGGTTCACGTGGTAAACTCGTAGCTTCTTATACAGGTCATGAGCGATTCATTGCAATTCAACGCACAGGAAGAGGTGGACGACGACGACGCCGCCGCGGTGCCGCGCAAGCGCGGCGCTCCGTGGCTGCTCGGAGGGCTCGTTCTGCTTTTGCTGTTCATTGTGGTGGCGCAGCAGGCGCTCGGCCTCTGGCTCGTGGTCACGCCGGATACGGCGTTCGATACGCTGCTGTTGTATGCGCTCTCATCGCTTAATTTCGCCGCCTTTATCGTCTTTTCCTTTATCTTTGTGCGCAATCTGCTGAAGCTGCGAAGCGAGCGCCGCGCGCAGCAAATCGGCTCCAAAATCACGACCCGTTTGGTGGTTTACTTTATCGCCGTTAGTTTGCTGCCGATTACGGCGATGGCCGCTTTTTCTTTTTTCTTTCTCAACCGATCGCTTGATAAATGGTTTAGCGGACTGCCCGAGGAAGTGGTCAGCGAGGCGCGCGCGGCCTCGCAAAGAGATCGCGCTTTTCAGACTGAAGACTTCAGCCAGAGAGCTGAGATGGTGGCCTCGCTGCTCGGAGCCAAGCCCGAGTTGCTGCAAGACTACGCGGCGCTTGAGCGCGTCATGGAGGGCGGCCGTCTGGCGGCGCTGGAAATCGTCGCACCCGACGGCGAAATCAAAAGGCTGCGGCGTTCCGATCTGAAAAGAAACGGACTTCCGCCCGATTTGGAAAAACAACTTGCGCGCGCGCACGCTGCGCGCGCACCGTTTGGCGCCATCGTCAATCAATCGGAAAACTTTGAGGTCGCGGCGGCGCCCTTAAGCGGCGAGGGATTGCTCATCGTGGCCGGCGAGCGTCGCGTCAATAAACATCTCGCGGGCATGATTTCAGGCGCGGAAAATTTCGAGACGCTGCGTAAGAAGCAGCGCAAGATTCGCTTGCTCGGCCTCTCCATCCTGGGTCTGCTTACGCTCTTGCTTGTCTTCGCCTCGACTTGGGTCGCGATGCACTTGGCGCGCGGCATTGCCACGCAAATCAAAGCGCTCGCCGTTGCCGCCGATGAAGTCGCGCGCGGCAATCTCGCTTACCGCGTTTCGACCATCACGGACGATGAGCTCGCCCTGTTGGCTTCATCGTTCAATCAGATGACCGAGCAGTTGGCCGAGAACCGCCGCCGCATAGACCTCAACGCGGCCGAGCTGCATGAAACTAATCTCGCGCTCGAAGAGCGTCGGACTTACATCGAAACCGTGCTGGAAACGCTTTCCACGGGCGTCATTTCCCTTGACAGCCGCGACCGCGTCACGACGATTAACGCCGCCGCGCTGGCGATGCTCGGTCTGGAGGGCGCGCCGGCCACAAGTTCGCCGCTCACGCGCCTCACGAGAACAGAGGATTTCGCCGTCTTGACCAGATTGATCAGGCGAGCGCGGCGCGCCGGCAGCGCCGCCGACCAAGCTGAGCTGGGACGCGCGCCCGACGCAAACAACATGGCCGCCGCAGGACACACGAACGCGTTCACCAAATCCGGCGAAGCTCTCATCCCGGTGGCGATTACGGCCACGGCCTTAAACGGCGGCGCGGCGGACTGCGGCGTGGTGCTGGTGCTGGAAGATCTGTCGGAATTGCTGGCCGCGCAACGGGCCGCCGCGTGGAGCGAAGTCGCCCGCCGGATGGCGCACGAGATCAAGAATCCTCTCACGCCGATCCAGCTGTCGGCCGAGCGCGTGGCGCGTACCTTTCAACGGTTTTTCGCGGCGCACGATGCCGACGCCGCAACATTCAAATTCGCGCGCGTAGGACAAATCGTTAATGAATGTACCGCAACGATTACGCGCGAAGTGGCGAGCTTAAAGGCGATGGTCGATGAATTCTCGCGCTTCGCCCGCTTGCCGCAAGTGCGGCCTGAGCCCGCGGATCTGAACACGATCATCAAGCAAGCGGTGGCGCTGTACGAAGACCGCTTGGGAGACGTGAGGCTCGATGTGCGTTTGGCGCCCACGTTGCCCGAAGGCTTGCTTGACGGCGAACAACTGCGACGCGTTTTTATCAACTTGATCGACAACTCGCTGGAAGCGCTGGCCGAGACGACGGGTGAGCTACGCGTCACCGTGGCGTCGGCTTATGACCCGGCGCGTGCGCTGTTGCGCGCCGAAGTGGCGGACACGGGGCACGGCATTGCGACCGGCGATTTGCCGCAGCTTTTCCAGCCGTATTTTCACGCGAGGCCGCGGCACAGGCCTCGGCCTCGCGATTGTTCAGCGCATCATCACGGACCACGGCGGCCGCATCCGCGCCGGAGCCAATCACCCACGCGGCGCAAAGTTTATGATCGAGCTTCCGATCGCCGAGGTGGCCCGAGAGTATTCCAACGGGTCTTTTGGCCAAGCGGAGGATGCCGCCGCCGCGAGCGCACACCCGGCGCCTACTCCTACTGCTGCTGCTGCTGCGGCGACCGCCCACTTCACTGACCATGCCTGATTCGATTCTTATTGTTGACGACGAAGCGGGAATTCGCCACACCCTACGGGCCGTGCTGGAGGACGAGGGGTTTACGGCGGACGCCGTCTCCACCGGAGAAGAATGTCTGAAGGCCGTCGAGCAACGCTCATACGGCTGCGTGTTGCTTGATGTGTGGCTGCCCGGGATGGACGGACTGGAAACGTTACGGAAATTAAATGAAGCCAACTCGCTGGCTGCGGTGGTGATGATCTCCGGCCACGGAAATATAGAGACGGCGGTGCGCGCCACCAAGCTCGGAGCTTTTGATTTCGTGGAGAAACCGCTTTCGATTGAAAAGACCGTGTTGACCGTGCGCAACGCTCTCAGGCAACGTCAGCTGGAGCGCACCAACGAAACCTTTGCGGCCCATCTGCGCGAATCGAGCACGATGGTCGGCGAATCGGTGGCGATGCGGGCGTTGCGGCAACAAATTTCCGTGGTGGCTCCAACCGACGGGCGCGTTTTGATTAGCGGCGAATCCGGCACCGGCAAGGAACTGGTGGCGCGCGCCATTCATGCCGGTTCGCGCCGCGCCGGCGGCCCGTTTGTGGAAGTCAACTGCGCCGCGATTCCCGAAGAGCTGGTGGAGTCGGAATTGTTCGGCCACGTCAAGGGCGCTTTCACCGGCGCTACGGGCTCGAAGAAGGGAAAGTTTGAATTGGCGGATGGCGCCACGCTTTTTTGGATGAAATCGCGGACATGAGTTTGCGCGTGCAAGCGAAAGTGCTGCGCGTGCTCGAAGAGCAAAGATTTGAGCCGGTCGGAGGCAACACTTCGATTCGCGTTGACGTGCGCATCATCGCCGCGACCAACAAACGGCCCGAAGCTGAGATCGAGCGCGGCAGCTTTCGCGCCGATCTTTTCTACCGCTTAAACGTTATTCCCTTCCAAGTGCCATCACTGAGAGAGCGTCTCGAAGACGTGCCGCTGCTGGTCGCGCACTTCAACCGTCAATTCTCGGCCGCGTACAATAAAAAGCCGAAGAGCTTCACGACCGATGCTCTGGACGCGATGCAAAGCTACTCTTGGCCCGGCAACGTGCGCGAACTGCGCAACACCATCGAGCGCGTCGTGATTATGCATCCGCAAGAAGCGGTCGCACCCGGCGACCTTCCGCCGCTCGGCGGCGAAGATCCGCCGGCCGCTTATTTCAGGTTTCCTTCGTTTAAGGGCGCGAGCGAAGCTTACCAGCGTGAATTCATCAAACGAAAATTAATTGAGGCCGAAGGAAACGTGTCGCGCGCCGCCGAATTGATGGGCATGGATCGCAGCCACCTGTATCGCCGCATGCGGGCGCTCGGCATCGGCGGCGCGCGCGGCGAGCGCAACGGCGCTCTTTAGCATCCTAGCCCCGCCACGGTTTTGGAGGAATTGGCACAGTGGTTGCCATCTTTCGCCGTTGACAGCCTGGGCAGTGATGCCTTATCAGTTATCATGCGCCGCCGCCGAACAGCGGCCGAGGCGGCCCTTTTTATCTCCGGGAGCAATTGATTTCGCGCTCCCGACAGGGAACTTCAATGGACTTTACGACGAAAGAACTTCTCAAGCGCTACGCCAGGCTGGCCGTCGGTCAGCCTTTCGCTCCGATCCTCTTAAACATTTTGGTGACATCAGTTTGCGATATGCGGTGTACGCACTGCTTTTTTACCGACGAGCTTGACGACAAGCCGCGCAAAAAACTGATGATGAAAACCGAGGAGATGCAGCGCATCTCCGAAACGCTGGGCGGAAATTTAGGAGTGCTGATTCTCGCCGGCGGCGAGCCGTTCACGCGCAAAGACCTTCCCGAAATCGTGCGAGCTTTTTACGAAAACAACAAGCTCGAATCGGTTTATCTGATGTCCAACGGACAGATTCAGCACCGCATCATGCCGGACGTGGTGCGCATCCTTGATGAATGCCCCAACCTGAACGTGGCCGTCGCCTTAGGGATCGACGGCTTAAAAGACCAACACGAGAAAATTCGCCGCAAGCCCGGCTCCTGGGATAAAGCGATTGACACCGCCCGCCAATTGCAGGCGATCAAGCGCGAACAGCCGCGTTTGGACGTGCAAACCTGCACCTGCTTTATGAACTCGAATCAAGACACGATTTTCGAGTGGTACGACTTTCTGAAGTACGATCTGAAGCCCGACAAAGTTAACTTCAACTACATCCGCCCGCCCTCAGCCGATCCCGTGGAGCTTGACATCGATCATGAAAGGTACGCGCAGCTCGCGCATATGATCGACGATGACTCGCGCCATGCGGCGATTAAAAATAATTACGCGGGCGACGCCGGCTTCTTTAAAGCCGCGATTGATATTTACATGCACGGCTTAATCGCCAAAACCCAAGAGCAACAGCAAGCGCAGATGACTTGCTATGCCGGCACGGCGGGCGGCGTGATTTACGACGAAGGCACGGTTTCCTCGTGTGAGAACCTGGAGCCGATTGGGAACTTGCGCGATTACGATTGGAATTTTCAAAAACTCTGGGTCTCGCCCGCGATGCAGGCGCGGCGCCGCAAAGCGGCCGACGGGTGTTTTTGCACGCACGAGTCGAACAGCTATTACCCGTCGCTGCCATTTAATCCGCGCCACTTGATACAAATCAAACGGCTTGAGCGGGAAATGAAAAAAGCGCGCCGCGAGCATGAGCGGCTCGAGGCCGAAGAGGCCGGCGTGGCGGCCGACGTGAGATCGTAGAAGTTAGCAAAAAATTTGAGTGACCAGGCGCCGAACAGTTGCGCCGAGAGACGATGGCGAGCTTATGCGGGGTCCGAAAATTCTGATCATTTCGTCTGACACCGGCGGCGGCCATCGGTCAGCTGCCGCCGCGATTGTGGCCGGAGTGCAGAAGTTTTTCCACGGGCAATCGTACGCCGTGCGGGTGATTCGCGCCGCCGAAGAATCGCACGCGATGTCTCAAAAACTAGTTAACTTCTACAACTGGCTGCTGCGCAACAAACAGCACTGGATGAAGTATCTCTACTGGGTGGTTAATCGCTTTCGCCCAGAGACGCGCGGCTTTTTTCAATCGGGCGGCGACCTACGTCGGCGACATCTTCGAGCGCTGGTGCCCGCACGTGGTGGTGAGCGTTCATCCCTCTCGCAGCATGTCTTGGCCAGCGTGCTCAAAGAGCTTAAGCTGGTCGATAAAAGTCCGCTCGTCACAGTGGTCACGGACCCGTGCTACGGCTTTTGGCGAGGCTGGGCGTGCGACGACGTGAGCCTTTACCTGGTGGCGAGCGCCGAGGCGCGCCGGCAATTGATTGACTACGGCATTGAGCCGCGGCGCATCAAGATTTCGGGCATGCCTGTGCATCCTAAGTTCGAGATGATTGACGACCGCGCCGCGCAGGCCGCGCGCCGTGCTCTGGGACTCGATCCGCAGAAATTCACTGTGTTCGTCAACGCCGGCTGGGTTGGCGGCGGCAACATCCCCGCCATCTTCCGAGAATTGGTGCGCGGCGAATTGGATGTGCAGGCGGTGTTTCTCGCGGGCCGCAATGATGAATTGCGCGTTGAAGCGGAATCGGTCGCGGCGCGGGCGAAATTCCCGTCAAGGTGATCGGCTATTCCGATCAGATCGAGCAATTGATGCAGGCCGCCAACGTGATGATTTCCAAGCTGGGCGGTCTGACCACATTCGAAGCGTTCGCTTGCCGACTGCCGATTGTGGCCGATGCGACCACCGCGCCGATGCCGCAAGAGGCCGGAGCCGCCGAGATGATTGAGCGGCGCGGCGCGGGAGTGCTGCTCAAAAATCCCGTCGATATTGTGCCAGTGATTCGCCGGATGGTTGAGGATTCACCGTACTACGCGGGCCTGCGCGCCGCGGCCGCGGGACTCGCGTTGCCCGATTCGACGCAACGCATTGTCGAAGATTATGGCGTTGATTCCTGCGCCGGCGATTGCTGTGACGGCCGTCGCCATCGCCGAAGATTCAGTGCTCATCGAGACCCGCTAGAAGATTCGCGGACTTGCTTTCCGGCGCCTGCGACCTGATAGACGTTCTATGCTGAACTTTGCCCGCCGCTTAAAAAAGGCATCCACTGAAGATCGGGCAACAGGGAGATAACCAAAAATTGAATCTTTTGCTTGAAGGAAAGCGTGCCTTCATCACCGGCGGAACGCGCGGCATCGGGGCCGCCATGTGCGAAGTGTTCGCGCGCGAGGGCGCCGATGTCGCGTTCAATTACAATTCTCGCGACGACTTGGCTGAAACTGTGCTCGGCAAGGTGCGAGCTTACGGGCGGCGCGCCCGCGCCTTTAAAGTCTCGGTCACGGATCGACTGGGGCTTAAGAAAATGGTCCGCGAATTATGCGACGACTGGGGCGGCATAGACGTGCTCGTCAACAATGCGGCCATCAATCGCGGCGACAACTTCGCCACCACAACCGACCTGGCCTGGGATCAAGTGATCAATACCAACGTCAACAGTTTATTTGCCGTCACCAAGCCGATCTACAAGCGTATGATCCGCCAGCGCAAAGGTTCCATTTTAAATATCACTTCAATCGGCGCGATGCGCGCGCTACCGACCTCCGTTCACTACGCCACTTCCAAAGCCGCGATGATCGGCTTCACGAAATGCCTTTCGCGCGAAGCGTCGTCTTTTGGCGTGACCGTGAACGCCATCGCCGCCGGAATTTTCGACACTGATTTGGCGCACACGCTGCCCGACCGTTTATTGCAGATGCACGAGTTTTGGGTCGCCCGCGGACGCCTCGGTCGCCCGGAAGAATTGGCCGAGTTTGCCGCCTTTATGGTGAGCGATCGCAACAGCTATATGAGCGGCGAGGTGGTGATTATCGACGGCGGCGCGGTGACTTAACCTGAGTCTTGAGTTGACTCGTCCTTTCTCTCTGCGTCTCTCTCTCTCTCTTGTCTTTTCTCTGTGTCTCTCTGTGTTGAGGTATGACTTACTTAAACACAGAGAATCACAGAGAAAAGACAAGAGAGAGACGCGAGAGAGAGGGGGTCTCGGTTTCCCCGAAATTGAAAGTTAGTTTTAAAAAGCAAGGCACAGTGCTTGGCGGTGTCAAGGCGCGTCTTTCGGCGTAGTTTGCCCGGCGGCTTCCAGCGCGCCGAGCCGCGCCGTGAGCGAGCGAATAGTGCGGTGCAGTTCGCCCAGGCGGCGAAAAGCTGCCGTCGAGCGCAGCCAATCTTTGTTGTCGAAAGCGGGGATGCCTGAGATCACTTTTCCCGGCGGCACATCGTGGCTGGTCGCGCTTTTGGCGGTGAGCACGGCGTCGTCGCCGATTTTTAAGTGCCCGGCGACGCCCGCTTGCCCGGCGAGGATCACGCGCCGGCCTATGTGTGAGCTGCCGGCAAGCCCCACTTGGGCGCAGACCAGGGAATCTTCGCCGACAGTGCATGAGTGACCGATTTGCACAAGGTTGTCAATTTTAGCTCCCCTCAGAATGCGCGTTTCGCCAACCGAAGCGCAATCGATGGTTGTTCCGGCGCCGATCTCAACATCATCCTCGATGACGACCCGCCCGGTCTGGGGAATTTTCAGCCATTGTTTACCTTCGGTTTTCGCGTAGCCGAAGCCGTCCGAGCCGATCACCGCGTTATTGTGGATAATCACGCGCGCTCCGATCTGGGCGTGCTCGCGCAGCGCGACGCCTGAATGAATCACCGATTGGGCTCCGATGCGGACATTGTCGTAGACGCACACGTGAGGATAAATGCGCACGCCCGCTGCGATCACCACGTCGCGCCCGACGACGGCGCAGGCGCCGATCCACACGTCGTCGGCCAAGCGCGCGCTCGCATCGATCACCGCCGAAGGGTGTATGAACGGCGCCGGAATCTGTTCCGGGTGAAAGAGCCGCAGGGCTCGCGTATAAGCGAGGTAAGGATTGGAGGAGCGCAACACGGCGAGCGCGGTGGCGGCATACACCTCCACTCCCTCTGCGACAAAAATCGCTGAAGCGCGCGTTTCGCGCACCTGAGCGGTGTAGCGCGGATTAGATAGAAATGTGATTTGGCCGGGGCCGGCAATTGAGAGCCCGGCGGCGCCCGTAATTTCTACGTCCGGGTCTCCATCCAAGCGCGAGTCGGTCGCGCGCGCCAGTTCATGCAATTTCATATCATTCTCGAATCTACCTGAAGCGGCGGTCTTCCTCTCTGTGTGTCTCTCTTGTCTTTTCTCTGTGCTTCTCTGTGTTTAGGTAAGTCTGACTTAAACACAGAGAGGCACAGAGAAAAGACAAAAGAGACACACAGAGAGGAAGACCTTTCACATCAAGTTAACAGGATCAATCTCGATGTTCACGTGGCGCGCATCGTAGGCTTTATCGACGGCGGCGTTGCCGAGCGCGAGATTCAAGAGGTCGCGCAGGCGCGGGCGACTGCGCGACTTGATGAGCAATTGTATTCTGTGTTCGCCGCGCAGCCGCGCAATCGGAGCAGGAGCCGGCCCGAGGATGCGGCACGCGCGCGTTTCGGCGTTCGCCGCGTCGAGCGCGCTTTTGAGCGCGGCGGCCGTGTCTTGCGCGCGCCCGAGCTCCGGGTCGTGCACCAGCAGTGAAGCCAGGGCGACAAACGGCGGGTAGCTGAGCGTTTGCCGGTAGCGTATTTCCTCTTCGTAAAAGGCCGCATAATCTTGCGCGCAGGCGTGCCGCAAAGCGTAATGTTCCGGGTGATAAGTTTGGATCAGCACGCGCCCGGCCAGATCGCCTCGCCCGGCGCGTCCGGCCACCTGTGTGATCAATTGAAAGGTGCGCTCGGCCGAGCGAAAGTCGGGCAGCGCGAGGCCGGCATCAACGGAGATCACGCCGACCAGCGTCACGTTCGGAAAGTCGTGCCCTTTGGCGATCATCTGCGTTCCGACGAGCATGTCCAGTTCTCCGGAGCCGAAGCGCAAGATGGCTTCCTCAAAGGTGCGCCGGCGCGACGTGGTGTCGCGGTCGAGCCGCGCAATGCGCAGCGCCGGAAAACGCTTGTTGATGATTTCCTCAAGCTGCTCCGTGCCTTCGCCTACGAAATGGATGAATCCTCCGCCGCATGAAGGACACACCGCCGGCACGCCGCGCCGGAAGTTGCAGTAGTGGCAGATCAGGCTGCGCTCGCTTCTATGGAAGGTGAGCGTCACGTCGCAGTTCGGGCATTGGGCGCGCTCGCCGCATGAGCGGCACAGCAGAAAGCTGGAGTAGCCGCGCCGGTTCAGCAAAATGATGCTTTGTTCGCCGCGCGCGTGCGTTTCTGCGATGGCCCGCCAGAGCGGCTCCGAGATAACCTCCGGTTGCGAAGCGCGCGCCGGAACTCTGCGCATATCGATCATCTCGGCTTGAGCCATCGGGCGGTCTTGAATGCGACGCGGAAGGGAGAGGTAGCGGTAGCGTTTGTTGCGCGTGTTATGAAATGACTCAAGCGAAGGCGTCGCCGAGCCCAGGATCACCACCGCCCGCTCTTTGAGCGCGCATCACGGCGGTGTCGCGTCCGTGATAGTAAGGCGATTCCTGCTGACGGTAAGATGCTTCGTGCTCTTCGTCTATGACGACGACGCCGAGATTCGCAATCGGCGCGAAAACGGCCGAGCGCGTGCCGATGACTACGCGCGCTTCGCCCGGTGAAGCCTGTGCCATTCGTCAAAGCGCTCGCCGACGGTGAGCGACGAGTGAAAGATGGCCACTTGGTCGCCGAAGCGCGCGCGCAGGCGGCGCGAGAAAACGGGGTCAGGGAAATCTCCGGCACCAGCATCATCGCCGAGCGGCCCGCTTCGAGCGCGGCGCGCATGGCGCGTATGTAAATCTCCGTTTTGCCGCTTCCGGTCACGCCGTGAAGAAGAAAGCGGCGTAGCGCTTTGTCATGAGCGCGCTCTCGATTTCGCTAAGGCGCGCTCTTGCGCGTCGGTCGGTGCATTTCATCGACGCGCGGCAGCTGAACGTCGGCCAAAGGTCACGCCTGACCTGACACGATGACTTCCACGGCGCCGCGTTTCTCTAAAGTCTGCACCGTCGAGGCGCTTGCTTGCGATTGCTCGAGCAAATCGGCGAACAGCATTTGGCCGCCGGCTGCGATGAGCGCCTCAATAATTCTTTGCTGAGCGGGTGAAAACGTTTTGTCACCTTCACCGCGCGCATCGCCCGTCAACAATCGCACGGCTTTGCGCCGTTTGGTCTTCGCCTGCGCCGTCAGCGCGCGATGCGAGCTGCGCACCCAACCGGCGCGCTCAACTCGCGCAGCGTGCGCAGCAGTTTCACGCGCTCGGCATCTTTCGCAAGCGTGCGCAAAGAAACTTCGTCCGCGCGGGCAATCGTCTGAAGCAGTTGCGCCCGGGCTGTGACAACGGAGCGCGCGGCCGGCAGGCGAGTCAACTCATCCGCCCCTCGGAAGTGATCGCAAACATCTGTTCAATTGTTTGATTGAGGCCCGAAGGCAGCGCGCCCTTTAAGACTTCGCCCCACGGAGCCGAGTAGTACTCGGCGATCCAACCGCTGATATCGAGCACTTCGGGCGTCAAAAGCGGCTCGGCGTCAAGCAATTCTTCGGCTTGTTTGATGGACGCCGCGTCAAATTCAATCGCCGGATCGAGCTCTTCGTAAAGCGCGACGATGTAGCCGGTGATCAACTTGCGCCCGAACGGCACCAGCAGACGCGCGCCCACGCGGGCCTCCGCGCGCAACGCATGCGGCAGTTGATAAGTGAAAGTTTGAAAGACATGGACCGGGACGGCGACCTCCGCGTACTGCGGCAAGGCAAGGCGAGCGGGCGAGCGGACGCCGTCGCCGCCGCTCTCCGCTTGGTCGGCGCCGGGTGCTCCATCTGACGCCGGAGCAAAAGGGGCATAGCTTTGGGACACTGGAAACATGCTCACGACGCGGCGAGGAAAGTTCGCACCTTTTTCATGTCCTCCCAAACCTCGCGTTTTTTGGTCGGGTCGCGCAGCAGGTAAGCGGGATTGAAAGTGGGCATCAGCTGGATGCCGCGGTAGTCGTGAAATTCCCCGCGCAAGCGGGAGATTGGACTTTTGGTGTTGAGCAGCGTGCGCGTCGGCGTGTTGCCAAACGAGATGATGACGCGCGGAGCGGCCGCGCCCATCTCGCGGTGCAGAAAGGGCGCAAAAAAGCTCAACACTTCCGGCGTAATCTCATCGCCGCTGCAAACCATTTTCACGGTATTGGTCAAGTAGCAGTTGGTTCTTTGCAACCCGATGCTCGCCAAAATGCGGTCAAGCATGTGACCGGCCGGGCCCATAAATGGCCGTGCGGCGTCTATGTCCGGCGGGCCGGGCGATTCGCCGACGACGGCCACGGCGCGGCCGGGTTCGCCTTCGCCGAACACGAAAAACCGCTCGGCGTACTGCGGAAGCGGACGGCGCGCCGCAGCAGTTCGGCGTTGACTTGGTCAATCGTTTCGCCGGCGCAGCGGGC
This sequence comes from Pyrinomonadaceae bacterium, assembly GCA_037719755.1. GTDB lineage: Bacteria > Acidobacteriota > Blastocatellia > Pyrinomonadales > Pyrinomonadaceae > JBBJMB01. Next base: position 15,637 of record JBBJMB010000031.1, read on the forward strand.
GCGGTTTCGTTAAAGTGAGGGCTGGTCTTGCATGTGAGGCGACCAGAGTTGCGCGCACGAATTAATCCGTGCCGGCGGTCTTTTTGCTGCACGTTTTGATCCAAGTACTGACGCACTTTTTTCATATCTTCCCACGTTTCGCGCTTTTTCGTAGGGTCGCGCAGAAGATATGCCGGATGAAAAGTCGGCATCACTTTGATGCCACGGTAATCCTGGAATTGGCCGCGCACCTTGGTGATGCCCTCTTTCGTATCGAGCAGGTTTTTCATTGCGGTGTTGCCCAAGACGACGATCACTTCGGGCTGCACGATGGAAATTTCCCGCAACAGGAAAGGCTTGCAGGTCGCCGCCTCGTGCGGCGTCGGAGTGCGATTCTGAGGCGGGCGGCAGCGATTGACGTTGCCGATGAAAACCTCTTCACGCTTCATTCCGATGGCCTCAACAATCTTATTCAGCAATTGGCCGGCGCGGCCGACAAAGGGTCGCGCCTGCGCATCTTCATCGGCGCCGGGCGCTTCGCCCACAAACATCCAGCGAGCTTGGTGGTGGCCTTCGCTGTTAACGACGTGCGTGCGGCCCTCGTGCAGCGGACAGCGCGTGCAATCGCCGATGTCTGCGCGGATGTCCGCAAGAGACTCTCCGGGGCGCGGCAAACTGAGTTCGTCTTGCGGAGTAATGACGCCGAAAAGCGTTTCCTGCGGCGGCGGCTCGCCGGCGTCGATCCGTGGTTTGCTAACTGTCGTCTTCTTAGCCATGTCAGTTTCGCTTACTTCAGTGGGCTGCTCAAAAACCGGCGACGGCGGCGATATCATCGCCGACGGCGGAGCGTGCGGTTGCGGCGCGGCGAGCGGGGAAGCGCTCACCGCGGGCGACAAAGAAAGTCCGTCGCCTCCCAGTTCGCGGAAATAACTTAAATGCTCGCCAACTTCTTCCGTCAGCCTCAACAATTCAGTTTTGAATGATTCTTCGATCATACCCGAAAACCTGAAAATCATCAGCTACGGTTGAACCGCGTAGACCCCGCGCTTGCTTCGGCGAACTTCCACCACCGCGTCCAAAATCCTTTTGGCCACATCCAGCTTGGACATCAGCGGAATTTCCACGGCCTCATCTGTGTCTCGCGCAAGAATAGTCACGCGGTTAGTGTCGGCGTCGAACCCGGCCCCATCTTGCAGCACGTTGTTGGCGACGATCAGATCCGTGTTTTTGCGCTGCATTTTTTCGCGCGCGTGGGCGAGCAGATCGTGAGTTTCGGCGGCGAATCCGACCACAATCAGCTCCGCGGTTTTCGCGCGCGCCACTTCGCCCAAAATGTCGGGCGTGCGCTCCAGCGCGAGCGTCAAAAGCGATTCCGTTTTCTTTATTTTTCTGGGAGCCAGATCGACGGGCCGGTAATCAGCCACCGCCGCCGCTGCGATAAAAACGGTCGCTCCGGCCATCTCACTGAGAACCGCTGTTCTCATCTCCTCGGCTGAAACAACCTGTACGAGCTTAATGCCTCGCGAAAGTTCGGAAACGGTGGTTGAGCCGGCGATGACTGTGACCGTTGCGGCGCCGCGCGCGAGCGCCGCTTCGGCCAGCGCAAAACCCATCTTTCCGGAAGAGCGGTTCGAGATAAAGCGCACGGGATCAATCGCCTCGCGCGTCGCCCCGGCGGTGATAACCACGCGCTCGCCCGCGAGAGTTTTGGCGACATTTGCGGCATCAACCTCACGGCGCATCAATAATTTCATCGCCGCCGCGACGATCAGCTGAGGCTCCGCGAGTCGCCCCGGCCCCGTTGTGCCGCAGGCCATCTCGCCTTCTTCGGGAGCAACGAATTGCACGCCGTCCGCTTTGAGCGCGGACAAGTTGCGAGCGGTTGCCGGATGCGCCCACATGCGAGAATTCATCGCCGGAGCAATCAGCACCGGCGCCGACGCGGCCAGATAAGTCGAGGTCAGAAAGTCGTCGGCGATGCCGTGGGCAAATTTGGCCATCGTATTTGCCGTCGCCGGAGCGATAAGCAGTAAATCAATTGATTGCGAAAATGTGATGTGTGCGATCGGGTCGGGATTATCAGGAGCGTAATCATCTACGACGACGTGCTCGCCTGAGAGCGCCCGAAAAGTGAGCGGCTGCACAAACTCACAGGCCCGCCGAGTCATGCACACACGCACCTGGCATCCCTCGCGTTGCAGACCCCGCAACACTTCGGCCGCCTTGTAAGCGGCGATGCCGCCGCACACGCCCAGGGCCACCCGTTTGACGGCGTCGGCCGCAGCGGGTGCCGCCACTTCGTTAACAAAATTCCGAGTATTCGTCTTCACCCGCAGGCCCCACTAAACTTTTTTCGTGCTGATGAAATCAGTGTTATCCGCATCACGAATTTAGCACCGCCGTCAGCAAGGGCGCAAACCAGCGCTAGTCTAGCGCGGGCGCTCATAAACTTCGCGAAAGCGGAAGAGACTAAGGCCGCGCACGCACGGTGTGTGATAACATGCGACCTCAACTTGGTAAAAATGCGGCGACAAGCTTATGCAAAGACAAAGCGACGGTGGTGCAACGCCAGTGACGCGTCAACCTAATTTGTTCGACGAGCGGCAGCGACAAAGCCCCTCTGCCGGCCCGATGAACGATCAACAACTTGTGCTTTACGCCTTGGGCGACTTCCAAGCGCGAGGCAAAGCCCTGGCCGAGCGAGACCTGCCGCTTGACCGTTTGCGCGGAGCTTTCAAACGCGCCGCGGAAAAATTTCACCTCGCCGAATTTGATGATGATCGATTGGTCGCCGCTTTAGGCGAGCTCGGCGCACGCATCAAAAAAGTTCCCGCCTTTGTGGCGAAACATCCTTTCCGAGTTATCGTCTCATCGGAGCTTGCCGAGCAAGCGCTCAAGTTTCTTCAGCAGCGCGACCAGAAAAACGATTAATCAGCGCGTTGACGTGTCATGCGGAAGCTGGTGAGCACAGCCGACGGCACAACTTTGTGACGCTCGTGCAGCAACGTTGCAACGCTGCGTCGCTAATCTACGCGGCCTTACCGTTTTTGCTTTTACTTTCGCTAATGATGCGGCTCCAATCGAGTACAGCTCGAACGGACGGCCTTCGCGGGTACGAACGAAATAGTGAGAGGGACAAACATTTTGTCCGCGTCTCGCTTAAGCGAAAACACCGGGCAACCAATTTAAGAGGTTGCTTCTTTATATATATGCGAATCAGTAGTTGAAAACGAGGGAAAACATCGCAAAAGCCAGCTTCCCC
>JBBJMB010000032.1:0-18868 GCA_037719755.1 Pyrinomonadaceae bacterium
CTACCTCGAAAGAAAAGAGCTTCTGCTCTTTCTTGTCACTTGTCACTTGTCACTTGTCACTTGTCACTCCTTAAGTCACTTGTCACTTGTCACTCTCCGCACTCACTTGTCACTCTTCTTCTTCTTCAAAAACTTGGTCATGTGCAGTTCGTTTTTGAGGCCGGGCTCGATTTCGTAGCGCACTTCGTCCATCAGGGTTTTCATGAGGCGCATGCCGAGTCCGCCGGATTTGCGTTCGAGCACCAGGCGCTCCACTTCGGCCGACGTGACCGAGGCCGGATCGAAGCCGCGCCCCGTATCTTCCACGTGAATGTGAATCGCTTCGTCGTTGAAGTTGGCGCGCACGATCACTTCCTTGCTGGTGTCGTGGCCGTAGGCGTGCTCGATGACGTTGGCGCACGCTTCATCGACCGCCAATTCCAATTTGCCCACCTCCGCCGCATCCATGCCCGCCTGCGAGGCGACGACGCCCACGAATTCACGCACCAGCGCCAGGTTTTCCGTAGAGGATGGGAAGCGCAGAGTAAATTTTCTTTCGATTGATTCCATGCGCTTTAGCCCTCCCTCAAGGGTGATTCGGCGAAGCGATGGACCGCGTCCGGGTGGTTATCGCAAATGTCGTAGATTTGGGAGAAGCCGAGAATGTCGAAGACTTGTTTCACTTTGGGCGTGAGACCGCAAATCTTAATGTCGCCGCCCTGCTCTCTGACCTCTTCGATAAAGCTCATAAAGACGCCCAGGCCGGCCGATGAAATATAAGTCAGACTGGCGCAATCGACGATGATGCGATATCGCCCCGCGTCAATTTCTTCCTGAATGGCGTGTTCAAACTGCGGCGCAGTGTGGGCGTCCAGATAGCCCTCCAGGTGAATCACGGAGAGATTGCCCTCGGTGGATCTGCTCAGGGAAAACGGATTGGGCACGGGCGGCCTCCTTACTTTTTGACGCGCAAGCGGCGGGCGGTCTGAATGAAAATTGAAAGAACCTTACATTCTCCAAGCCATCTTAACAAAACTTTAACGGCGGTGCGTAAAATCAACTGCTGGCGAAGGTAATCATCATCATCATCATCATCGCGTTAACGCTCGGCGACGCGTAGCACGACCAGCGTGATGTCGTCATGCGGCGGCGTTTCTCCGACGAATTCGGCCACATCGTCGAGCATCACATCAAGCGCTTCCGCGGCGTGCAGTTCATCGCAGCGCTCAATCGCCGCGAGCATGCGCTCCATGCCGTATTCTTCGCCGCGCGCATTCATCGCTTCCGGAATGCCGTCCGAGTAAAAGAACAGCACGTCGCCCGGCTCAAGGCGAATCGTCTCAGGGCGCAGGCTTTTGTCAAACATCTGGCCGCTTACCATTCCGAGCCCGAGGCCCGGCGCGCCGAGCAAACTCGACGCGCCGCGCGCCGTGTGACGCCAAACGGTCGGGTTGTGGCCGGCGCGCGCGTAAGTCAATGTGCGCGTCGCCGGGTCGAGCACGCCGAGCAGCATGGTGACGAAGATTTTCCGCCGGCAAACTTGGTAGAGATGCCGATTGACTTCGCGCAGAATCACGCTCGGGTCGCTCTCATTTTCTGACACCGAGGCGAGCAAGCCCTTTGTGAGCGTCATGTAAAGCGACGCCGGCACGCCTTTGCCCGACACATCGGCGACGACGATGCCGAGGTGGTCGTCATCCGGCAATTTTAAGAAGTCGAATAAGTCGCCGCCCACCTCGCGTGCCGGCCGGCAAGTGGCGGTGATGTGATAGCCGTGTATCGCCGGCGGAGCGGCGGGAAGCATCTGCTGCTGCGCCAAGCGGGCGACGCCGAATTCAGCCATCAATCGGTCGCGCTCAATTGGCTGCAACCCTTGTCCGATCGCAGGCGCGGGCGCGACCTGTGCCTCATCTTCAGTTTGCGTGTCGCGGCCTCGTCGGCTGACAACGAGCGCGGCCGCACACAACGCGCCGAGCCCGCCCACGGCCATCCACCCCGAGGCCACCAGGCCCGGCGCGCTCTGCAACAGCAGCCCCGCCGCGGAAGTGACTACGTCGGCGGCGAACGCCGCAGCCATCAGCGTTAAGAAATCAAAGCGCCAGTAAATTTGATCCGCCACGCCGATCAAAGTCCGCCGGCGGCGACGGCCGCCGCCATCGAAGAGCTCATCAAGAACGCCTTCCCAAAGCCAAAGACAGCCGAAAGGCAGCGCCAGCGCGCGCAAGACCCAGCGCTCGCGGATCCGGGATTGGAAGAGCGGCACGAGAAAGCCGTAGATCGCAAACAATCCGTAAGACAAAGGCCTCAGTAGCGCGGCCAGCGCCGGGGCCGGGGCGACGAGCCATTGCGCGTTCAACTGCTCGGGCCTGAGATTGTCGAAAAGCCCGCTCGCCACGACCAGGTACGGAATCGCGGCGAGCAAACCGCCGAGCATAATTCCAATGGCGACGCGGCCGCTCACAAAACGCGAAAGAAATTTCCCCCTCAAAAGCGCGACAAACGAGGCCGCGCGCTTGGTTTCCACGCCAGCGCGCCGCACGAGCGCGAAACCAGTGCCCCACATCGCGGCGAGGCAAAGGGCGTAGAAGAATGACAACAGCAGAGTCTCAAGCAGTGCGAGCAAGTAACGTAGTGAATCCGTGCCGCGCTGCGGCCGGAAGTCTTGGTCGCTCAGACCGGCTTCCAGTTCGCCGGCCGAAATCTGAAGCACCGTCATCGCGAGAAACGCGGCGCCAAACAGCACCAACGCCAGCGTATAGTTGATCTCGCGCCGCATCGCGAAGACAAAGAAAAGGCCGATCACGACGAGCACAACGACAAGGATGACAAAGGCGTTGAGCGTTGCCAGCAGCCCAACCGAATCGTGCTGGGCATCGAAGTCTTTTTGGAAGTTGGCGGCAAAAACGAGCCTCATCCTCAATTCACTGATAATGCGACCGCGCATCGTGGCTTCGATTTGGAGTTTCACGTCCGGCTCGCCGGCAATCGCCCGCTCCCAGATAAAGCGTGTTCCCGCTTGCTGCTCGCGCCGCCTTTCTTGCTGCGCTTCGGACACCAGCGCAAATTGATTGGCGTCGGAGCCGATCAGCTGGTTGAGCGCGGCTGCGGCCGCTTTCCGCAATTATTAATTCGCGCCGCGTTGTTACTCCGGCGCGGGCTGGCCGGGAGCGTTCATCACGCGGTCCCGGTAAGCCAAGCCGTTTGGTTGGCCGCTCGAGCTCATCTCGACGCGCACGCGCCGCCCCTGACCAACGTTTTCGACAAAGAGCACGGAGGTTGTGATCGGGGAAAGCCTCGATGTTTCGGCGCGCGCTCCGCTCCGCGCCAAGTAATACTCGATCTCTGCCTGATGTTCCGCCGTGAGCCTGGTCGCCCACCCGGAAACGTCAATGCCGTACAAGCGTTGCGCGGCCTCACGTCCGCGCGCCACAGCTTCGCGCCGGCCCATCTGGTAACGCCACGCCGCCGAAGGATGAAAGCGCGGCACCAGCAGCGCGAAAACAAAATACCCGGATGCCGCTAAAAGAAGAATCAGCGCAAGTCGGCGCCGGCTCATAACGCCGCACCCCCTCCGCTCCTGGCGACGACAATCGGTTCCAGGCGCAGCACAACGGCGGTCAGATCATCTTCGACGCCGAGTTTTTTGGAGCGCTTCGACCTTTTTCGCAGAGCTTGGTCAAGCGCTTCTTGCAGCGTGGCACGAGCCGCCCGCTTGCGCGGCGAAAGCAAGTCGACCGCCCATTCTTCTACGTGTTGTTGTTTGTCCGATTTGAGGTTCTTGACGATGCCGTCCGTGACGATAATGATCACATCGCCGTCGGCGAGGCGCACCGTCGCTTCGCGCACAGCGCATTTGTTGCTGCCATCGGGCGCAGCGTTTTCGCGCGGTGCGGCAGCAGCAGCGTCTTCCGTGCTCACGTCGCGCTCTTCGGGTCGTAAGTCAAAACGCCGCTCAAGTTTGCGCCCTGTGCCGCTTGCGGTCATTTCTCGGTCACGGCTGACTCTAAACTGCGGGTAGCTTCCGACGCGGGCGTAGCGCAAATTACGCGCAGAGGCATCAATGACCGCGTAAGCGAGCGAGATGTCCTGAGAAGTGCCCAGCAATAAGATCAGCCGCTCTTGCAGATCGCAGATGATTTCGGTGGGCGTGTGGTTAGCGGCAATACGCGGCATCAAAAAGCCTTTCGCAAAGGCGATGGTGAGCGCCGAACCGAGGCCCTGATCTCCGCCTTCGGCCACAAAAATGCCGAGCCTGTGATCGTCAAGCGGAAAGAAGTCGTAGAAATCTCCTCCGACCACATGCGCTGGCAGGCACGCGGCCGCCAAACTGAGGCCCGGCACTTGAGGCAACTTCTGCGGCAACAAGCGCACTTGCGCTTCGCGAGCCGCGGAAACCTCAGCTTGCAGCCTGGAGCGCTCGGCCAAGTGACGGGCGTAGAGCGGCCGCACTTGATCTTCTCCATATTCACGCCCCTTAAAGACGAAAACAAGTTCGACAAGTAACACCGTCAGCGCAAACCCCGCCGCCAGCAAACCCCGCGCTGCAGCGACGGCGCCGGCTGCGACATAAAGTAAAGCACAAAGACGACGAGCGAAGGCGCGGCGATGCCCACAATGGCGGTCAGCAAATCGAATGAGAAAAAGAGCAACAGCAAGAACGCTGTGCGCGCCGCGGCCATCAACAAGCCGGCGGCGAAAGGCAGCGTTTGCTCCTGAAACACTTCAAACGAAGCGACGAGCGAAAGCATGATGAGCGCGCTGAGCAGCAAGCGCCGTTTGCCCCGTATGCGCCGGCTGCGCGAAAGCAGCGAAAGCGGCAGCAGCAAACCGGTGACGGCTATTTGAATGGCGGCAAGCGGCGGGTTAACGAGCGGCAGCAGCCACGCAAAGCGCCCGAAAAAAATGCCGTAGAATTGCTCCGACAGGCCGGGGCCGGAGCTCGGATCTGCGGCCCACAACAGCAAAATCAGCGAATGGGTGAAGAGCGTCCAACCTCCGAGCGCCGCTCCGGTGCAGACGGCGCGCGCGACGTTGCGCGACAGCAAACGGCCTGAGAGCAGCGCGTCGAGCGAGGTCAGCTTTCCGGGGTATGATTCGCGTACATCGCCTTCGCCGCTTCCGTAAGCCAACCCCAATGACATGCCCATCACCACAAAGACCACCACGGTGCCTATTAATAAGATCCAGTAGGTGCCCGCCTTGTTGGCTCCGATGGGCGGCCCGAAAGTACCGAAGTCCGATTGCAGCGCGATGAAGAAGAACGCCGCGGAGAGCACCGCGCCGAGCAGCAAACTGCGCGCGTGCGGCACTTCCTTTTGCCAGGTTCGCTGAAGGTAGCGGTAAAGCCCGTAGCACGCGATAAAAAAGATCAACAGACCGAAAGGCACCAGCGCCAGCTTGGCCAGCGGGCGACGGTTAACCAAGTGCTCTCCGGCATAGGCGGGATTAAATCTTGTCGTCACTTCCTTGGTGATGACGCGATCGCCGAGCACCGCCACGGCGACTTGCGTGTGCGCGCCGGGCAGCGCAGCGAAAGTTGGCTGCCACGTGTAGCGGCGAAGCACGCTGGCGAATTCCCGATTCTCCGAGAAGCTTGGCGCGGGCGCGTTTGGCAGGCTTTGTTGCAGTTGCAGTTCACGAAAGGCGGTGGCCGCCGTATCCCTGGCGACGGCTTCACCCGCATCCGGCGTTTCTTCGCCGGACGGCACCGTCAGATTGTAGCCGAGCAATCGGCCTTCCTTGGAAAGCTCCACATCCAAAGCTTCCTGCCGATCCGGCGAAATCAAGCGCACATGAATGTACGCCTCCGGCGCGAGGCGACGCATAACCTCCGCCTCTTGATTGCGGTGAAGCTGGTAATAGTAGTAACGATCTTGACTAACCGTGACCTTCGCGCCGCTCGTCCACGATGCGACGTTCAGACCCAAGTTCGCCGCGCAGTCTGCGGCCAAGCGCAGCGCGTCGGCCCGGTCGATCTCGAAATTGACGCGCGTGTTCGGATCAGTCTTGAGCAGCACCCAGGCGCCCGCGACATAAGCGAACGGAGAAAGGGCAAGCAACAGCAGCCAAGCCAAGCGCGCGGGCCGGGAGAGCAACGACAAAAAAGAAATGGAAGCGAATCTCTTAGACATCTGCGATTCGTTTGAACTTAGGGACAAGATAGCGTCGGTGTCAAGCTGTACGCGCGCCGGCGCAAACCGGTTGCATGATTCCATGTTCGCCGGGACGATGCCGGCCGGGTTTCATCAGTCACGTGCAGGCGATGTCGGCAGACGACCAGGCAACAATGTCCGACAATCTTGCGGATTGTCGCTGACATACTTAGAAATCAAGCTGCGCATCTGGGTATGACTTCGACAATCTAAAGATTGTCGGACACCTTGGCCAAATTGATGTCGGCCGCAGTAGTCTCGCTTCAGCACAGAGCAGAATCGCACCTGACATGCAGCGGCATACGCATGCTGTGGGCGGTCTTTACCTGGCCTGCAAGAATCTACACCGACGCCGGCCTCGGCTGGACCGATGCCTCCGGCTGGTACTGGGCGGCGTCTGAAGAAGCGGGGCCGTGGTGGGCGGTGACCATTGCCGAGAAGGAAGAGGCCATCGCGGCGGCATCATCTCTGCGATGAAAACTACAAAGGCAGCAGATTTCCGGCCTCGTCCAGATCGAGCCGCACCTCGGTTCCGCCGCTTTGCTCTGCGCGGTTTAAAGAAACGCGAGCGGCGCGACGACGGTGCGCTCGATGGTGCGCTGTAAGGGGCGCGCTCCGTAGCGCGCGTTAAAACCTTGCCGCGCCAGGTGCTCTACGAGCGACTCCGTCCACGTCAGCTTAATGTTGCGTTTGGCGAGCCCTTCACGCGCGGCGATGCCGGCGAGTTCTTTGCGCACGATGCGGCGCACGCTCGCCTCAGCAAGCGGCCGAAAGCGCACCACCGCGTCGAGGCGGTTGTAAAACTCCGGGCGAAAGAAAACCTGCGCCATGCGGTCGTAGCTTGATTGCTGCGCGCGGTCATTATTGCCGAAGCCGGGCGCGTCTGTGTTCGTTGCGCCGAGATTTGAGGTCATCACGATCACGGCGCTGCGAAAGATGGTGGTGCGGCCGAAACGGTCAGTCAAACGGCCTTCGTCGAACACGCTCAGCAAGACATCGAAGACGCCCGCATCCGCTTTCTCGATTTCGTCAAAGAGCACCACGGCGAACGGCTGCCGGCGCATGCGGTTGATGAATTCGCTCTGTTCGCCCGCCGCGTTGGCGATCAACCGCTCGGCGCTTCCCGGCAGCGAGTACTCGCTCATATCCAAGCGCACGAAACGCTCCGAGGTTTCCGCGCCGCCGAAGAAAAAGCTGGCGAGCGTGCGGGCGAGCTCGGTTTTCCCGACGCCCGTCGGCCCCGTCAAAAGCAGCACGCCGACGGGCCGCGCCGGATCATTTAAGCCCGCTTTAAACGTCATCACCAGATTGTTCGCCGCACGGCACGCCTCCGCTTGGCCGATCACTTCGGCCTCAAAGAACGCCTGCACGTCGGCTGCATCAAGCGTCACTTCGTCGCGCAAAAAAAGCTCCGGCACGCCCGTCAGTTTGACGAACTCCGTGATCACCGTGTCAGGCGTAATCTCCGCGAGCGTTTCCACGCGCGCGCGCTCGTAGAGGCGCGTGACAAAGTTTACCGTTTGACCGGGAAACGCCTCGTAAGGCATAAAGCGGCGAAACAAACGATAAATCAAATCGCGGCCGCCAGCGCCGAGTCGCGTCGCGCTGTTGCGCTCGATCATCGCGCAGTATGCAGAAAGCGCGGCTAAGGCTTCTTGGTTCGTGAAAGTTGGAAGTTGAACGATGCGAAACGCATCCACAAAGCCGGGCAACAAACGGCGACACGCATCAATGCCGGCGGGCGTCGCTTCGCCGACCAGGCGCAGCTCGCCGCGCGCCATAAACGGCAGCAAAAAAGCGGCGATGCTTTCGGCCGCGTGAGCGCCGCCGGTGCGCACCAAATCGAGCGCATCTTCCACCGCAAGCACGCCGTCGATGCGCGCCAGTTCCTCGATCGCGCGCTCGCAGCGCTCCTCCCATTGCCCCAGGTATTTCATGCCGGAGATCAAACGCGCGGCGCTCGTCGTCCAAAACTTGTGCGGCGCGGCGGCGGCGGCGTGCCGGTCTCGTCCGCGTCTGTTGTGCGCGCTTTCGTCGCCGCCTGCATTTCGCGCTCGACGGCGCGCACCGCGTCGACGAGCACCGCCGTTTTGCCCGCGCCGCGTCGCCGACGAGCAAAACATTGGCGCGCTCGCGCCCGAGCAATTGCGTGAGCGCCGCGATCTGCGCTTCGCGCTGGTAAGCTCGCGAAAAGCCGCGGCGCATCTCGTCCGCGCCGAGCGGATCAGCGATCGTCTTGAGCAGCGCCAATTCCGCCGCGTGCTGCGGCGCGCTGATCGCGTTGCGGCGCCGATTCGCGACGGTGATTTCGTCCAGCAGCAGATGCTTCGCCGGGAGGTAACGCGAAAGTTGCTGCGGCGTGCGATTCTTCAGCGCCTCCTGCACGTAGGTCGCCACCAAGCTGCGCAGAGATTTGGCGTCGTCGTAATAAAACTGAATGCCGAGCATTGGCAGCGCGCACACAAGCATGCCGCTTTCCTGGCGTCCGAGCACGCACGCGATCGCAGCGCGGTCGCTTCGTCGCAAGGGTAAACCCGGCTTTTGACTTGATACTCCGGCCGCACCTCCACGCGTAGCTCAAGCAATTGCGGCGCGTTAAAATCAGGCGCGCTCCGCCAGAGCTCGCGTTCAAACGACCACACGAGATACTCCTTGAGCTGCGCGAGCGCCTCGCGCGCGCTGCGCCGTAGCCCGCAAGCGAAAGCAGTCATCCTCTTGATCGTCAATCAACCGGGCCGTAAAGAAACCCGCCAGGTCTTCCCACACCAACACCGGAAAGCGATGCATCGTTTCTCCGCTCCTCAATGACCAAAGCCGAGTCATGAGTTGATTTTCTCTGTGTTTCTTCTTGCTTTTCTCTGTACATCTCTGTGTTTAAGTAAGACTTACCTAAACACAGAGAAGCACAGAGAAAAGACAAGAGAGAAACACAGAGGAAAATCATGACTGGCGTTAACCGAACTCCGCCGGCGGCGGCAGCGCCGAGAGCAGAAAGGTTCGCAGTTCGGCGCTGCCCAGTTTGCCCGTGGCCAGCAGGCGCGTGCGCAGATCAAGCGTGGCCATCGGCTCCGCATAAATGCGCAGTACCGGCGGCAGGCCGAGCACCTCTTTGTCATCCGACGCGAAACCATCGGCGCCGGGCTGATCTGCCATGTGAGCGCGAACGACGACGGGCGCATAACTTTCATCCGGGGAAACGAAAAGGTGCGTGCCCGCTTCGAGGGGCGCGAGCGCTCCCGCGAGCGTTCCGTCGAGCGTGATCATCTCGACGCGCTGCGCCGCGCCGACGCGCGCGCTTTGAGCGCCCGAGGGTTCCGCGCCCGGCAGCTCGATGCGGCAGTTAAACTCTTTCTCGAAGAGCGCGCGGTAGAGATCCCGAAGGCGCGCGGCAGCCCTGCGTCCCGCTTCGTCAAGCGAAGCGATGGTCAGCACGGCGCGCGTTGACGCCCGGTGTTTATCCCTGTCGGCCGCCACAACGCTCCACAGCGAATCCAGTAGCGCGGCTTCGCGCAGAACATCCTGTAGATAATCCGTCGTCGCTTCTCCGTAAGGCGAGGCGTGCGCCGCGCAGTCTTGCAGAAAGCGGTGCAGATTCTTTTCTGCGAGCAACGCGCCGCTGATCGGCGGCACATCGGTTAATTTGGCCAGCTGGCGTTGACGCATCGAAGCCGGCGAGGCACCAACGGTTGAGGCCGCGCGTCGCCCGGCTTTTTTGTGATCCACGTGCCGCGTGTTGCGCGCGCCTCCAATCGTTTGCGAGTGACGCTCGCGCGCGAGGCGTTCGTCGGCGCGCTGGCACATGCGGGCGATGCGGCGCGTTTGATCGCGAATCAGGAAATGGCTGAGATGCGCCGCCGTGCTGCTGTCGCCAACGAGTATCTCGCCCGGCGGCCGCAATGCTTCCGCGCCTTCTGTGATGCGTTCCAACATGTCTTCGACGCCATCGAGCAAACGATCTGTGTTTTCCAGCGGCGCCGTAGCGGCGCGCTCCTCAATCAAAGTCAAGTGCCGCGCGTCGACGGCGATTCCCCCCCGCTGCGGCGCGCGCAAGGAAATAATGAGCGGCTCATCAGGCACGACCGCCGCGAGCTGCGCGGCGCGAGGAGCCGTGACCTGTCGTTCCAGCGCGCGCTTCAAGGCGCGCGCTCCGAGTTGGGGGTGATACCCGATGTCGACCAGCACAACCAATGCGGCCTCTTCGACCAGCAGTTTGACGCCGCGCCGCACCAATCCGTCGCGGTGAAAGACATCTTCGATTAATCGCCTGGCGATGCCGCGCACATCTTCACGCCGCAGTCGCTCGAAAGGCACCACGCGCGTCAGGCGGTTGAAAAACTCGGGCCGGAAAAATTTCTCCGCGGCCTGTTGGTAAGTTGAGGCGTGGCTCTCATTGGTCTGACGAAAGCCGAGCTCGCTTGCGGCTTCGCGCACGCCGAGATTGGAAGTCAAAATAATAATCGTGTTCGCAAAATCCACGGTGCGCCCGCGCGCGTCCGTTAAGCGGGCGCCCATTACGCCCAAAAGCAAATCGAACACGGCCGGGTGCGCCTTCTCAATTTCGTCAAACAGCACCACCGCGAAAGGCGTGCGGCGCACCGCGCCCGTCAACAAGCCCTCCGGCGCATCAAGCGTGCCGACAAGGCGCGCGACCGAGTAGGCGCTGACAAACTCGTTCATGTCGTAGCGCAGAATGCGCTCCGCGTCGCCGAACAGGTAACGCGCGAGCGATTTGGCGCACTGCGTTTTGCCGACGCCGGTCGGCCCCAAAAAGAGAAACGAGGCGAGCGGCCGCCGCGCATCGTTGAGTCGCGCTTTGGCAATGGTCACGGCGTCGGCGCACGCCCCGACGGCCGCGCTCTGCCCCACCACTTCGCGGCTCAAGGCCTCCACCACATCCGCGCGGTTAAGCTCCGCGCGGTCGTCTAAGAATTGCACGCTTAATCCGCTTTTCGCGGCAAACTCTTGCAGCGCGTCGGAGCGCGTCACTTCCCGTCCGCTCTGTTTCGCCGCCAGAGTGCGCAGCAGCGTGGCCGCCTTGCCGGGAAAGGCGGCGTCGGCCACGTAGCGGCGCGTGAGATCAATCACCACCGGCAGCACAGCGTAATCGAAGCGACAGCGGTGTTCACGCTCAAGCGTGCGGCGATAGCCGAGCAGCGTGCGCAAAGTTTTACCTTCGTTTGGCTCCTCAATCGGCACGACGTGGAAAAGATCCGCGAAGCTGCGGTCAAGCTCTTGCAGCACGCGCAGCGCTTCGGGCGTAGCCTCGGCAAGGATGCGCACGTCGCGCCGCTCGACGTATGGTTTAAGCACCTGCGCGACGCAGAGCGACGAGCCGCTCGACTGCCCGGCGTAGAACAGGCCGACCGGGTCGTCGAAGTACAGCGTGTGGCGCTTGCGGCCGGCTTCTTTGAGAATCGCGAGCAGGCGGCCCTCCCACTGTCCTACGTAAGACATGCCGGAGATCAAGCGCGGCGGCGCGATCAGCCAGAGGTCGCCGGCGAGATCATGCGCGCCGCCGCGCGAGCTCACATGCAGCGACGCCTCCGACGAGCGGCGGCGCTCCATACGCCGGCGCACGCACTCATGGATGATCGCCGTTTTGCCGACCAGCCGCTGGCCGACGAGCAGCACCGGCCGCCGGTCAACCGCGCGCAGCAGATGTGTGAGTTCCGCCACTTCGTCTTCGCGATCAGTGGCGCGCTCCAGTTGCTCCGGGTAAAGCGCATTCAATGAGCGTCCGACGCGCTCCAATTCGGCGGCCCCGTCGGGCGCCTCGCTGGCCCCCAGTAGCGCGAAGAAATTCTGCACGGGCGGCGTGTAGATGCTCGGCACAGCAACCGACACCTCCACAAAAGAAAGCCAGGCTTTGCCCGCGAGCGACGCCTCATCAGGAGCCACCGCTCCGTCGCCGTGCTGCCGCGCGCGGCGACGGTAATAATCGGCGAGCGCTTCGTGCGCGCGGTCGATGAGCGCTTCGCCGCGCGCCACCTCAAAACACACTTCCGGTAAGCTCGGCGTCCAGGCGATGCGGCGATCAAAGGCGCGGAGCATCACAAACAAGTGGCGCACTTGAAAACGACGATTGTTATGTTCCAGCGTCAACCTCAGCAGGTAATCTTCGAGCGGCGGGTAAAACGAGTAGGCGGCAAATTCCTCATGCCGGCCCGCGCGCGCAGGCGCGCCAGCTCGCGCCGCAATTCACGCGCGAGGCGCGAGCTGGCGCGCGGCAAGCTTTCATCTTGCTCGCGCGGGCCGTCGAAGAACAACGGGCGCACCGTCAGCGCGCGCGCGTAGTCGCGTTGTCCAGTTGCGGCGCTTGCTCTTCGACGTAAAGCGGAATGGTGATTTTCATTCGTCGATCAACGCTTCGGCTGCGCGCGCGACGTGCGCATCAATCAAAAACTTGAGCGTCGCCGCCAGAGAGAACGCGCCGTCGGTTTTCGCACTCTCCCATTCGCGCTTGACGGAGAGCGCGTGATCTTCCACATAGCCGGCGGTGCGCTGATAAGTGCGGCGGCGCTCGCCGTGCGCAATCCCGCCGTGCGCAATCCCGCCGTGCGAGATCGCGCCGCGTTGTTCAAGCGATGGCGGCGGCTGGTACTTGGCGAAGTGAGCGTCGCTTGTGTGCACGAGTAAGTGCTGCGTCGCCTTCGCCTCCGGAAAGGCGTGCAAACCGCGCTCGCCTTCGTAAGCGGCATGGGCGCTCGGCCCCGCAAGCTCGCACACGATACCCACCGCGTCGGGCGCGGCGGCGAGAAACTTCACGGCGTCCGCGGCTTCGCGGCGCATTACCTGACGCCCGAACATCCGCCGCGTCTGCGCTTGTTCATCATCGGCGAGAGTTTCCGACGCGGAGGGATGTGCCTCAGCGCTCGGCGCACGCTTGCCGTGAGTTCGGTTGACCTCTTTTAACTCCGGGGGCGGATCGGGCGAGTAGTACGCCATCTTGATGTGCATCTCGGCGATGAGGGCCGCCGCATGGTAAGCGCGCGTTAATTCAAACAAAGAGCGTCGGTTCTCGCCGAACACGGCCAGCGTGATGCGATGCGATTCCGCGTAGCGCAGATCAAGCAATTGGCGCAGCAACTGATGCATCTCTGTGCCGAGTCGCTCGGGTGCGAAGGGCTCGTTTGTCGTTGCGCCGTCGCGATGGTAGAGCGTGAGCAGCGCCGCGTCTTCCGTTGCCGCCGCGTCTTCGCTGAGCCTGTGCAAATTCTCGGCGATCAAGTTGTACGCGGGCAGCCGCGCAAGCGCCGTCGCTTCTTCGGGGCGCTGCCAGGCGTGGCGCTCCGCCTCCGCGCGCACGTTTATGCGCGCGCCCCCGCGGCGCGTGCGAGGCGGCGCTCGATTTCCGTTAAGCGCCAGATCGTGTTGCGCAGATCGACGACGGAGGAGCTGCGCTCAAGCTGCTGTAGGCGGCGACGCAGCTCGCTTAAACGCGCGGCCCGTGCCGCCAGGCTCGCCTCATCGCCGGCGAGCATCGCGGCCGCGCTGCGACGCTCAATTGCTTGCTCCTCAAGGCTGACGCGTAGGCGGTTGGCCTCAACGCGGACCTCGGCGACGAGCGTGGTGGCCGCCGCTTGCGGCATCCGCTGAAGGGGCTGCCGTTGGTTGAGCTGAACGGCGAGCGGCAACAGCAGTTCGCGTTCGATCAAACGCTTGAGCGGGCGCGCTCCGTAGCGCGCATCGTAGCCGCGCCGCGCGAGCAACTCCACGGCCTCGGCGCTCGCTCGCAACACCACGCCGCGCAGGCGCACGCCGTCGCGCTCCTGCAAAAGCATGAGCTCGCGCTCCGCAATGCTTTTCACTGTGTCGCGCTCAAGCGGCAGGAAAGGCACGATGTGGTCTATGCGGTTGAAAATTTCGGGGCGCAAGAAATCCTGCACCGCGCGCGTGAAATGCTTTTGCGCGGCAAGCGCACGCGGCGCAGATGCGCGATTCGTCGCGGCCTCATCCCCGGACGACTCATCGCGAAAGCCCGGACGCGCGCGGCGGAAGCGGTCGGCGCCGAGGTTTGAGGTCATCACGATGATCGAGTTGGTGAAATCCGCGACACGAGCGCGCCCGTCCGTCAGGCGCCCTTCGCCGAGAATTTGCAGCAGCAAATCGAAAAATGAGTCATGCGCCTTTTCAAATTCATCGAACAGCAGCACCGCAAACGGCTGCTCGCGAATGCGCCTCGTCAAAGTGCCTTCGCCGTTCGTCACGCCGCCGACCAAGCGCGTCACCGCGAGCGCGTCCGCATACTCGCTCATATCAAAGCGCGCGATGCGGTTTTCGTCGGCAAGAAAAACTTGGCCAGCGACTTGGCCATTTCGGTTTTCCTGACGCCCGTCGGGCCGATGAACAGCAGGGAAGCGATGGGGCGGCGCGCTCGGGTGAGTCCCGCCTTAACCGTGGCCAGCAAATCGATGATTAATTTGATTGCCGCGCTTTGCCCGATCACGCGCTCGCCGAACCAGGTGCGTGCCTTTGCGCCGTCAAATGCCACTTCGTCGTCAAGCAAAAAAAGCGGCAACCCGGTTTCTTTCGCAAAAGCGTTGGTCACGGCCGGCGCGCCAAGCGGCGAAACCTGCTCTTCCGCCGCCGGGTGCTGCAACAAGTTGCGCAAGAAACGCAAAGGCCGTCCCGGATAAGCGGAGTAGCCCGCATAGCGACGATGCAAGCGATCAAGCGCGGCAATACCGTCGGTTGTGATCTCCGCCTTTTTCGCGCCACGCAGCTGTGCCGCTTCGCGCCGCTCTCGGCGCGTGGCATCGGCGGCCTGGCCCGGTGGACTGCTATGTAAACTCACGGCGCACCGAGCGAGAATGCGTCCGCCAGTTGCGAGCGTCGGTTCTTCGATGGTCAGTTGATGAAACGCGCGAAGCAGGGCCGGGTCTTCGCGCTCCACCAGCGGCAATTGTGCGGGCGTGCATTCGAGCACCGCCAGCGTTGGCCCGCGCACAAAGCGGGGACGAAAGAAACTCGCCAGACCTTGCGCGTTGTGCTCGCTTTTCCCCGTGTCCATCAGTTCCACGAGGTTGCCGAAGTGAATCACGGCGCGAATCTCCGTCGCCTCACGCCACAACGCCTCGCAGCGCTCCTGCCACATCCCGAAGCCGCTCATGCCGGCGACAAGTCGCGCGCCGCCCGTCGCCCAAAACGGAGTTGCGCCAAGTCCGTACGCGGCGCGCCTGCGCACAAGCTCGTGCATCACAGCGGTTTTGCCGACGCCGGCCT
Source organism: Pyrinomonadaceae bacterium (assembly GCA_037719755.1). Classification (GTDB taxonomy): domain Bacteria; phylum Acidobacteriota; class Blastocatellia; order Pyrinomonadales; family Pyrinomonadaceae; genus JBBJMB01. The sequence continues at coordinate 15,354 of JBBJMB010000032.1, forward strand.
TGCCGACCAGCAGCACGCTTCGCGCCCCCCTCCCGTGCAGCGCTTCGGCTAAGCGCGCGACCGCCTCGTCAACTTCAAAAGCTTCTTCCAGCTTTTGTTGCGTCAGCTCCACCGCCACCTGTGCGAGCGTTGACTTTTTCTTTTCCTCTCCTTGACCGCCAGCGCTCGCCGCGAGCTGCTTCGGCGTGCGTATCTCCGCCGCGCATAACGCGCGCGCAACGCTCACTGCGCGCGTGCGCTCAAGCGGCAGCAACTCCTTGAGGCTGATCGTCGCCCGCCGCCGCATCAGCTCCGCGCGGATGTGTTGCCCCAATAACGCCGGCACCTCGTTTGACGTGTCACCGGTTGGAACCAGGTCGGTTAGCTTTGTGCTGACCACCTCGATCCCCAGGGCCGGCACAAACGCGATATGCGCCGCATCATGATGACTCCACCACACGACATCGAGTCGCAAATCAACCGCGGAGCGCCAAGCCGATTGCGCGGCCGGCGGCTCAAGCCGCACAATAATCGCGAAGACAGCCGTGCTCGCCGGCGCCGCGCGCCCCGCAAGCCGCGTCAGATCCGTCCGCTCCAATAATTGTGCGGCGTTGCGGGCGATGATTCTCGCTAACAGTTCCGGATCATCTCCGTAGCGCGAGACTTCCGGAAAGAGAAGTGCTTCAATCAGGTGTGAGTCGTCGTCAAACTCACGCCGGACAAGGGCGAGTTCTATTTCGTGAACCGGCATAGATTGATTAAGCTCGTGTGCCAGAGGTGTGTGAAAAACTCTCGCGCTTTTTGTTCGCTTCCCGTGCTGTGATGCAAAGACTATACGTGATGGCCCTCTACGCCACGAGGCCGGAAACAGACTTTGGTGAATCCATTGACCACGAAGTCTCATTGCGCGTCGCGATGACGGTGGCCGCAAGCGATGAGGAAGCGCGGGGTAAGGGTCTCGCGCAACTCGGCGAATGGTGTCCGCCAATTGACGGGTGGGTGAACCATCACGTGACGCTAAACATTCTGCCGAAGGAGTCGCTCAAAAACCTGCTCGACGCCGTCTCCGACGATCCGCCGGAAAACGACCGAGTTGACGCCATCGATTGGCCGGATTTGATTATGTGATCGGATGACGGGGCGGCCCAGAGCCTTCTTCCGTGTCACTTGATAAGCGAGTAATCAGTGGCGCGCATAAACACGGATTCAACTTTGCTGACGATTTTCCCGCCGGCTTCCGACTCTGCTTTCGCCTTCTGCCACTCGGCATCATTGCTAAACGCTTGCCAACTTTTTTGCGCCGCCTCGCGGCTCGCATGGGCGATGATATAGATCAGCGTATTTTCGCGAAGCGGCGCTTCTTCAGGCACCCAGTAGCCGACGTTCGTCATGCCGTGCCGCTCAAACAACCGCGTCGTGTGATTGCGAAAGCGGGCATTGAGCGCCTCCAGCTTGCCTTCGTGCGTCGTGTAAGTGCGCATCTCGAACACCCGCTCCGCCGCGCGCGGCGACGCCTCGACGCGCGTCGCCGCCGCGCCGCGGCCTAAGACATAGCCGGCAGCGAACACCGCGCAGATGCCCGCCATCACACACAATTTTTTCCGTGTCATAAATTCTCCTTTTTGTTTGATTGATGAAAATAGGTGTGACACTGTTTATACGCCGCGCCGCCTGTCGCCGGCAACCTGGGGCGCGAAAACACGGGCCCGGGATCGGGGAATCACTTGTCGCTCGGATGACAACGCGGTCTTCTTATTTTAATCTTATCGTCGTCACAAAAACATACGAGGATTGGCTTGCGCGGCTGCCTCTTTCAGAGTGTGTTTGGAAAGCCCCGCAGGGGCGTCATTCAATAGCCTGGGGCAGCGCCCCAGGTAGCCCTGTATTTCGCCCTTTCAGGGCTCCTTATCAAAGCAGACCCGCGACCCCGGCGCGGATAGCGCCGGGCTATTGAATGACGCCCCTGCGGGGCTTTCCACACAACTTGTTCAAATCGTAGACACATAAAGTTTACTCCGATGCTACTTCAATGAACGAGCCGCAAGATTTAAACATCACCGCCGATGCGCCGGCGCAAGTTGTTCCTCATAATCTCGCAGCCTGGAAAGCGCGGCTCGCCGCTCACGTCAGCCGGCGCGAGAAAGACGCGCTCGCGGCGGTGCAGCCGGCTCTCAACGCTTACCCCGCCGACCCCGAGCTGCTTTTGCTCGCCGCCCTCGCGGCGCTACTGGACAAGCGACCCGATCAAAGTCTGCGCTACCAGCATCGCTTTGCAAAAAAGTTTAGCCCGATCGAGGCGGAGGATCATCTGCTGCACGCGCTGGCGCTCGCGCAGCAGGAACGCTGGACGCAAGCCGCACAGATCCTCAAACAACACGGCCAAGCCAAGCTGCACGGCTCGATACATTACTTGCCGTGCGGCTGGTCGCTGATGTCTTGGATACGCGGCTGGCTCAATAAAATTAAACGCGAAGAAGAGCGGCGGACGGCGGCGGCGGCGCAAACGATCAAGTTGAAGAAACCGGCGGCGCGTCCTTCAACCGTCGCGGGCAAGGTTGAGGCGGCGAAGAACGCTGTGACGCCGGCGGCCCCCGCTCTCCGCGAAACAATCGCCGCCGCCGCCGAAGCATTGCCGCCGGATCTGCCGCGCAGCGACGCGCAGATTTCGGTGGAGATTGATTTGCCCGCAACATTCAATAGCGTTTCGACCGCAGCCGTCGCCGATCTGACGGCGTTTCGCTTGCGTCACGAGCTGGTGCATCTCGGTTTGCTGCAAGGCTTCGATGAACTGCTGTGCGTGCCCGCGCTGCACAATGTGGAGACTTACTGGTACCAAACGGAAGCCGCACGCAAAGTTCTCAAACAGTTTCGCGGGCGCGTGCTGCTGGCCGACGAAGTCGGTTTAGGCAAAACGATTGAGGCGGGCATGGTGCTCAAAGAGTACCTCTTGCGCGGCATGGCCAAGCGCGTCCTCATCTTGACGCCGGCGACGCTCGTCGGGCAATGGCAAGAGGAGATGGGGACGAAGTTTGACGTAGCGTTTGCCACCAGCTACGACAACTTGCTGCGCCAAGATGCGTTGAGCTTTTGGGCGCAGCCGCGCGTCATCGCTTCCATCGCCACCGCCCGCCGCGCCGAACATTTCACCGTGCTCGCAGAGCAAACCTACGACCTCGTGATCGTCGACGAAGCGCATCACTTGAAGAACCGTCAGACGCAGAATTGGAAGCTCGTCAACGCGTTGCAGAAACGCTTTCTGCTGCTTTTATCGGCGACCCCGGTGCAGAACAGCTTGGTCGAACTCTACAACTTGCTGACGCTGCTCAAGCCCGGAATTTTCAAAACCGAAAAAGAGTTTCGCCAAAGCTACATGACGAGCGGCCATCCGCGCGTGCCCGCGAATCGCGAGCGCATGCGCGATCTGATGCGCGACGTGATGATTCGCAACACACGCTCGCTCGTAGACGTGCGCCTGCCCCCGCGTCACGCCGTGACCATGCGTTTGGAAGCGCACCCAGAGGAAGCGGCCTGCTATG
>JBBJMB010000244.1:0-5772 GCA_037719755.1 Pyrinomonadaceae bacterium
GCATTACTGATTCGCATAATTGATTCGCTTAGTGGTGGCGTATGAATTCTTTGTCGCCGCATTCCTCATCAACGGCAAAGCTAAAAAAGGCTCGGTCGCCAAAGTATCAGCGGCCGAGCCCCTCGATCAATTCGCTTGTGCGGCTAATTACAGCCGCGCCGATTGACGGCGACTCTTGCCGGCGCGCCGCTCAACGAGCTCTTCCATGCTTTCTCTGACACGGGTGTAAATACCGTCCGCGTCGAGCCCGTACTTTGCCAGCAAAAGCTGCGGATCGCCGTGCGTGACCAAGCGATCGGGCACGCCCATCCGCACCATTCGCAAACGGTCGAGCAAACCGTTTTCTTCTAGCAATTCCATCACGGCGGAGCCAAGCCCGCCCGCAAGGTACGCTTCCTCAACAGTTACCAGCAGGCGTTTCGTGCGGGCCAGCGCCAGCACAAGCTCCGCGTCAAGTGGTTTGGCGAAGCGCGCGTTAACCACCGTCGCATCAATTCCGTTTCTCGCGAGCAACTCCGACGCTTTCAGCGCCGGATGCACCATCGACCCGTAGGCGATGATGCCGACCTCGCCGCCGCCGCCGCCGCCATCTCTTAAAATCTCGGCCTTGCCGATCTCCAATAGCTGCGGCTCACGATTAAGCGGCGCGCCAACGCCGTTGCCTCGCGGGTAGCGCATCGCGGCCGGCCCCTCATGCGCGAACATGGTGAGCATCATGTCGCGCATTTCGCCTTCGTCTTTCGGAGCCATCACAACCATGTTCGGAATGGGACGCAAGTAAGCGATATCCATCAGGCCGTGGTGCGTGGGACCGTCGCCGCCGACGATGCCGGCCCGGTCCATCGCAAACTTCACGTTTAAGTTCTGAACGCAGACGTCGTGCACGATTTGGTCGAAAGCGCGCTGCAAAAAGGTTGAGTAGATCACGCAGATCGGCTTTAGTCCTTCGCAGGCCATCCCTCCGGCAAACGTCACCGCGTGCTGTTCGGCGATTCCGACATCGAACGACCGTTTGGGGAATTTATCAAGGGCCATGTCGACGCCAGTGCCGTCCGGCATCGCCGCCGTGATCGCAATGATCCGCTCATCCGCAGCCATCAATTCGCAAAGAGTTTTTCCGAAAACTGCGGTATATGTCGGGGCCACTGAAGGCGCTTTGAGGGCCTTGCCCGTTTCAATCTCAAAGGGGCCGGAGGCGTGCCACTTGTAGCGGTTCTTTTCGGCCGGAGCGTAGCCTTTTCCCTTGACGGTTAGCGCGTGCACGATCACGGGGCCGTCCTTGACATGCTTAGCTTCCTCAAGCGCCGACACCAAGGCTCTGGTGTCGTGGCCGTCCACGTAGCCTATGTACTTAAAGCCAAGCTCATTGACCAACGCGCCCGGCAGCACGGCGGCGGCCAGCGCATCTTTGACGGTTTTCGCAGCTTGGTGCAGTCGCTCGCCAAGGGTCGGGATGGAGCGCAACGTTTCGCCGACTTCATCCTTAAAGCGGTGATACCCTTGCGCCTCGCGGATGCGGTTTAGATATCCGGTGAGCGCGCCCACCGCGGGCGCAATCGACATCTCGTTATCATTTAACAAAACAATCAAACGCGTTCTTAAGTGGCCCGCCTGATTGACCGCCTCCATCGCCATGCCGCCGGGCAAACTGGCGTCGCCGATAATCGCGCAACTTGGTGGTTTTCGCCGCGGCTGTCTCGCGCGACGGCCATCCCGAGCGCCGCAGAAATCGAGGTCGAGGCGTGGCCGCCCGAACGTGTCGTATTCCGATTCCTCTCGCCGCAAAAAACCGCTGATGCCACCGTACTGCTTGATGGTCGGCAGCGCGTCGCGTCTTCCCGTAAGGATTTTGTGCGCGTAAGCCTGATGGCCCACATCCCACACGAGACGGTCGTGCGGCGTCGCGAAGGCGTAGTGCAGCGCGACCGCCAGTTCAACTGCGCCCAGGGAAGCGCCCGTGTGGCCGCCCACGCGCGACATCGTCTCAATAATGTATTGGCGAATCTCAGCCGCCACCTCGGGCAACCGATCAATCGACAGCGCGCGCAAATCCTCTGGCTGATTGATGCTTTGGAGCAGTCTCATGGCTGGCGATTGTAACGCGGAAAAGAGTGTTTAGCACGGCCTCAGAAGGATGAAGGCGGAAGGCGGAAGGATGAAAGCTGAGGATGAAAGAATTTAATTAAAAGTTCTTCCGTCCTGATGTTTCATCCTTCCGCCTTCCGCCTTCATCCTTCTTTGAGGTATGTCCGCGCCGCGATTTTGGCTAATTTCCACATTTTGCCCCAATCGATTTTTCCGCGTTCGTCGCGGCCAAGCAGCTTATTGAACAGCGCGCTGCGAAACTGCTTGCTCTCGCTGCGCAGCATGAATTCTTTTGCGAAAGGCTTCGCGGTGTCAAAGAAACTGAACTCCGGGTCGGTGATGATTCCGATGCCTTCGAGCGTCATCAGCGCGCGAATGATGTACGTGAAATTGGACGGAAGCCTGAACGGGTAATCGTACATCACGTCGGCCAGCTCGTAAGTTAATTCTTTGAAATTAACTTCGCCGAGCTTCAAACTAAGGTAGTGCCTGAAGAGGCGCTCAACCACCGGCCGCACTTGTTCCGGGTCCACACCCGCCTTTAAAAAGTTGAGGTTAATAAGATCCTGCGCGAGCCCTTCCACGTCGCGCTCAACTACGTGGAAAAAGGCATCGATCATCATCGACTGCAGTTGCGGCGTGATGCGCCCGACCATGCCGAAGTCGAAAAAAGCTACGCGCCCGTCGTCCATCACCAGCAAATTCCCCGGATGCGGGTCGGCGTGAAAAAGCCGTCTTCGAGAAGTTGCTTCAGGTACGCCTTGACCAGCAAGCGGTTGACTTTGACCGGCGAGATGCGGCGCATCCGCAAACGCTCGACTTCAATGACCTTGACGCCGCGCACAAACTCCATTGTGAGTACGCGCGACGTGGTGTGCGACCAGTAAATACGCGGCACATGAATCGCGCCCCAGGCTTGAAAATTAACGCGAAAACGATCTGCGTTGCGGCCTTCGGACGAGTAATCCATCTCTTCGAAAATGGTTTCTTTAAACTCGCCGAGCATGCCTTCCCAGTCGGCGTTGGCGCTTGCCTGTGGAAAGCGGTTGAGCCAGCGCGTGATGCGCCGCAAAACCGCCAAATCAAAATCAATTGTTTCGCGCAGCCGCAGACGCTGAACCTTGACGGCGACTTCTTCGCCCGTGTGCAGGCGCGCGCGATAAACTTGGCCGAGCGAAGCGGCGGCAATTGGCGACTCGTCGATCTCGGCGTAAGCCTGCTGCAAGCTGCGGCCGAGCTCCTGCTCGATGCGCGCGTAGGCTTCGGAGGTGGGAAATGACGGCACCTGATCTTGCAGCTTGGAAAGCTCTTTGACGTAAGCGAGCGGCAACAAATCGCCGCGCGTGCCGAGCGACTGTCCGATCTTAATGAACGTCGGGCCGAGCCCAATTGCTCGTTTTTGCCACACGGCTTGCCGCCCGAGCCGAGCTTTTTTCCGTCGCTGCCATCACCGCCGCGAAAACCACAAACTTGACCAGCCGGATCAAGTTGGCGACCGCCCGCCGTTAATGTTACCGACACCACTCTTTAAATCACGCGACCGGGCCCCGCGCCGCGGCTTGCTCGCGCAAGCGCTCCGCCGTTCTTTGCGTAAACTTCGCGCGAGCTTCGTAATTTTCTAAAAACAAGTACAGGCCGAGCGACCCGAGCACATATGCGATTGCCCCCGCCCGCATACCGCCTCTCAAAAAACCTGGGCTGACCGCTTCTTCAGAGCCCGCCGACGCCGCCGCCTCCGGCACCGCTTCGCGCGCCAACTCTGATTGGCCAGCAACTGGCAACGCTAAACGACCCCGGCCGCCGTGGAAGTAGTTTTCTTCACCAGACGTTAATGCCAAACGGGCGTTGCTGCGCCCGCTCACTGCGGCAGCGTCTTGTTTGATAATCACAATCTTTTTACTTTCAAAACCGAGCATCACGTTTAATCAAGGTAACTAACACATTGAATGTTACGACACCGCGCGCTCGGAAGTCTAAGGAGTAAAATCTGAGGTTTGGGTGTAGGTTTACCAACAGAAGTTTTAAAAACTAGACGATGGCCAGTGACCGGCGCACGCCCGCGCGCCCGAAGTACCGCCTGGCGCGCAACACATCGCTTTGAATTTGGCTTTGCAGTTCGCCCACATGGGCAAATTTTCGCTCGTCGCGCAGGCGAAACAGGAAACGCACGCGCACCACGTCGCCGTAGAGATCTCCGGACCAATCAAGGATGTGAGTTTCGACCGAAGGCTCGTCGCTTGTCTGAAACGTGGGCCGGCTTCCGATATTAGTCACGCTTTGCCGCCAAGCGCCATCAATCAGGGTGGCCGTGACGTAGACGCCGCCGCGCGGTATGACGCGGTTTTGCGGTTGCAAATTCGCCGTCGGAAAGCCGATTGTGCGCCCGCGCTCGTCGCCGTGCCCCACCCGGCCTTCGACGCCGTACGGCCGCCCGAGCATGCGCCGCGCGAGCCCGACGCGTCCGGCGGCCAGCAATTCGCGAACTTTGCTGGAGCTGATCCGCCCCTTACGCAAGCGCACCTCGGGCACCTCGGCCGCCACAAGACCGAGCCGCTCGCTTGCTTCTTTCAGAAAATCAATATTACCTTCGCGGTTTTTGCCAAACGCGAAGCCGCGGCCTAAATACACTTCGCGCGCCTGCAAGCGGTCGCGCACCACGTCGCGCAGAAACTCCTCGGCCGAAATACCGGCAAACTCTTTGGTAAATCTGATGACAATCGTTTGCTCAATGCCGAGCACGCCAAAGGCCTCAATTTTTTGATCGAAGGTTTGCAATAACGGCGGCGCTGAAGCGGCATGCAGAACGGCGCGCGGGTGCGGGTCGAACGTAATCACGGTCGGCACGCCGCCAACCGCGTGCGCCCGCTCGACCACGGTGCGCACAATCAATTGATGTCCGAGGTGCAATCCGTCAAAGACGCCCAGCGTCAGCACCGTCGGCCGCAAGATCCGCGCATTATCTGTCCCGTGAAACAAACGCATAAGAGCAAGGATGAAGGCGGAAGGCTGAAGGCTGAAGGCTGAAAGATTTATATAAAAGTTCTTCCGTCCTTATGTTTCATCCTTCCGCCGTCCGCCTTCATCCTTAATTTCTAGTCCATCGTAGGCGAACTGCACGCCGGGGGGAAGGCGGGCGGAATCGCGCGCGTGCTTAAAATCGTGTGCGAGGTGCGTGAGGAAAGTGCGGCGCGGCTTGAGCTCGGCGATGTATTCGAGCGCTTCATCGAAGTTAAGGTGTGTCGCATGCTTTTTGAAGCGCAAGCAGTCGAGCACCAAGACGTCCAAGCCGCGCAAAGCGCTCATCGACTCCGTGGGAATTTCGCTGAGATCGGTGGCGTAAGCGAAATCGTTGAAGCGGTAAGCGAGGACGGGCAAGCGGCCGTGAATGACTTCAAGCGGCGTGATCTCAAAATCCTCCGCCAAGCAGAACGGAGCGTTGGCTGCGACGGTGTGGGCGACGATTTGCGGTAATCCGCCGCCGCGGTGCGTCGGCTCGAAGATGTACTCAAACATGCGGCGCATGTCCTGCCACGCGCGCTCATTGGCATAAATGCCAAGAGCGCCGTGGCGAAAGTTGAGCGGGCGGATGTCGTCTAATCCAAAGACGTGGTCGGCGTGGCAGTGTGTGATCAGCACCGCGTCGAGATGCTTCAAGCCGTAGCGCAGCGCCTGTTGGCGAAAGTCGGA
>JBBJMB010000245.1:0-5768 GCA_037719755.1 Pyrinomonadaceae bacterium
GCGGCGGTTTCCGTGCGATTCGCAACGGTGATGAGAACGGGCGGGATTGTTTTACTTTCCTTGCTCCATTCACGCGCCGTCTCGCGCCAATCTGCTCCAAGCAGTTCGTAAGCCGTGCGAAGCAAATCGGGAATCGGGTCGCTCGGACGCGCCGCCTTTTTGTTGAGCGCGTCTTTAATTTCAGGGACGTTGTAGAGGTGATAAAACTGCGATTTGTATTCTGTCGTCATGCGCCCGTCGTCGCGCACGACGACACGCGGCGTTTTCACCAAACCCGATTCAATCGCATCGTTCAAACCGAAATCGCTGACAATCCAACCGAACAAGTTTTCTTCGACGCTTGTGCTACCGGAAGGCGTGAACGGCGTCGCGCTGAAGTCATAAGCCCTATGGATGCCGCGCGCTTTGTGCAAACGATCTAAGCCGCCAATCCATTTCGTGGCTTCTTCGAGTTCTTCTTTGGCGACACCCTTGATCTTAGCGCCCGGCGGAACGCGCCAAGCGTGATGCGCTTCGTCGTTGACAACGATAAGCCCGTGCGCCGTCTGCATCTCACCCAAAACTTCACGCGCATAGGCTTCGTCGGATTTCGCGCCGCGTTTATCTACGCTGCGACGTTTTTTGATTTTCTCGTCCTCCCCATTCAGCGCGTGCCAATGCGAACAGCTTGGCTTGTCTCAACCGTAAATAGTCCGGCGGGAATGATGTTGAACTCGTCGTAATAATTGTTTTCGGCGGAAGGAATGAGAACTGCAAACGGTTTCGCACGGTCAAGAGCGCGTGAAAGATTTTGAGAAACGAGCATCGTTCGGATACGCGGCTTTGTTAAGCGTTTGCCAGGCAATTAACATCGCCATCACAATCGTCTTGCCCGAACCCGTCGCCATCTTCGCGCAAAGGCGCTCGAACGCCCGCCGTCCGAAGGAATATCGTTCGACCGCCGCCGCCGTGCTGCCGCCGATCAAGGTTTCAACTCGTTGGAAAAAGAACCGCCGTTGGTGCCGCCTTATCGGCCTGCTCCTCAAACGGCGCGTCGTAATCACGCAACGTAAGGCTCTCTATTATCTGCAACGCTTCCTTCGCGCCATTCGCGCACGCGCTCGCATGCGATTAACTAACGGGATTGCGATAAATCTGCCAGGATCGTCAACGTTTTTTCGAAGAAGCGACGATGTACTGGCGGGTCGCCTTCCGGCTTCGCGCATGAAAGAGCGTTCTTCGGAGATGTAACGCCAATACTCGCGCGGCTCAATGTAAGGCGAGTTGATAATAAGATGGTCAATTGTCGAGGGCATACGGCTTTGTTAAGAGTTGTCCGGAAAAGGAAGAAGACAGAGATAAGAAAAGCGCGATGCTGCAATTATAACAGCAATCGCGCTTGCAAAGCAAATACCTACATTTCTGTCGCCCCGTTTTGCCAGATTAGCCTGCTTATAACTTGTTGAAAACACTAAAGGCGGCGATCGGAGTCGACCGATGAATAAAGGTCGCAGACCCTGCCTTACCATGGCTACGCCGCCAAAAGAGACGAAGGACGAAGGCGGAAGGACTCTGGAGGTATGAAGGACGAAGGTGGAAGGATGAGCACGAGGGTAGAAGAACTTTTATTAATTTCTTTACTCCTTATTTTTCATCCCTCACCTTCCGCCTTCATCCTTCGATCTTCCGCCTATCTGCTAAGTTGTGAGCGGGTGACGAGACTTGAACTCGCGACTTCGACCTTGGCAAGTCACTCTACACTGAGTTACTCCCGCTTTGAAAAGTTCTACTCATTCAAATGTTGTTGTCAAGCAGTGTGGAGGCCTCTGTGTCTCTGCGGTGTCTTCACTCTGTGTTTCTCTGTGTTTAAGTAAGACCTTCCTAAACACAGAGAGACACAGAGAGATGCGGTTATTCGACGTAAAAGTTTCCCCCGGATTCTCTCGGTCGCGGTTTGTGGTCGACCCAGAAGCCGCGAAACAGTTGCAGGCTGGGCACATCCGAAGCGTGCGCTGGAGCGGGCAGGACGATGCTGACTACGTCGAAGCGGTGGGGGGCGCCTTCCTGGCCGAGCAGACGGCGGTAGGCGCGGGCCGCGCGGGAGATTTGCCTGCGCTTGCGCAGATCTACGTTTCTCTCCGGCGCCGCGAAGTTAACTGAGGCGCGAGTTTTGACCTCGATAAAGCAGAGCGTGGCTCCTTCGTAGGCGATTACATCAATCTCCGCGCGCACAACGGCTCCGCGCAGGTTGCGGCCGACGCTGATGTGGAAGTTGGTCGCGACGATGCTGTAGCCGGCGCGCTCCAGATACTCCGCGGCCAAGCGCTCGCCTCTGCGACCGAGGTCTAAAGACGGCGAGCGCCGCTCGGGCGACGCCGGCCGCTTGAGCCACCGAAATGAAAGTATTTTCCGTAACATCTTCTAATTGAGCGCTCCGGTTTCCTCTATGCAAAACCTTTGCCAACTTGCGGCCACAGTGGGCAGGCGTTAAACTTTCGCGCTTTAATCGCTTAAGTTGTTGTCAATTCTTTATTCAGCACAACCCAGCGTGCCCGGTTGGTTTGCGTGTGAGCTATGTCGGCGGAGCCAGAAAACAGCGGAACGGAGAAGTCAATGAGCAGCGCCGCGGCGGCGCTGCCGCTGGTGGCGATTGTGGGGCGTCCGAACGTGGGCAAATCCACGCTCTTTCATCGACTCGTCGGAGAGCGGCGCTCAATCGTCGGGGATGAGCCGGGCATTACGCGCGATCGCATTTACGGTCAAAGCGAGTGGGCCAATCAGCGTTTCTCAGTGGTGGATACGGGCGGCATTGTGCCGGACGACGAAGCTCTGATTCCCTTAAATATCTTAAAGCAAGCCGAGGCCGCGATTGCGGACGCGGAGGCGCTGATCTGGGTGGTGGATGTGCGTGCGGGCGTGACTTCGCTTGACGAGGAGTTGGCGCGCTTGCTGCGCGGCACAGGCAAGCGCGTGCTGGTGGCGGGCAACAAAAGCGATGTCGTCAGGTTTGAGGCCGACGCCGGAGAGTTCTACCGGTTCGGATTCGACGAAGTTTACCCCATCGCGGCCGAGCAGGGAACCGGGGTGGCGGAGATGCTCGACGCTCTGGTGGCCAGCTTTCCGCCGCAAGATTTACCGGTTGCCCCGGAAGATGAGACGCGGGCGAATCGTGAACTGCGGCTGGCCATTGTGGGTCGTCCAAATGTGGGCAAGTCTTCGCTGCTCAACAGTCTGCTTGGCGAAGAGCGTGTGATTGTTTCTCCCGTTGCCGGAACCACGCGCGATGCGGTCGACACGCTATTGGAAGCCGAAGGGCGACGCTTTCGCTTGATTGACACGGCTGGCATCCGCCGCAAAGGGAAAGCCAGTGAGATGACCGAGAAGCTCTCGGTCTTGATGGCGCGCCGCAGCCTCGAACGGGCCGATGTGGCCGTGCTGGTGGTGGACGCCGTGGAAGGTCCGGTCGCGCTCGACGCGCACATCGGCGGTTACGCCGTGGAAGCGGGCTGCTCGATCATCATCGCCGTCAATAAATGGGATGCGATTCCGGAAAAGGAAACGAACACAGCGATTCACTTTGAAAGAGACATGCGCGACAAAATGAAGTTCCTGGATTGGGCGCCGGTGGTCACCATTTCGGCGCTCAAAGGTCAGCGAGTCAGTCGCCTGTTGCCGCTCGCGGTGCAAGCCGCCAAGGGGCGCGAGCGTCGCATCTCCACTTCGCAATTAAATGATTTTTTCGAGCGCGCCGTTGCTTCTCCGCGAGCGCCAAGCGCGCCGGCGCCGGTCAAAGGCGGCCGCTCGCGCCTCCACGTGCAGTACGTCACGCAAACCGGCGTGCGCCCGCCGACGTTCGTCGTCTTCACCGCGGGCGGCAAAGGCGGCTTGCACTTTTCCTACGAAAGATACCTGCAAAACCGCCTGCGCGAAGAGTACGACTTCTTCGCCACCCCGCTCCGCATCATCGAGCGTCACCGCAGCGAACGCAAATTAAAAAGTGACAAGTGACAGGTGACAGGTGACAAGAAAGAGAAGATGTTCTTTTCTTTCTTGTCACCTGTCACTTGTCACTCCTCAAAGTCACTTGTCACTTGTCACTTTCCGCAGTCACTTGCTAAAACCGATGAGCAAAGAGGCGCTGAAATGGCGGGTGGTGGCGGGGGAGGGCGAGGCGCGCTCCGGAGTGATTGAGACGCGGCGGGGCGCGATTGAGACTCCTGTGTTTATGCCGGTGGGGACGCTGGGCACGGTCAAGGCGATGACGTTTGAGGCGCTCGAATCAGCGGAGCTCGACGCGCGTGTGATTCTCGGAAACACTTATCACTTGTGGCTGCGGCCCGGCGCGGAAACGATCAGGCGTTGCGGCGGCTTGCATCGCTTCACGAGCTGGGAGAGATGTCTATTAACCGACTCGGGCGGCTTTCAGGTGTGGAGCCTGGGCGATCTGCGGCGCGTGGGCGAAGAGGGCGTGCGTTTTCGTTCGCATCTGGACGGAAGCTCTTGTTTTCTTTCGCCGGAAGTTTCTATGGAAGTGCAGGCGGCACTGGGTTCGGATGTGGTGATGGTGTTTGACGAATGCACCGAAGGGCAGGCTTCGCATGAAGCGGCGCGGCAAAGCATGGAGCTGACAGCTCGCTGGGCGCGTCGGTCGCGCGCGCGCTTTGACGAGTTGCAAGCTGCTGAGGGCGCCGACACCGGACGCCTTGACGATGCGGGGGCACTAAGCGGCGCGCAGGCGCTTTTCGGCATCGTTCAAGGCGCGACTTACCAAGATTTGCGCGCGGAGTCGCTGGCGCGCACCGTCGAGATCGGGTTCGATGGCTACGCCATTGGCGGATTGAGCGTGGGCGAAGACAAGGAAAAGATGTTTGAGGTGGTGGAAGGGCTCGCTCCGCAAATGCCCGCCGACCGGCCGCGCTATTTGATGGGCGTCGGCACGCCCGAGGATTTGCTCGCCGCCGTCGCGCGCGGCGTGGACATGTTCGATTGCGTGCTGCCGACGCGCAACGCCCGCAGCGGCCAGGCGTGGACCGCGCGGGGAAAGATCAACATCAAGCTGGCCCGCTGGGCGAACGACGCGCGCCCGCTGGATGAGCGTTGCTTGTGCGCGGTTTGCCGCCGCCACTCGCGCGCTTACCTGCGGCATCTGCACAACACGGGAGAGATTTTATCGAGCATTCTGCTGACGCATCACAATCTCTTTTTCTACCTTGACACGATGAAACAGGTCAGGCAAGCTATCCGGTCTGGCACCTTCAAGCGATTCCAACGGGAATTTATTGAAGCGTCGGCTTCCGGAGTTGAATAAGGAGCTGATGCTTTTTAGTTCTGCGCGCCGGGTGACAGCCGCCTTACTTTTCTATTATTCTCTAAAAATTAGATTTCCTTTCCAGAGCATTTGATGACAACTTGCATCTTGATTGTTTTCCTTCAGGCACCCGGCTACGGCGGCTTGGTTTCTCTGCTGCCTTTCGTCCTGATGTTCGCCGCCTTTTACTTTCTGGTGCTCGGACCGCAGCGTAAAAGGCAGCGCGCGCTACAGGAAACCATCGCCGCTCTGAAGGCCGGCGACCGCATTATCACGACCGGAGGAATCATCGCCACCGTCACTGCGGTGCGCGATGCCTCTTTAATCATTCGCACCGCAGATAAAAGTATGCTGGAAATCTCGCGCGCCGCCGTCGCCGGAATGCACAGCGAGGAAATTGCGAAATAGATTCCGGCCTTGACCTAGCGCAGGCCAATTAGTGTTCGGTATGAAGAAGAAAAACCTACTGCAACGCGTCGTT
>JBBJMB010000246.1:0-5737 GCA_037719755.1 Pyrinomonadaceae bacterium
AAAATCGCTGTCAGTGAGGTCCGTGACGGGGCGCCCCTTTTTGTCTTTAATGACGGCGTCAAGAATTACTTCATTTGAACTGACGACGACTCTCTCGTCTTGCTGGTCCGGCGCCGGCGCCGGTGTGGCCGCTTTCTGCGCCATTGAGTTCGCGGAAAGTGGTGCCACCAGCACCGCGACGACCAGCCAGGGGGCGATGATTTTTTTCATATTAGATTACCGTGCGATTGACGCCCCGTTTCGCGTGCGCCGGGATGACGCACTTGCGATTCGGACGTGACTGTGGATTTGGAGAAGGTAGAGGTTATCCCGGCGCGTCTTCCGGCCGGTCTTTTTTGATCCGGACAAAGTTTAAAGCAGTCTTCAGGGAAGTCAACCTTTCGCCGTCGCCGCGCACTTAATGTATGATGTGGCGCTTCTGCTGATCGGCAAACACCCGCACGCTTCAAAAAGGACTGAAAACACGTGAGCTTCCCAAGAGCCAGCGGCATTTTGTTGCACCCGACGTCATTGCCGGGAAGATTTGGAATCGGTGATTTGGGCCGCGCGGCCTACGCTTTCGTAGACTTTCTGATTGAGAGCCGCCAAAGTCTCTGGCAGGTGCTTCCGCTCGGCCCCACCGGCTACGGCGATTCGCCTTACCAGTGCTTCTCAGCGTTTGCCGGAAACACGCTGCTGATTAGCCCCGAGCGACTCGTCGCAGACGAATTGCTCGACGCACACGACATTTCCCAAGTACCTTCCTTTCCCGCCGACAAAGTAGATTTCGGCGCGGTCATCACTTATAAAAACGATTTGCTGCGGCGCGCTTTTGAGCGTTTCAAACGGGCGATCAATAAAAGCTCACACAGCGCCGCGCTCGCATCATTCGCCCGCCGCGAAGCTTATTGGCTTGACGATTATGCGCTGTACCGGGCGTTGAAAGACGATCAAGGCGGCGCGGCGTGGAACAAGTGGCAGAGCGCGTATGCGCGGCGTGATCCGCAGGCGCTCTTGAAAGCGCGGGCGCGCTTGAGCGAAGCGATTGAAGAGCAGAAGTTTTTTCAGTACGTGTTTTTCAAACAATGGTCGGAGCTAAAGACGTATGCCAACGAGCGCGGAATAAAAATCGTCGGTGACATTCCGATCTTCGTCGCGTACGACTCGGCGGATGTGTGGATGAATCCCGATCAATTCAAGTTGAACGCGGGGGGCGAGCCGGTGGTGGTGGCCGGCGTTCCTCCGGATTACTTTAGCGCGACCGGGCAATTATGGGGCAATCCGATTTACGATTGGGACCGCATGCGCGCCGAAAAATTCGCTTGGTGGGTCAAGCGCGTGCGCGCCACTTTGGAGACGGTGGATTTGGTGAGAATTGATCACTTTCGCGGATTTGCGGCTTGCTGGGAAGTGCCCGGCCAAGATGAAACGGCTGAGCGCGGGCGCTGGGTGAACGCGCCGGGCAGGGAAATCTTTCAAGCCATCAGGGATGAGCTCGGCGAGCTTCCAATTATCGCCGAAGATTTGGGCGTAATTACGCCCGACGTGGAAGCCTTGCGCGACGACTTCGCTTTTCCGGGCATGCGCATTTTGCAGTTCGCTTTCGGAGGCGATCCGCAGAGCCAAGATTTGCCCCACAACTACGTGTCGAACGTGGTGGTGTACACGGGCACGCACGACAACGACACGATTATCGGCTGGTACACTTCCGAGGTTGGCGCCGGCTCCACGCGCGACGAGACGCAGATAATAAATGAGCGCCACTATTGCCGTCAGTATTTGAACACCAACGGCAGGGAAATCAACTGGGATTTCATTCGCGCCGTTTTCGCTTCCGTCGCCGACACGGCCATTGTTCCGCTGCAAGACGTGATCGGCCTCGGCAACGCAGCGCGCATGAATCTTCCGGCGAGCATGCAAGGCAACTGGGAGTGGCGCTGCCTGGACGATCAATTGACGGCTGCGATGGGCGAACGGCTGCGCGATCTGACGGAGATTTACGGCCGTGCGCCGCAATTGAAAAAGACGGCGGAGCCGAGTGAGTGAAATTTTTGACCCTCAACACCCTCTGTGTCTCTCTGTGTCTTGTCTCTGTGATTCTCTGTGTTTAAGTAGGTCTTACCTAAACACAGAGAAACACCGCAGAGAGGACACAGAGAGTCGCAGAGGGAAGAAGTTGTTTTTCGGTTCACTCAATTTAGATATGAAACGCATCCCGCTTTCCGTAGTCGCGCGCATCTTCATGCTTTTGACGTTCGCAACATCCGCCACCGCGGCCGCTCAAGATTCTCCGCAAGTCACAAAGGTTGAGCCGCCGAGTTGGTGGGTGGGCTCGACCATGAATCCGGTGCGATTGTTGATGCGCGGCCGGAATTTGAGCGGCGCGCGCGTTGAGCCAACAGGCGCGGGGCTCACCATTGGAGAGACGCGCGTGAGCGCCAATGGCACTTATCTTTTCGTGGATGTGAGCGTTGCGCCGCAAACCGCGCCCGGACGACGAAATCTGCGCGTAATCACGGAGCGCGGCGCAATTGATGCGGAGTTTGAAATTCTGCCCGCGCTTGACCGCTCCAATCGCTTTCAAGGTTTTTCACCCGACGATGTGATTTACCTGATTATGCCCGACCGCTTCGCCGACGGCGATGCAAGCAATAATGATCCGGCGGTTTCGCGCGGCCTCTACGACCGGCGCAAAAAACGTTTCTACCACGGCGGCGATTTGCAGGGTGTGATCGCGCGCCTGCCTTACTTGAAAGATCTCGGCATCACCGCGATCTGGCTCAACCCGTGGTACGACAACAACAATCGCGCCAACGAAAAAGAGCAGTACGAAGAAGGCCCCATCACGGATTATCACGGCTACGGCGCGACGGACTTTTACGGCGTCGAAGAGCACTTCGGCACGCCGGCGTTGCTGCGCCGCTTGGTGGATGAAGCGCACCGGCAAGGTATCAAAGTGATTCAAGATCAAGTGGCGAATCATTCGGGCCCTTATCATGTGTGGGTCGATGACGCGCCGACGCCCACGTGGTACAACGGAACGGCGGCGAAGCACGCGGCCAACACGTTTCAGCCCTGGACGCTGCAAGACCCCTACAAACGCAACGCCGCGGCGCGCACCACGCTCGACGGCTGGTTTATAGACATTCTCCCGGATTTCAACCAGAGCGATCCTGAAGCGGCGCGCTACATTATTCAAAACACGCTCTGGTGGGTTGGCACCACCGGCCTCGACGCGATCCGGCAAGACACGCTGCCTTACGTGCCGCGCGAATTCTGGCGCGAGTGGATGGCCGCGATCAAGCGCGAATTTCCGAACGTCAACGTGGTCGGCGAATTGTATGACGGCGACCCGGCCCTTGTTTCATTCTTTCAGGGCGGCCGCGCGCGCTACGACGGCATTGACTCGGGCGTTGATTCGCTGTTCGATTTTCCGCTGTTCTACGCGATCCGGCACGCTTTCGCCGAAGGCCGATTCGTACGCGAATTGCCGCAGATGCTGGCGCGCGATCATCTGTACCCGAACCCGAACATACTGGTCACGTTTCTCGGCAATCACGATATGTTGAGATTTATGAATGAGCCCGGGGCGAACATCACGGGCTTGCGCCTCGCGCAAACATTCATGATGACCACGCGCGGCGTGCCGCAAATTTACTACGGCGATGAGATCGCCATTCAGGGCGGCGGCGACCCCGATAACCGGCGCGATTTTCCGGGCGGCTTTCCGGGAGATGCGCGCAACGCGTTCACCAAAGAAGGGCGCACAGATGACGAGCAAGCGGTCTTCGAGCACGTGCAAAAGCTCGCGCGTTTGCGGCGCGAGCTTGAGCCGTTGCGGCGTGGCGCGCTGTCCAACGTCTACGTGAGCGAACAGCAATACGCGTATGTGCGCGCCACGGATCGCGCCTCCGTGCTCGTCGTTTTCAATAACGACGCGAAGAGCGCGAGCATCGAGTTTGAATTAACGGGCACAGGTTTCGCGAACGGCGCAGAGCTCACCGATCGGTTAGCGATGAACCGCTTCGGAGCGCAACTCAAGGATGTGCAAATCAAGGATGGCAAGGTGCGGCTGGACGTGCCCGGCCGCACGGCGGCCATTCTCACGGCGCGTTAATCTCTGCGACTCTCTTTTGTCTTCTCTCTGTGCTTCTCTCTCGTTTAAGTCAGTCTCACCTAAACGCAGAGTAACACAGAGAAAAGACAAAAGAGAGACGCAGAGAGGGGGGGCCTTTTATGAAGAAACCGAACTTGAGCTTTTGGCAAATCTGGAACATGAGCTTCGGCTTTCTCGGCATCCAGTTCGGCTGGGGATTGCAGCTCAATAACATGAGCGTGATTTACGAAAAACTCGGGGCCAAGCCCGAAGACATTCCCATCCTCTGGTTGGCTGCGCCCCTTACCGGACTGATCGTGCAGCCGATCATCGGCTCGATGAGCGACCGCACGTGGGGCCCGCTCGGGCGCCGGCGTCCTTACTTTCTCATCGGCGCGATTCTCGCGAGCATCGCCCTCATCTGGATGCCCACTTCATCTACGCTGTGGATGGCCGCCGGTTTGCTCTGGATGCTCGACGCCAGCATCAACATCAGCATGGAGCCTTTCCGCGCGTTCGTCGCCGATAAACTCAACACAGATCAGCGCACAACCGGCTTTGTGATGCAAAGCTTTTTCATCGGCCTCGGCGCCACCGCCGCGGGCGTGCTGCCTTATCTTCTGCGAGACAGACTGGGCGTCACCGGAAACACGCCGGGCGGCATTCCTTTAACGATTAAGTATGCCTTCCAGATCGGCGCCGTCTGCTTTTTGTTGGCGGTGCTTTGGACGGTCTTCACCTCAAAGGAATACCCGCCCGACGACATGGCGGAGTTTGAGCGGATGCGCCGGGAAAAGCGCGGCTTCGGGGCCGGCGAGCGAGATTTTTGCGGCGATGCGCGAAATGCCGCAGACGACGAAGCAATTGGCTGTGGTGCAGGACTTCACCTGGCTCGGGCTTTTTGGCATGGGGCTTTTCTGTGTGCCGGCCGTGGCCCGCCATGTGTTCGGCGCCACCGATCCGCAGTCTGCGCTCTATACGCGCGGCGCCGAGTGGGGAGGCTTGAGCATGTCGGTCTATTCCGTCGTCTGCTTCCTGGTCGCTTTTGCGCTGCCGAAAGTGGCTGCCGCGACGAGCCGCAAAGCGGTGCACGCGATGGCGCTGGTGTGCGGCGGTCTCAGTTTGCTGTCGCTTTACTTTATTAAGAATCCCAACATGGTGCCGGTGATGATGATCGGGGTGGGCATCGCGTGGGCTTCCATACTGTCGATGCCTTATGCGATGCTCGCGGGCACGCTTCCCGCGGCGCGCATCGGCGTTTACATGGGCGTCTTTAATTTTTTCATCGTCATTCCGGAGATCATTCAAGCGCTCACCTTCGGATGGCTTGTGCGCACCTTTTTCGGCGAGAATAATCCGCAGAGTCCGCTGTACGTGGTGATGCTCGGCGGCGTCTTTCTGCTCGTCGCGGCGCTGTGCGTGGCGCGCGTCAGTGACACGGCCGACCGCGACGTGCCCGAGCGAGCGGTGATCGCCGGCGACCGCGACCAAACGCTGTCCACGCAAGGCTCCGTGCAACCGGTGCCGAGTACGGGATTGATCGACGAGTAGTACCTAATGTGTGACTCTTTTTCCGTCCCGTGAGGGACGCTAGTGAACTTAGCGAGAGCGATTTATCGCTGGGAACCCGTTGACCGGCGGTGGCCGTCCCATCGGGACGGC
>JBBJMB010000247.1:0-5736 GCA_037719755.1 Pyrinomonadaceae bacterium
CGATCAAGCGAAGGCTTTCGGCTTTGTTGGCCGGAAGCCTTTTAGTTTTTTGGTGTGGATGAAACTCGTCGCATTACGGTGCGCTTGATTTTGTTGATTGATTCTTGCGCCTCCAACACTTTGAGGGCGGCTGTGAGAGCGAAGTAAAGCAATCCGTACGGAAGCAAAACGATGATGGCGAGCAAAACCGGGTGAAGCGCGCCCACAGCCAGCTTGATCATCCAGCCGATGCCGGCGCTCGTGAGCGCCGAGAGCCAGAGTTTCGCTGAAAATGACAGCGCGAGGCCGGTTTGCCCGATCCGAGCGTTAAGCTTGCGGCGGAGCAGCAAGAATTCGACCCAACCCGCGAGCGCCGCGGAAATTGTGAGTCCGAACACTCCCCAGTAAGACGTGAGGCCAAGGGCGGGCGGCAGCGCAACGGCCAGCGAGTAACCGAGAGCGGTGGCCAAAGCGACGCGCACAATGGCGAAGCGTAGTGGCGTGCGGGTGTCTTGCAGCGCGTAGTAAGTTGAGGAGTAAAGACGGCCCAGCGTGGACGCCAGTAGCCCCGCCGAGTAGCCCGCCAAAATCAGCCACACGTAAATTGTTTCGTCGCGCGTAAATCGACCTGATTGGTAAAGCGCCGTTGTGACGACATCGCCCAGGTTACGAAAGCCACCATCGATGGCACAATCAAGAACGCCACTTTGCGCAAACTGGCGTTTAAGCGATCGCGCAGATAAATCGCCACTTCTGCGCGATCGCCTGTGGCGCTGCCATTGCCGGCAGTTCGGCGGCCGAGATCGACATTCCGAAAAGGCTGACCGGAACGAGTTAGAGAATCGCGCGGCCGCGAGGCTGTTGACGGCTCCGGTGCCAAGCAAACTGGCGATCATCGAATCCACGTAAGCGCTAATTTGCACTACGCCTCGGCCCACGAAAGCGGGCACGAAATTGCGCAGCACGGCGCGCACTTCCAGCGAGTTTCGGCCAAGCGACAGGCGCAGGCCGCGCGCCAATTTCAAAACCGTCGGCAGTTGCACCATGAACTGCAAAGCGCTGCCGAGCACAGAGCCCCACGCGAGAGCCATCGCCAATTGGTACTGTTCGATTTGGCCGCCAAAAGTAAAAAGCGTCGCAATCATCGCGACGTTCCAGACCACCGGCGCGGCGTATGATAGAAAAAAGCGTTTGTGGCTGTTGAGAATCCCCAGGCACCACGCCGAAAGCACCAACAAGCCGGCGCCGGGAAAAAGCACGCGCACCAGCCCGATGGTGAGCTCGCTTTCGCCGGCGAAACCCGGCGCGATCACGTCGATCAAAACGGGCGTGGCGAAGACGCCCAGCAGCACCAGCAGCGAGGTGACGAGCGCCAAAAGCGCGAAGATCGCTCCGGCCACGCGATTGGCTTCCCGTTCGTCGCCGTGGGCCAAGAGGCGTGCGTAAACCGGAATGAAAGAAGCGGACAGCGCGCCTTCGCCGAACAAATTTTGCAGAAAATTCGGAATGCGGAACGCGGCCGTAAAGGCATCGGCGGCGTCGGAGATGCCGCCAAAGTAATGCAGAAAAATGCGCTGGCGGATGAGCCCGATCACGCGACTCAGGAGAATGCCGGCCGCGACGAGAAGGGCCGAGCGATTGGTGCTCATCTCGCGGCGCGCGCCCCGTGGATTGTTGGTCGCCATACGGAATCAGAGCACAACTATCAAAACAAAAGTGCGATGTCAGGATGATTCAACTCTCTGTGCGCGAAGCACGACGACTTTGCCGACATCAATTTGGCCAAAGTGTCCGACAATCTTCTCGATTGTCGAGAGACGTGCCCAAGACGTCAAGCTTGATGTTTGATGTGGCCAAACGACAATCGAGAAGATTGTCGGACATGCGTTGACACTGTCTTCACGTCATTAAAAGCATTCTTTGAGAGCGCCTGACTTGTTTACTGCGGAAAGAGCTGAAGGGGCGCGAGAGAAAGATCTGTTTTCTCTCGCGCCCCTTCCGCTCTTTCGGTAGTGGAGTTTTCCTCGCTTATTTCGTGGCTTGCTTCGCGAAATCACCCGCTTTGATGATGGTGATTTTGTCCGGCGTGATGTATTTGCGCATCACGGCGCTGATCTGTTCGGGCGTCAAGGCCCCAAGGCGTTTATCAAGTTCGGCGTCAAACGCGAGCGTGCGGTTGAGGAAAAGGTAGTTGCCCAGTCGGCCGACGAGTTCGTCGTCTTGGGCGCGCGAGACTTGGCGCGATTGCAGATAGCCCTTTTTCGCGGCTTCGATTTCTTCAGCGGTGAAACCGTCTTTTAAGGCGCGGGCGATCTCTTCCTTGAAAACCGCCTCAAGGCGAGCGACGTTTTGCGGCGCGTAAATCGCGGTCGCCGTAAACGAACCCGACTCGTCGAGAGGACTGACGTTGACGCGCGATCCGACTCCGTAAGACAAGCCTTCTTTGCCGCGTATGCGCGCGGCGAGGCGCGAATTGAGAAAGCCGCCGCCGAGCATGTAGTTGCCGAGCGCCAGCGCGGCGTAATCGGGATTGTCGTCGCGGACTTTGAGGTTCAAACCGGCGATGAAAAAGCCGTTGGATTTGTCGGGCGTTTCAAATGATTTGTTCACGGCGGCAACTTCCTGAAAAGGACGCGGCACGCGCGTAAAGGGGCGCGGACTCTTAAAGGGACCGAAGATTTCAGTCGCGAGCTTGGCGATTTCTTCTTTATCGAACTCGCCGACCACGGCGAGCTCTGCGTTCGAGGCGCCGTAGAAGTCAAGGTAAAATTTCTTCACGTCGTCAAGCGTCGTCGCTTTAATCTGCGCCACCCCTTCGTCAAAAGTGTCGACATAGCGCACATCGCCTTTGGGGTACGGATTGAGCAGGCGCTGAAACTCAAGCGCCGCGACGGCCGTCGGTTCGCTGCGCTGCGATTCGATCTGCGCGAGCAGTTCCTGCTTCGCTTGGTTAAATTCGTTTTCGGGAAACGACGGCACGCGCAACATCTCCGCGACCAATCGCATCACGGCCGGCAAATTCGCTCGCACGGTTTCAATGGTCGCGGTCGCCTGCGTCACGCCGCCGTAGATGTTGACGCGCGCTTGCAGCTTATCGAGTTCATCTTTGAGTTGCTCGCGCGTGTGCGCGCGCGTGCCGCGATCAAGCATCGCGCCCGCGAGCTGCGCCGCGGTCGTACGATTCATCAATGATTTCTCGTCGCCGAAGTGTAAAGTCAGCTCCGCGTTAACTTTGTCGCCGCGCGTCTCTTTAGTGAGGAAAGCCAGACGAATGCCGCTCGCGTTGGCCTCCGCGTTGCGCCGTTCGAGACGCGCTTCGATGTTCTCAGGACTCGGATCAAAAGCTTCGCCGGCGCTCACGGCCGCGTCGCCTTTGTAATCTTTCACCAATTCCGTGATGTCAGGCGTCGCGGGCATCTCGGCGCGGTCAACTTTTGGGGTCGGAATGAAAAGGCCGATGGTGCGATTGGCGGGCTTAAAGTAACGCGCCGCCGCCGTTTGCACGGCCTCGGGTGTGGCGCTTCTGATGCGGTCGCGGTTGATAAAAAACAAGCGCCAGTCGCCGGCCGCAATCCATTCGCTCATCTCCAAGCCGATGTTATCGCTTGAGTTGAGCGCCAGTGTGATTTCCTTTAAGAGCGTGGTGCGCGCGCGCTCGATTTCATCTTTCGTTAAAGGCGTCGCGGCGACGTTCTCAATCACCGAGCTGAGCGTCGTGCGCGCATCATCGATGGACGCTTCTTTGGCGACGACGGCGCCGAGCAACGCCACGCCGGGTTCGCGCAGGGTCATGAAAAACGGCAAATTGACGACCTGCACCGCCTTCTTTGTTTCAACCAGTGATTTGTGCAAACGCCCCGAAGGCGCATCGCCCAAAACTTGCGCCACAATCTGCAGGGCGGCCGCGTCCGGGTGCACGCCCGAGGGAACGTGGTAGGTGGCCAGCGCCAGCTGAATGTCGCCGACCCGACGCACCGTCACCAACCGCTCGCCGTCCTGCACGGGCTCGCTGGTGTAAAGCTTCTGCAGTGTGCGCGCCGGCTTCGGAATCGGCGAAAAGTATTTGTCGATCAACGCGAGCGTTTTGGCTTCATCAAGTTTGCCGGCGACGAGCAGCACGGCGTTGTCGGGCTGGTAATTTTTTTTGTAAAACTCTTGCAGTCGATCAATCGGCACATTCTCAATATCGGCGCGGGAGCCGATGGTGGATTTGCCGTAGTTGTGCCACTCATAAGCCGCGCCCAGCGTGCGTTGCAGCGTGACGCGGAACGGGTTGTTTTCGCCGCGCTCAAATTCGTTGCGGACGACCGTCATTTCGCTGTCCAAATCTTTTTTGGCGATCAACGAATTAATCATCCGGTCGGCCTCAAGGTCGAGCGCCCAGTTGAGATTCTCATCGGTGGCAGAAAACGTCTCGAAGTAATTGGTGCGGTCGAGAAAGGTTGTGCCGTTCGGACGCGTGCCGTGTTCAGTTAATTCTTGCGGAATGTTCGGGTGGCGCGGCGTGCCTTTGAAGACGAGGTGTTCGAGCAAGTGGGCCATGCCCGTTTCGCCGTAATTCTCGTTTGCGGAGCCGACCAGATAAGTGATGTTGACGGTGATCGTTTGCTTGGTTTGGTCTGGGAAGATCAAGACTTTTAAGCCGTTCTTTAAACGATACTCGGTCAGGCCTTCGACCGACGCGACGCGCTCGATGCCGGCGGGGGGCGCAACTTCTGCGGCTTGCGGCGCGCTTTGCTGTTGCTGCTGCGCGAACGCCACGGGCGGCGCCACGCTACCGATCACGAGCATCGTCGCCAGCGCCATGCTCAAAGCTAATTTGCGAGAAAGCTTCATATATGAATCTCCATTGAAATTACCGAAAGTTGATCCGGATTGTTACTTGAAAAACAACGAAACACGAACAAAAGTGTGGCGCACATTATATCCTTGCCTTCGCCGTTTTGGTAAATTGCCAAGCCTATTCTCATGGTCTATTCATTCTCGAGTGTGAAACATCTCTCTCTCTCTCTCTCTCTCTCTCTCTCTCTCTGCGTTTCTCTGTGTTTCTCTGTGCTTCTCTGTGTTTGGGTCAGTCTCACTTAAACACAGAGAAACACAGAGAAAAGCACACCGCAGAAACGCAGAGGAAGAACAAGTCAAGGCAAGACTCGGGTTGAGTTACCTAAACACAGAGAAAAGACAAGAGAGATCCAGAGAAAACCAAGAATGAAGAGATTCTGGCTCATCCTTCCGCCAAGCCGATTGAGCGCGTCACACAGCGGAAAATCCGAAGCCACATGATCTTTCTCTCCGCGCTGTTACGCGATAGCGCCCCAGCGCTAACTTGCGGCATCTCGCGGCGTGCGGCTACACTCGTCCGGCTTACAAAGTCAGCAAACTGCCTGAATTGAGTCTTGGCGAGGTCATCAATCTACAGAGGAGTCGTATGAAGATACACGAGTATCAGGGGAAAGAATTGCTCAAGAGATTCGGAGTTTCGGTGCCGCGCGGCATCGTCGCCCGCTTGCCTGCAGAGGCCCGTCAAGCGGCGCTGGATCTGGGAACGGACGTGGTGGTGGTGAAGGCCCAAATCCACGCGGGCGGGCGCGGCAAGGGCGGCGGCGTGAAGCTGGCGCGCAGCCCGGAGGAAGCCGAGCGCGTGGCCGGCGAAATTCTCGGCATGAACCTGGTGACGCACCAGACCGGGCCGGAAGGCAGGGAAGTGCGCGTGGTGCTGGTTGAGGAAGGACTCCCGATTGACAAAGAGTTTTACCT